>NZ_JBVHSO010000007.1:0-430488 GCF_055566335.1 Streptomyces sp. NPDC027672 | reverse complement strand
GCCCGCAGCGCGGTGTGCAGCACCGCCCGGTCCTCGGTGACGTTGATCCGCTCACCCCGGAACATCGCGTCCCGCAGCCCGAACACACCGGTCGCCGCGGCGAGTTCGCGCAGCAGACGGAGGGTCTCGTCGGTGATCAGGTGCTTGGAGTAATCGAGGTGGAGGTCGCCCACCTGGAGCGTGTACCGGGTGCCGCGCGCCGGATCGGCGGCGAACAGCTCCCGCAGCCGGGCGTCCGCCAGCTCCTTTCGGTGCTTGGCGAGAGCGGTCCACTCGGGCGTCTGGTCGAGCCTGGTACGGCCGTGAGCGTTCATATCCGACTTCAGCCTTCTTTCGTGCCTGCCCCAGGTGTTCCAACCTAATTGATCAGCCGCCCGTGCGAGCGGTCACGACGCCCTCCTCGTGGGCGGCGACGGATCTCTCCGCCTCGCGGACCGGTATCAGCGCGACGACGGCCGCGCCGAACAGGACGGCCGCGAGCAGAGCGGGCGCGTTGAGGCCGGCCAGACCGGCCGCGGCCCCGCCGAGGAAGGCGCCGAGCGGGGCACCGGAGGTCGACGCGGTGCGGAACGCCGAGGAGACCCGGCCCGTCATCGCCTCGGGGCTGCGGTGCTGCATCAGGGTGACCTGGTTGACGTTCCACACCATGGTCATCGCGCCGAGCAGCACCATCCCGGCGACCAAGGCGGACACCTGCCGCACGGAGCCGATGAGCAGCAGCGCGGCCGTCTGGACCGCGCAGCCGAGGAGCAGGGCCCGGACCCGGCCCGTGCGGGCCGCGATCCGCTGGGCGAGGAAGCCGCCCGCCAGCGCGCCGGCCGAGTACGCCGTCATGGCGGCGGCATAGCCGGTGTCGCCCGCGTCCAGCCAGCGGGTCACGTGCAGGGCCAGCGTGGCGATCAGGGCGCCCATGCCGATGTTGCACAGCAGGGTGGCCGCGCAGACCGCGCGCAGCACCCGGTCGCGGCCCAGGACGCGCAGGCCCGCGCAGATCTCGGCGCGCAGGGTGCTGCCGGCCGGGCGTGGCTCCCGCACGGGAGGCGGTCTGCGCAGGGAGGCCACGAGAGCGGCGGCCACCAGATAGGTGCCCGCGTCGGCCGCGAACGGCAGGAACGCCCCGGCGGCCAGCAGCAGCGGCACGAACGGGCCCGCCAGCAGTCCCCCGGCGACCTGCTGACCGGTCATCAGCCGGGCGTTCGCGCTGCCCAGTGCCGCGCGCTGCACCAGGGACGGCAACAGGGCCGTGGCGGCGTTGTCGAAGAGCGTCTGGAGCGCGGTGAGCGAGAAGGCGAGGGCGATCAGCAGCGGGACACCGGCGTGTCCCAGGCCCACCGCGAGGGCGAAACCGGCGACGAGCAGGCCCCGCACGGTGTCCACCAGCCACATCGCCCGCCGCTGGTCGACGCGGTCCGCGAGGGCGCCGCCGAGCAGCCCGAAGAGCAGCCACGGCACATAGCCGCAGGCGGAGACGGAGGCGACGAGGAGCGGATCGTCGGTGAGGCGCACGGCGAGCAACGGCAGCGCGGACGCGCGCAACGCGTCTCCGAACCGGGAGACCACGGCGGCGGTCCACAGCCGCCCGAATCCCCCGCGCCAGGACGGTGCGCCCCTGCTCTCCACCGCGACCACTACCACCCGTTGCCCCCCGAGATGCGTCGATGCACACACCGTAGAGGGCACCACTGACAATCGACGGGCATCGGCCGGCCGCGGGCGGCGCAGACGGCTCCGGCCGGGCGCCCGTGGGCACCCGGCCGGTGACAAGTCCTAGATCTCGCCTCGGAGTTTGGCGAGCGCCTCGGCGAGGATGGCCTCGCCGTCCGCGTCGCTGCGCCGCTCGCGTACGTACGCGAGGTGCGTCTTGTACGGCTCCGTGCGCGGCGGGGCCGGCGGGTTGTCCCGGTCCTGACCGGCCGGGAAGCCGCAGCGCGGGCAGTCCCAGGTATCGGGGACCTGCGCGTCGCTGGCGAAGCTGGGCTGCGTCTCGTGCCCGTTGGAGCACCAGAAGGAGATGCGCAGACGCGGTGCGGACTCGCCGCGCTCGGCCTCGCCCATCGGCCCCGCCCCGACCCGGCTACCTCGGATCGCGTTGCCACTTGCCACGGTCGTAACTCCCTGCGTGATGGTGCCGCGAAGCTAGTCGGCGTTTCGCTTCGCCGCGAGCGCCTCAGTCTACGTAAGGCCCAACGCGCGTCCAGTGATTGGAGTTACCGGCCCCCCACACCAAGACGCAAGCCCCATGATAGGCCGCGCCCGGGGGCGCGTACCGAACATGGGGCTTTACGTGTGGAATATGCGGCATGTGCCGGACGCTCGGCCGGTTCGCGCCGTGCGCGCCCGCCCGCGTCGGCCGTGCTACTTCATCACCATGCCGAGGACGATGACGCACGCGAACCACAGCAGACCGATCACGATGGTGATCCGGTCGAGGTTGCGCTCGGCGACCGAGGAGCCGCCGACGGAGGACTGCATGCCGCCACCGAACATGTCGGACAGGCCGCCGCCCTTCCCCTTGTGCATCAGCACCAGCAGCATCAGCAGCAGGCTGAAGATGATCAGGGCGATCGAGAACCCCAAAACCACGGCTGGACCAACTTCCTCGGATTCGGATGGACGACGGGGGCACAGCGCTTCGGCTGTGCCCCCGCAAGAGTACGACGTATCGCCGCTACCGCCTACTCACGGCGGGGTCACTGATCGCGGAAGCGCACGATCTTGACGAACTCGTCGGCGTCCAGCGAAGCGCCGCCGATCAGGGCGCCGTCAATGTCGGGCTGGGCCATGATCTCGGCGCAGTTGCCCGACTTCACCGAGCCGCCGTACTGGATGCGGACCTTGTCGGCCACGTCCTGCGTGTACAGCTCGGCCACCTTGGCGCGGATGGCGGCGCAGACCTCCTGGGCGTCCTCGGCGCCGCACACCTTGCCGGTGCCGATGGCCCACACCGGCTCGTAGGCGATCACGACGGTCTCGGCCTGCTCGGCCGGCAGGTCCTTCAGACCGCCCTCGACCTGGGCGAGGGTGTGGGTGACGTGGTTGCCCGCCTCGCGGACGTCCAGCTCCTCGCCGACGCACAGGATCGGGGTGAGGCCGTGCTTGAAGGCGGCCTTGACCTTGGCGTTGACCAGCTCGTCGGTCTCGTGGTGGTACTGGCGGCGCTCGGAGTGGCCGATCACCACGTAGGTGCACTTCAGCTTGGCCAGCATCGGCCCGGAGATCTCGCCGGTGTAGGCGCCGGAGTCGTGCTGCGAGATGTCCTGGGCGCCGTACTTGATCTTGAGCTTGTCGCCGTCGACCAGGGTCTGCACGGAGCGCAGGTCGGTGAAGGGCGGCAGTACGGCGACCTCGACGGCCTCGTAGTCCTTGTCGGCCAGCGCGAAGGCCAGCTTCTGGACGTGGGCGATGGCCTCGAGGTGGTTGAGGTTCATCTTCCAGTTGCCCGCCATCAGCGGCGTGCGCCCGGAGAGATTGGATGCTGCCAAGGGTCAGTCCTCCAGTGCGGCGAGGCCGGGGAGCGTCTTGCCCTCGAGGTATTCGAGGGAGGCGCCGCCACCGGTCGAGATGTGGCCGAATGCGTTCTCGTCGAAGCCGAGCGTACGCACGGCCGCGGCGGAGTCGCCGCCGCCGACGACGGTGAAGCCGTCCGACGCGACGAGTGCCTGGGCGACCGCCTTGGTGCCCTCGGCGTAGTCCGGGTGTTCGAAGACGCCCATCGGGCCGTTCCAGAAGACGGTCGCGGCGTCGGCCAGCTTCGCGGCGTACAGCTCGCGGGTCTCCGGGCCGATGTCCAGGCCCTCCTGGTCGGCCGGGATGGCGTTCGCGGCGACCGTGGTGGGGTGGGCCGGGGCCTTGGTCTTCAGGTCCGGGAACTCGGGCGCGACGAGGACGTCGACGGGGAGGACGAACTCCACGCCGCGCTCCTCGGCGCGCTTCAGGTACTCCTTGACCGCCGGGATCTGGTCCTCCTGGAGCAGGGAGATGCCGACCTCGTGGCCCTGGGCCTTGAGGAAGGTGTAGGCCATGCCGCCGCCGACGAGGATGCGGTCGGCCTTCTCCAGGAGGTGGTCGATGACGCCCAGCTTGTCGGAGACCTTGGCACCGCCGAGCACGACCGCGTACGGCCGCTTCACGTCGTCGGTGAGCTTCTTCAGGACGCCGACCTCGGTGGCGATCAGGTAGCCGGCGTAGTGCGGCAGCCGGGCCGGGAGGTCGTACACGGAGGCGTGCTTGCGGTGGACGGCGCCGAAGCCGTCGCCCACGTAGACATCGGCGAGGGCGGCGAGCCGGTCGGCGAACTCCCCGCGCTCCTCGTCGTCCTTGGACGTCTCGCCCGGGTTGAAGCGCAGGTTCTCGATGACCGCGACCTGGCCCGGCTGGAGGCCGTCGACGGCGTCGTGCGCGGCCGGGCCGACGGTGTCCTGCGCGAAGGCGACCGGGGCGCCGAGCAGTTCACCGAGTCGCTCGGCCGCGGGCAGCAGCGAGAAGGCGGGGTCCGGGGCGCCCTTGGGGCGGCCCAGGTGCGAGGCGACGACCACCTTGGCGCCCGCCTCGGCGAGGGCCTTGACGGTGGGCAGGACGGCGCGGATGCGGCCGTCGTCGGTGATCGTCCCATCGGCCAGCGGCACATTGAGGTCGGCGCGGACGAAAACCCGCTTGCCGCTCACGCCGTCGGCGAGAAGTTCGTCGATCGTCTTCATTGAGTGGACTCCAAAGGAGGGCTCTTGGTGCACCTGATCGTAAAAGGGCGCGCTCGGTACGTGGGACAGGGCCCGGGCAGCGCGGCGGTGCGCTGGCCGGGCCCTGCTCTCACTTCGTGGTCCTGCTGTTTGCGATCAGAGCTGGTTGCCGACGAAGACCGTGAGGTCCACGAGGCGGTTGGAGTAGCCCCACTCGTTGTCGTACCAACCGATGACCTTCACGTTCTTGCCCTCCTGGACCATGGTCAGGGAGGAGTCGAAGGTGCAGGACGCCGGGGAGTTGACGATGTCGGAGGAGACGATCGGGTCCTCGGTGTACTCGAGGAGACCCTTCAGCTCGCCCTCGGCGGCCTTCTGGAAGGCGGCGTTGACCTCTTCCTTGGTGACCTCGCGGCCGAGCTCGATGACCAGGTCGGTGACCGAGCCGGTCGGGACCGGGACGCGCATGGCCATGCCGTCCAGCTTGCCCTTGAGCTGCGGCAGGACCAGGGCGGTGGCCTTGGCGGCACCGGTGGTCGTCGGGATGATGTTCTCGGCGGCGGCACGGGCGCGGCGCAGGTCCTTGTGCGGGAAGTCCAGGATGCGCTGGTCGTTCGTGTACGCGTGCACCGTGGTCATCAGACCCTTGACGATGCCGAAGTTCTCGTCGAGGACCTTGGCCATCGGCGCCACACAGTTGGTGGTGCAGGAGGCGTTGGAGATGACGTTGTGCTGCGCCGGGTCGTACTGGTCCTGGTTGACGCCCATCACGATGGTGATGTCCTCGTCCTTGGCCGGAGCCGAGATGAGGACCTTCTTGGCGCCGCCCGCGATGTGCTTGGCGGCGTCCTCGCGCTTGGTGAAGATGCCGGTGGACTCGATGACGATGTCGACACCCAGCTCACCCCACGGGATGTCCGCCGGGTTGCGCTCGGACAGCACCTTGATGGTGTGGCCGTCGACGGTGATCGTGTCGGCGGTGTGGGACACCTCCTGCTTGAGCCGGCCCAGGATGGTGTCGTACTTGAGCAGGTGAGCGGTGGTCGCGGTGTCACCCAGGTCGTTGACAGCCACAACCTCGATGTCCGCACCCTGCTCCAGCAGCGCGCGGAAGTAGTTACGCCCGATGCGGCCGAAGCCGTTGATGCCTACGCGGATCGTCACGAACCGATCTCCTCGTTGGTACGCCGGCCATGCGGTGCCGGCGAGCTGTATTTGGGATGTCCCCGACCACCCCCGACCCTACCTCTCTGAGGGCCCCTGGGTGACATCGAGACGCCCCATACACGGGCAGGCGGTCCGTACCCGCCAGTAGGGGTACGGACCGCCTCGGATCGGCAACGTAATCATCCGCGTTTGTCACGGAATACGGGGCACTCTGGACGCCATTTTCACTCGTTCGTGAGCGGGTCGGCTCACATGAGGAACGCCTGTTCCGCGCACTGTTGAGAGAGGACTCCGCTCACCTGTCGAGCGCGGCGAACGCCTTCCTCAGCAGAGCCGTCCGGTCGGCCGCCGACGCGAGCTGTTCCAGACCGAAGCCGAGCAGCACGGTGTCGTCCGTGGTGACCGCGCCATAGGTCCGGAACAGGGTCCCGGTGCGGGTCCAGTCCTTCAGGACCGCCGGGCTGCCCGGGGGCGGTCCCGCCGCCCGCCAGGCGCCCAGCGAGGTCTCGAAGCCCTCGGTCTCCCGCGCCGTGCCGCCCACGCCCAGCGAGGCGTCGTCGACGAGGACACCGTGCCCGCCGCTGCCCGGGTCGGTGATGTAGGCGAGGGAGACCTCGACGGACTTCCCGGCGTACGCGCTCAGGTCGAAGTCCACCCGCTGCCAGCCGGCCGAGCGGCCGGTGAGGCTGTTCCAGGAGCCGGTGGTCCCGCTCGCGGCGCAGGAGTTCCCGGTCAGGGTCAGGTAGTGCTTCAGCCACGGGTGCTCGCCGATCAGGAACCCGCCCCCGCACTCGTCCGGCACCGCCGTCCGCGTGGCCCCGCCGCTGTCCGGCAGGGTCGTCCAGTCGTCGGCGCCCACGGTGTGCGCCTCCACCACCGCGTGGTCGTAGCCCGGCTCGGTGTCCCACAGCAGCCGGGCGCTCAGGGCCGGCCTGTCGGCGGCCGTGACACCGGTGAGGTCGAGGGTGCGGGTGAGGCGCTTGTAGGCGTCGTCGGTGTGCACGGCGGCGGCCATGGACGTGCCCGCGTACGGCCCGTAGGGGTTGACCGTCCCGGCGAACGTCCCCGCGCCCGCGCTCGCGAACTGCGGGTACGCGGCGACCGGCAGTTCGTCGGAGGTGACGCCGTACGTACCGGCCCGGTCCAGCGGGTTGCCGGGCGCGTCGCCGAGGGCGCCCGTGAAGCCGTCGAGCGCGCCGGAGCCGGTGAAACCGGTGGCTCCCTTCGTCGAGGTGCGGCTGTAGGCGCCCAGGTAGTACTGGCTGAAGTCGTCCGACAGGGTGCCGTCGCCGAGGTCGACGCTGCCGCCGGCCAGCTCGCCGGCCTCGATCAGCCTGCCGCCCTCGTTGAGGTAGGCGCGCAGCGCGAGCTGGGTGGCGTTGCCGGGACCGGCCGCTCCGGAGTAGTGCACGACCGTCCGGAAGTGGCCCAGCACGCCGAGCGGGTCCGGGGCGCCCTGCGCGGCCACGTCCCAGACCAGGGCGCGGTGTCCGGCGGCTCTCAGCGCGTCCGCGTAGGTCCGCGCCTGCGTGGCCGCCGCGCCCTCCTCGGCGACCACGAGCGTGTCCGCCCCCGGCCGCTTGGCGACGGTGTACGTGAAGTGGGTGCTGGAGACCTTCCTGCCGCTCCCGGTCTCGCCGGTGAACCACACCTCGACCTTGTCGCCCGGCTCGCCGTCGCGCACCTTGGCGCGGTACTCGTCGAAGTAGAGGTCGTCCTCGCCGCCGTAGGTCTCGCCGCCCCGCCAGGGCCGCAGCGCCTGGTCGAGCGTGCGGCCGCCGTTGACGCGGTACTTCAGCTCCTTGTCCCGCAGCGCCTTGCGGACGACGACCGAGACCAGCTGGTCCGCGCCCCGGAAGTACGACGTGGTGAACGCGGCCGGGGTGAAGTCGGCGGCGTCCAGACCGACCGGGGAGGCCGGCCGGTCGGGGTGCGCGGCGGTCTCGGCGACGGCGAGCGCGAACGGGATGTTCTTGGCGAACTCCCGCTGGATCAGCTTCTCGTCGTCGGGGAAGTTGAAGACCGACTGGCAGTCCTGGCTTCGCCAGGCGTCGTCCGGGTCGCTGTCGGACGCGGTCTGACAGGTCGACATCTCCGGAGTGAACATCGCCATGCCGTTGACGTTCGACGCGTGGCCGTCCGCCTCGCCGTTCGTGGTGTACAGCTCCGAGGAGACCTGCGAACGGTAGCCGGGGATGGCCGGGTTGGCGGGCGTGCCGGCCAGCGCCCGGTAGAGGACGTCGTCGGGGGTGGGCGTGGCCACCTGCCAGCCCACGCCGTAGAGGAGAAGTTCGGCGGCGGAGTGGTAGTTGATGCCGTACCGGAAGCCGACGCGCTTTTCGAAGGCGTCCAGGGCCTTGGTCTCGGGTTCGGAGCCGGGGCTCGCGCCGCGGTAGGTCTGGCTGGTGGGATTGGGGGACGAACCCTCGTCGTCGTAGCCCCATTTGTAGGGGAAGTTGCGGTTGAGGTCGACGCCGTCGCCGGTGCCGATGACGCCGTCGCCGTTGACGTCCCGCAGGTTCTTGCGCCACAGACGGGTGCCGGAGTCCTGGAAGGTGTAGTCGTAGCCGTCCGGGTTGGCCGACAGGACGAACCACAGTTCGGTCGAGTCGACGAGCCTCTTGACGCGCTTGTCGCTCGTGTAGTGGTCCAGGTAGTAGTGCATCAGCCGCCGGGTCATCTCCGGGGTGATCCACTCGCGCGCGTGCTGGTTGGACATGTAGAGCACGGCCGGCCGTGAGCCGTCCTCGGACTTCTTCGCGTTCCGGGTCAGCTTGAGCGCGAGGATGTCCTGGCCCTTGACGGTCCTGCCGATGGACTCGACCTTGGTGAGGCCGGGGTGGGCCCGCGCGGTGCGGAGGATCTCCTCCTTCAGCCCGCCGCTCGCGCCGTACGGACGGAACACGCCCTGCGCGGCGTCCTCGGTCCGGGCCTCCGCCTTGGCCGACAGGGTGTGCTCGGTGAGGGCGACGCCCTGCGCGCGCAGGTGCGCGGCCTGCCGGTCGGTGAGGTAGACCTCGACCCGGGTCCGGCCGCCTCCGGCCGCCTGCCGGCCGAGTTCGTGGCCGTCCTGGCCGGCCTGGAGCAGCAGGGGTACCTGCTTCTTGGTGACCTCGGCCTGGAAGACCTTGACCTCGTCCGGCCCGGACGGCGCCGGGTTCCCACTCCGCGCCTGGGCCGTGGGTGCGAGGACGGCTCCGCCGATCACCAGCGCGCCGACAGCGAGGATCGATCTCGCTCTGTGTCTCATGAACCCCCCTACAGGTGGTCCGCAACAGCGGCGAACAGAGGCCAGGCTCATGTCACTCGGTGACCGAGTCAAGAGTGCCTCGCGGACGGGTGGTGTACGAGTGAGAGGCGGTACCGGTGGGCCGGATTACCAGCCTTTGGTGACGACCGGGAGGGCGGCTGAGGGGACTTGACGGGGGCTCAGTGACGGCTGAGTGGGCAGTGGCCGTCGGTGGCCGCGGGCCGGGGGTGCGCCTGGCACCGGCCGGTGTGCGTGACCGGACGCGCCGGGCCGGATCTGGTGCGCGTGACCGGACGCGCCGGGCGGCGGCCGGTGTTGGTGGACCGGACTTGCCGGGCGGTGGCGGGGGGCGCGGGCCGGAACCGCCGGGCGGCAGTGGCCGGTACTCGTAGACCGGGCTCGCCGGGCAGGGTCTGCTGCGTGTGACCGGACTTGCCGGGCAGCGGCCGGGGCCGGCCGGAGGGGGGTGCCTGGGCGGTGGCCGGTGCCGATGGGCTGGTGGCTGCCTCGGCACCGGCGGGGCGGGCGGGCCGGGTCAGCCGGCGAGGTTGTCCGCCAGCTCCTCGCTGAGGTTGGCCTCCGTACCCGGGATGCCCAGGTCGGTGGCGCGCTTGTCGGCCATCGCCAGCAGCCGGCGGATACGGCCCGCGACCGCGTCCTTCGTCAGCGGCGGGTCCGCGAGCGCGCCCAGCTCCTCCAGGGACGCCTGCTTGTGCTCCATGCGCAGCCGTCCGGCGGCGGCGAGGTGCTCGGGAACCTCGTCGCCCAGGATCTCCAGGGCGCGCTGGACCCGGGCGCCGGCGGCCACGGCGGCACGGGCCGAGCGGCGCAGGTTGGCGTCGTCGAAGTTGGCGAGCCGGTTGGCCGTGGCCCGCACCTCGCGGCGCATCCGGCGCTCCTCCCAGGCCAGCACCGACTCGTGCGCGCCCAGCCGGGTGAGCAGCGCGCCGATCGCGTCACCGTCCCGGACCACCACCCGGTCCACGCCGCGCACCTCGCGGGCCTTCGCGGCGATGGAGAGTCTGCGGGCGGCGCCGACCAGCGCGAGCGCCGCCTCCGGGCCCGGGCAGGTCACCTCGAGGGAGGAGGAGCGGCCGGGCTCGGTCAGCGAGCCGTGCGCCAGGAAGGCCCCGCGCCAGGCCGCCTCCGCGTCACAGGTCGCCCCGGAGACCACCTGCGGGGGCAGTCCGCGGATCGGCCGGCCCCGCCCGTCGACCAGACCGGTCTGCCGGGCGAGCTGGTCGCCGCCCGCGACGACCCGTACGACATACCGCGAACCGCGGCGCAGCCCGCCGGGCGCCATCACGATCAGCTCGGAGCTGTGCCCGAAGATCTCCAGGATGTCCCGCTTGAGCCGGCGCGCCGCCATCGCGGTGTCCAGCTCGGCCTCGATCACGATGCGCCCGCTCACCAGGTGGAGACCGCCGGCGAAGCGCAGGATGGCGGAGACCTCCGCCTTCCTGCAGCAGGTCCGGGTGACGGGGAGCCGGGAGATCTCGTCCTTCACCGCTGCCGTCATCGCCATGGGCCGATCCTTCCATGCATCCGAAAAATACGGTCGTACGCGGCGGCCAACAGCTCCGGGTCGTGCCGGGGTGTTCCGTCGGGCCGGGCCACCGGCGCCAGCTCGACCGCGGCTCCCAGCCGCTTGGCGGCCTCGGTGAGCGAGTCACGGTCGGGCACGGCGGCCTCGTCGGCCAGCACCACGTCCAGGGCGAGTTTAGGGGCGTGTCGCCCCAAAACCTCCAAATGACGCTGCGGTGAGAAGCCCTCGGTTTCTCCCGGCTGCGGCGCCAGGTTCAAGGAGAGCACCCGGCGCGCCTTCGTCTCGGTGAGGGCGTCCAGCAGATCGGGCACCAGCAGGTGCGGGATGACCGAGGAGAACCAGGAGCCGGGGCCCAGCACCACCCAGTCCGCGTCCAGGACCGCCGCGACGGCCTCGGGGACGGCGGGCGGGTCGTTGGGCACGAGGTGCACCGACTGCACCTCGCCGGGCGTCAGGGCGACGGTGGCCTGCCCGCGCACGGTGTCCACGTCGTCCGGGCGCCCCGGGTCGTGCCCCTTGACCAGGGCCTGGAGCTCCAGCGGCACGGCGGACATGGGCAGCACGCGGCCGTGCGCGCCGAGCAGCTTGCCGACCAGGTCCAGCGCCTGCACATGATCGCCGAGCTGCTCCCACAGGGCGACGATCAGCAGGTTGCCGACCGCGTGCTCGTGCAGATCGCCCTGGGACTGGAAGCGGTGCTGGATGACCCGGGCCCAGGTCTGGCCCCAGTCGTCGTCACCGCACAGCGCGGCCAGCGCCTTGCGCAGGTCGCCGGGCGGCAGCACGCCCAGCTCGTCGCGGAGCCGGCCGCTGGAGCCGCCGTCGTCGGCCACGGTGACGACGGCCGTGAGGTCGCCGGTGATCCGGCGGAGCGCGGCGAGCGACGCGGACAGGCCCATGCCGCCGCCGAGCGCGACCACCTTGGGCTGGGCGCCGCGCCGGCGGGGCCGGCCCCCGCGGGCCTCGACCGGGCGGCCGGAGCGCGCCTCGGGCACCATCCGGCGCAGTCTGCCCAGCCGCGGTGTACGTTCCGTCATTCCCGTCCCATGTCCCGGTGTACGACCACCGTCTCCACGCCCTCGGCCGCGAGACGCGCGGCGAGCTTCTCCGACATCGCGACCGAGCGGTGCTTGCCGCCGGTACAGCCGATGGCGATGGTCACATACCGCTTGCCCTCGCGCCGGTAGCCGGCGGCGATCAGCCGCAGCAGCTCGGCGTACCGGTCGAGGAACTCCTTGGCGCCGGGCTGGTTGAAGACGTAGGCCGCGACCTCCTCGTTGACGCCGGTGTACGGGCGCAGCTCCGGGACCCAGTGCGGGTTGGGCAGGAACCGCATGTCCGCGACCAGGTCGGCGTCGACCGGCAGGCCGTACTTGAAGCCGAAGGACATCACGGTGGCCCGCAGCTCGGGCTCCTCCTCGCCCGCGAACTGGGCGTCCATCTTGGCGCGCAGCTCGTGCACGTTGAGGCTGGAGGTGTCGATCACCAGGTCGGCGTCGCCGCGCAGTTCGCGCAGCAGTTCCCGCTCGGCGGCGATGCCGTCCACGATGCGCCCGTCGCCCTGGAGCGGGTGCGGGCGGCGCACCGACTCGAAGCGGCGGACCAGGGCCTCGTCGGAGGACTCCAGGAAGACGATCCGCCGGGTGACGCCCCGGGTGTCCAGGTCGGCGAGGGATTCGCGCAGGTTGTCGAAGAAGCGCCGGCCGCGCACGTCCACGACGACCGCGATCCGCGCCACGTTGCCCTGCGAGCGGGCGCCCAGCTCCACCATGGTGGGGATGAGGGCGGGCGGGAGGTTGTCCACGACGAACCAGCCGAGGTCCTCCAGACACTTGGCCGCCGTGGACCGGCCGGCTCCGGACATACCGGAGATGATCACCAGCTCGGGGATGGCGGCCTCGCCGGCCCCGGCTGTCTCGCTGCCCGTACTCACCTGTGCTCCGTTGTCCTGGCCCGCGCCTTGACCGGCGTCGGTCCGGGCCGTGTCCTGGCTCGTGTCCTGCCGGGCCGTTTCCTGCCGGGCGGCGGCGTCGCCCGTGGTGCCGTCCGTCTGATCTCGCTGCGCTGTGGGCTGTGCGTCGTGCTCCGTCATGTCTCCTGCCCCCGTCGTTCGTCCGGGGCGCCCGCGGTCACGGGCTCCCCCGAGGAACCCCCCGTCGTACCGGGTTCCTCGTCCTCAATGATCTCTCCGGTCGCCGTGTTCACGGCAGGTGCGGCCGGGGCCGCCTGGGCGAGGGCCACGGCGATGGTCTCGGCCGTCTTCCGGCCTATCCCGGGCACTTCCTGGATCTGCTCGATTGTGGCGGACCGCAGCTTCTTCACCGAGCCGAAATGCTTGATGAGCGCCTGTTTGCGCGTCTCGCCGAGACCGGGGACGTCGTCCAGCGGGCCCGCGCGGAAGCGTTTGGCGCGCTTGGTGCGCTGATAGGTGATCGCGAAGCGGTGTGCCTCGTCGCGGACGCGCTGGAGCAGGTAGAGGCCCTCGCTGGTACGGGGCAGGACCACCGGGTCGTCCTCGCCGGGCACCCAGACCTCCTCCAGGCGCTTGGCGAGACCGCACACGGCGATGTCGTCGATGCCCAGTTCGTCCAGGGCCCGCCGGGCCGCCGCGACCTGCGGCTGACCACCGTCGACCACCACCAGCTGCGGCGGGTAGGCGAACTTCCTGGGCCGGCCGTCGTCGTCCTTGAGAGAGTCGGTGATCACCTCCGGACCGGCGAGCGCGCCGTCGCCGCCCGCGAGGGCACCCTCGGCACCGGCGAAGGCACCCTCGGCGCCGGAGCCGCCGGCGAGGGCGGCCGGCAGGGCGGAGCCGTCCGCTCCGGAACCGTCGGAGCCGTCCACCCCGGAGCCGTCGGCCCACTCCCCGGTGCGTTCCTTCTCGGCGAGGTAGCGCCGGAACCGGCGGGTGATCACCTCGTGCATGGACCGGACGTCGTCCTGGCCGGCGAAGCCCTTGATCTGGAAGCGGCGGTACTCGCTCTTGCGCTGCAGCCCGTCCTCGAAGACGACCATGGAGGCCACCACGTCGTCACCCTGGAGGTGGGAGATGTCGTAGCACTCGATCCGCAGCGGGGCGCTGTCCAGGTCCAGGGCCTCGGCGATCTCCTCCAGCGCGCGCGAGCGCGTCGTCAGGTCGGAGGCGCGCTTGGTCTTGTGCAGCGCGAGGGCCTGCTGGGCATTGCGCTGCACGGTCTCCATGAGGGCCTTCTTGTCGCCGCGCTGCGGTATGCGCAGCGACACGTTCGCCCCGCGGCGGGCGGCCAGCCAGTCCTGGACCGGCTCGACCGGCTCGGGCAGGGCCGGGACCAGCACCTCCTTGGGCACCGCGTCCCCGCTCTCCTCGCCGTACAACTGCTGGAGGGCGTGCTCGACCAGGGCGCCGGTGGTGACCTCCTCGACCTTGTCGGTCACCCAGCCGCGCTGACCGCGGACCCGGCCGCCGCGCACGTGGAAGATCTGCAAGGCCGCCTCCAGCTCGTCCTCGGCGACGGCGATGAGGTCGGCGTCGGTCGCGTCGGCGAGCACGACCGCGTTCTTCTCCATGGCCTTCTTCAGGGCCCCGATGTCGTCGCGCAGGCGGGCCGCCCGCTCGTACTCCATCTCCTCGGCCGCCTCCGTCATCTGTTTCTCCAGACGGCGGAGGTAGGTGCCGGTGCGGCCGGCCATGAAGTCGCAGAACTCCTCGGCCAGCTCCCGGTGGTCCTCGGGTGTGACGCGGCCGACACAGGGTGCGGAGCACTTGCCGATGTAGCCGAGCAGGCAGGGGCGGCCGGTGCGGGCGGCGTTCTTGAAGACACCGGTGGAGCAGGTGCGCACCGGGAACACCCGCAGCAGCAGGTCGACGGTGTCCCGGATGGCCCAGGCGTGCGCGTACGGCCCGAAGTACCGCACGCCCTTCTTCTTGTGACCGCGCATCACCTGCACCCGCGGGAACTGCTCGTTCATCGTGACCGCGAGGGACGGGTAGCTCTTGTCGTCGCGGTACTTGACGTTGAACCGGGGGTCGTACTCCTTGATCCAGGAGTACTCCAGCTGCAGCGCCTCGACCTCCGTGGACACCACGGTCCACTCCACGGACGCGGCGGTGGTCACCATCGTCCGGGTGCGCGGGTGCAGGTTCGCCAGGTCCTGGAAGTAGTTCGCCAGGCGCTGGCGCAGGCTTTTCGCCTTTCCGACGTAGATCACCCGGCGGTGCTCGTCGCGGAACCTGTACACCCCGGGAGAGTCCGGGATCTCACCCGGCCTGGGGCGGTAGCTGGAGGGGTCGGCCATGTCTCACACCCTACTGGCGAGCACCGACACCGCGTCGGGCCTGTGGATAACCCCGGTCCGGTACGGCGGGCGGCGGTGGCCCGCAGGAGGCCGTGGGACGCGCCGCGAGGGTGTCGTCCGGCAGAAGTCTCGCGTCGGCCGCCGGGCGCCTCGCACCGGCACGCCGCCCTCTCCAAGGCCCTGGGCCGTTGCCCGCGAAGCCGGCCCCGGACATCCGGTGGACGGGTTCCGGACATGCCGGGGACACCTGGCCCGTCCTCCGCTCCTCGGCGGGAGGCGGGAGCAGGCCCGCCACGTCCCACGCCGTCCTGCGCCGGGGTCCGCGTACCGGCGAGGTCCGGCCAGTCCTCCGGAGCGACCGCGCCCAGGGTGTTGTCGGGTTCTGGTCAACACGCTTCAATGCGGGGGAATCGGGGCCGTGCACACAGGCGTGCGGGCGCGGCGGGCCCGGCCACGGGTGCCGGCAGCGCCCACGGGGGTGGCCCCACGACACTCGCGCAGGCGGTACGACCAGCCGTAGCGACACCTCACAGAGAGGCCCCCGGCATGCGGCATGCCACGGAACACGCGGACATCCCCACCGCGGAACTGGCCACGGCCCTGCGGGGCGGTCCCTTCCATGTGGCGCTGCGCGCCGCGATCGCCGCACGCGGACTGCCGCTCCAGCGGGTGCAGCACCATCTGTCGCGCCACGGGGTCAGGGTGGGCGTCACCAGTCTGAGCTACTGGCAACAGGGCGCCCGCCGCCCGCAGCGCCCGGAGTCGCTGCGCGCCGTACGGGCCCTGGAGGAGATCCTCGAACTGCCCGACGAGTCACTGATCCGGCTGCTCACCGAGTCCGACGAGCGGGCGGCGGCCGGTCGCCCGGCGGGCCCCTCCTACCGCTCCCTGATCCATGCCTCGGACGTCCGGGACCGGCTCACCGCCGACCTCGGCTGGTCCCTGGACGGCGGGCTGCGCAGCCTGGGCCACCACGAATGCGTCCGGATCGGCGCCCGGCGGCAACTGGCCGGCCGCGAGGCCCACCACATCGTGCGCGCCCACCGCGACGGCGTCGACCGCTTTGTCGCCGTCCACCACGGCGACCCGGGCGGCGACCCCCGCCGCGTCACCGTGCACGCGCTGGAGAACTGCCGCACCGGCCGGGTCCGGTGGGACCGGAGTACCGGTGTCCTGGTGGCCGAGCTGCTCTTCGGCACCCGGCTGGACTCCGGCGACACCTTCCTCTTCCGGTACGCCATCGAGGACGGCACCGCCGGACCGTCCCGCGAGTATCTGCACCGGTGCGGTTTCCCCGGCGGGCAGTACGCGCTCCAGGTGCGCTTCGATCCGGCGGCCCTGCCGGTGCGCTGCCACCGCTTCTCCCAGCATTCGGCGGCGGCCCCGCGCACCGGCCGGCAGGAACTGTCCGTGACCGGTCCGCATCACAGCGCCCATCTGGTCGAGCCGCGGATCCGGCCGGGCATCGTGGGGATCGCCTGGGACTGGGAGTGAGCGGTCAGCCGCCGTCCGCCCGCCCGCCGACCGGGCCGCGGTGCCCGTTCCGGGCGGTTGCCCGGCCGGCCGGCCGTGGCTCCTCGGTCAGTCGGCCGGTCCGGCGATGATCCTGCCGTTCGCGGCCTTGACCGTCAGCTCGGTCAGCGGGGCGGTGGCCGGCGCCTCGACCACCTTGCCGGTCACCGCGTCGAACCGGCTGCCGTGGCAGGGACAGATCAGGGTCGTCCCCTCCAGCTTGTTGATGGGGCACCCGGCGTGCGTGCAGATCGTGCTGTACGCCTTCAGCGTGCCGTCCTTGCCGCGGCTGACGACCACGTTCTGGTCCCGGTAGAGCTTCGCACCGCCCTCGGCGACCTCGCTGTCCTTACCGAGGTCGACGGGCGCGGTCGGCGTGGCCGCACCGCTGCCGTCCGGGGCCGCGCAGGCCGCCAGGCCGAGCCCGGCGACCGGGACCACGGCGGCCCCTCGAAGGACGGTACGGCGGCTCGCGGAGGAGCGGGCGGGCATCGGGACTCCAGGGGTCAAGGGATGTGCGGAGCGCACGATACCGGGACAGAGTGAGCGGCCGGGGAGCGGGGCGGCGGGAGGCGGCAGGGATGCGGGGCAAGGGGCCCACGGTCGGGACGCGAGCACGTAAGCGCTTACGTAAGCGTTTACGCGGGGCCGGAGCATGCGGTAGCGTCCCGGCCGGAAGGTCGCCGAGGAAGCGTCCCGGCCCAGGGGCCGCTTAGGGCCGCCTAGGACTGGTCGGCCGGGTCGGTGCGGAGGGCGCGGGTCGGTACGGAGGGCGGCCGGGACAGGGCTGACCGGCGGGTGGGCCGGCTGGGTTCTCGTCGACTTGTCGGTTGAGAGGCGCGGTGCAGGGCCGCGAGAGGAGCACGATGGCCACGATGGCGGATGTCGCCCGGAGCGCCGGTGTCTCCGTGGCCACCGTCTCCCATGTCCTCAACGGCACCCGCCCGGTGCTCCCCCGCACCCGCCAGGCCGTGCTCGACGCCGTCGACGCCCTCGGCTACACGCCCAACACCCTGGCCCGCTCTCTGGTGACCTCGCGCACCCGCTCCATCGGCCTCGCGGTGTCGGCCCTCGGCAACCCGTACTTCACAGAGATCCTGCACGGCGTCGAGACTGCCGCTCTGGAGGCGGGCTACAGCCTGCTCATCGCCGACCCGCACGACGACCCCCGGCACGAACGCAGGGCCGTACAGCTCCTCCATGAGCGCCGGGTGGACGGCGTGATCGTCGCCCCGTCCGCCGACCCCCGCGACCTCGTCGGCTATCTGCGCCGCCACGCCGTACCGACGGTCTTCCTGGACCGGCTCGTCACCGCGCGCACGACGGAGGACCTGCCGCCGGGTGACGCGGGTGCCGCCCCGTCCGCGAGCGCGTACCGCTTCGACCAGGTCTGTGCCGAGAGCAGCGCGCCGACGGCCCTGCTCGTGACCCACCTCGCCGGACGGGGGCACCGCCGGATCGGCCTGATCGCGGGCCTGCCCGGACTCAGCACCACCGATGAACGTGTCGCCGGTTACCGGGCGGGCCTCGCCGCCGCCGGTCTGGAGTACGACGAACGGCTTCTGCTGTCCGGCCGCTCCGAGTCGGACGGCGCCGAGCGGGCCACCGCCGCCCTGCTCGGCCTGCCCGACCCGCCCACGGCTCTCGTCACCGCCAACAACGCGATGACCATCGGCGCCCTGCGCGCGCTGCGCCGCCACGGCCGGTCCGTGCCGGACGACATCGCTCTGTGCTGTTTCGACGACTTCCCCTGGGCCGACCTGTTCTCGCCGCGGCTGACCGCCATCGCCCAGCCCAGCCGGGAGCTGGGCGCGCAGGCCGTCCGGGTGCTGCTGGACCGGCTGGCCGAGCCGGACCGGCCGGCCCGGACGGTGCGGCTGCCGTGCGCGTTCGTCCACCGCACGTCCTGCGGCTGCCCGGAGGATCCGGGGCCCGCCGGGGCGGACGGGAACACCGCATCATCCACGCTGTCCGAGAAGGGAACCGCCTCGTGATCGTCGTCGCCGGTGAGGCACTGATCGACCTGGTACCGCAGGGCGCCGGTGCCCTCGCGGACCTGAAGCCGGCGCTCGGCGGCGGCCCGTACAACACCGCCGTGGCCCTCGGCAGGCTCGGCTCCCCCACCGCCTTCTGTTCGCGGACGTCGGACGACGCGTTCGGCGAGGCCCTGCTCGACGGGCTGCGGCGGGCCGGGGTCGACGTGTCCGGCGTACAGCGGGGGCCGGAGCCGACGACCCTCGCCGTGGCCACGCTCGACGCCGGCGGCTCGGCCGCCTACTCCTTCTATGTCGACGGCACCGCCGACCGCCTGTTCACCGCCCCGGCGGCGCTCCCCGCCGGTACCCGCGCGGTGTCCTTCGGCACCTGTTCGCTCGTCCTGGAGCCCGGGGCGAGCGCCTATGAGGCGCTGCTGCACACCGCCGCCGGGCAGGGGCTGTTCACCGCGCTCGACCCCAATGTCCGGGCGGGGCTGATCCCGGACGCGGACGCCTACCGGGAGCGTTTCCGCGGCTGGCTGCCCTCGGTGACGCTGCTGAAACTGTCCGCGGAGGACGCGGCGTGGCTCGGCGGCACGCCGCGCGAGTGGCTGGCCGCGGGGCCGGCGGCCGTGGTGGTCACACGGGGCGGTGACGGACTGACCGTGTTCACCCGGGACGGTGCGGAGGTTTCCGTGCCGGGTGAGAAGGTCGAGGTCGTGGACACCATCGGGGCCGGGGACACGGTGAACGCGGCCCTGCTGCACGGGCTGGCCGGCCGGGACGCGCTGTCCCGGGAAGCGCTCGCCGGCCTCGGGGCGGAGGGCTGGACGCGGCTGCTGCGCTTCGCGGCACGGGCGGCCGCGGTCACCTGCTCACGGGCGGGCGCCGAGCCGCCGTACGCGGCGGAGCTGGGTGATCCGGCCGCGCTCTGAGCGGTCTGTTTCCCTGTGCTGTTGACAAGGTGCGTCCGGGCCCACGGCCTGCGGGGGCCCGTCTGTCAGCACGGACCGGTCCGTGCTGATCGAGGAACGAGCGGCGCCCCGCGGGAAGTTCCCGCAGGGCGCCGAATTTCTCACCGAATGCGCCAGGACGAAGACGGACAGTGTTCCCGTCGCTCTCCGGGCCGGCCGGTTCAGGCGGTCCGGGTCCGCGTGGTCTTCTTCGCGGGCGTCGCCTTCTTCGTGGCCGTGGCGGCCTTCCTGGCCGTGGTGCCGTTCGCCTTCGCCTTGGCGGCGGTGCCGTCGACCTTGGCCGTCACCGCCTTCTTGGCCGGTGCCTTGGCGGCGGCCGTCTTCCTCCTGGTGGTGCCACGCTGGGCCTTCACCGGGCCGGCGTCGCTGATGCGGTCGGCGCCGAGGACCTCCCGCAGGAACTTGCCCGTGTGGCTCGCCGGCACCCCGGCGACCTCCTCCGGCGTGCCCTCGGCGACCACCAGGCCACCGCCGGCGCCGCCCTCGGGGCCCATGTCCACGATCCAGTCGGCGGTCTTGATCACGTCGAGGTTGTGCTCGATGACGATGACCGTGTTGCCCTTGTCGACGAGCCCGCCGAGCACCGTGAGCAGCTTGCTGATGTCCTCGAAGTGCAGACCGGTGGTCGGCTCGTCCAGGACGTAGACCGTGCGTCCGGTGGACCGCTTCTGCAGCTCGCTGGCCAGCTTGACGCGCTGCGCCTCACCACCGGAGAGGGTGGTGGCGGACTGGCCGAGGCGGACGTAACCGAGACCGACGTCGTTCAGCGTCCGCAGGTGACGGGAGATCGCCGGGACCGCCTCGAAGAAGTGCATGGCCTCCTCGATCGGCATGTTCAGCACCTCGGCGATGGACTTGCCCTTGTAATGGACCTCCAGGGTCTCCCGGTTGTACCGGGCGCCGTGGCAGACCTCGCACGGGACGTAGACGTCCGGGAGGAAGTTCATCTCGATCTTGATCGTGCCGTCGCCCGCGCAGTTCTCGCAGCGGCCGCCCTTGACGTTGAAGGAGAAGCGGCCGGGCAGGTAACCCCGGACCTTCGCCTCGGTCGTTTCGGCGAACAGCTTGCGGATGTGGTCGAAGACGCCGGTGTACGTCGCCGGGTTGGACCGCGGGGTCCGGCCGATCGGGGACTGGTCGACGTGCACCACCTTGTCGACCAGGTCGTCGCCCTCGACGCGGGTGTGCCGTCCGGGCACGGTCCGGGCGCCGTTCAGCTCGCGGGCCAGGTGCGTGTACAGGATGTCGTTGACCAGGGTCGACTTGCCGGATCCGGAGACGCCGGTGACGGCCGTGAAGACACCCAGCGGGAAGGACACGTCGATGTCCTGCAAGTTGTTCTCGCGGGCGCCGTGCACGGTGAGGTGCCGGGACGGGTCGAGCGGGCGCCGGACGTCCGGGAGCGGGATCGACTTGCGCCCCGAGAGGTACGCGCCGGTCTGCGACTCGGTGTTGTCGAGCAGTTCCTTCACGGAGCCGCTGTGCACGACCTTGCCGCCGTGTTCGCCGGCGCCCGGACCGATGTCCACGATCCAGTCGGCGATCTTGATCGTGTCCTCGTCGTGCTCCACGACGATGAGCGTGTTGCCCATGTCACGCAGCCGGACCAGCGTCTCGATCAGCCGGTGGTTGTCGCGCTGGTGCAAACCGATGGACGGCTCGTCCAGGACGTACAGGACGCCGACGAGACCGGAGCCGATCTGGGTGGCCAGGCGGATGCGCTGGGCCTCGCCGCCGGACAGGGTGCCGGCCGCGCGGTTGAGCGAGAGGTAGTCCAGGCCGACGTCGACCAGGAAGCGCAGGCGTTCGTTGACCTCCTTCAGGACCCGCTCGGCGATCTTCTTGTCACGCGCGCTCAGTTTCAGCTCGCCCAGGAAGTCCGCGCAGTCGCTGATCGACATCGCGGAGACCTCGGCGATCGACTTGCCCATGATCGTGACCGCGAGGACGATCGGCTTCAGCCGCGTGCCCTCGCAGGAGGGGCAGGGCACCTCGCGCATGTACCCCTCGAAGCGCTCGCGGCTGGCGTCGCTCTCGGCCTCGCTGTGCCGGCGCTTGACGAAGGGCACCGCACCCTCGAAGGGAGTGGTGTAGACGCGCTCCCGGCCGTAGCGGTTGCGGTAGCGCACCTCGATCTGGGTCTTGTGGCCGTACAGCAGGGCCTTCCTGGCGCGCTGCGGCAGGCCCGCGAAGGGGATGTCCGTGCGGAAGCCTAGGGCGTCCGCGAGGGCGCCGGTCAGACGGCTGAAGTAGTCCTTGGTGTGCCCGTGCGACCAGGGGTGGATGGCGCCCTCGTCCAGGGACTTGTCCTCGTCCGGGACGATCAGCTCCGGGTCGACCTCCATGCGCGTGCCGATGCCGGTGCACTCGGGGCAGGCGCCGAAGGGCGAGTTGAAGGAGAAGGAGCGGGGCTCCAGCTCCTCGAAGGACAGGTCGTCGTACGGGCAGTACAGATGCTCGGAGTACATCCGCTCGCGCTCCGGGTCGCCCTCGGGGAGGTCGACGAAGTCGAGCACGACCATGCCGCCGGACAGGCCGAGGGCCGTCTCCACGGAGTCGGTGAGGCGGCGCTTGGCGGAGTCCTTCACCGTGAGGCGGTCGACGACCACCTCGATGGTGTGCTTCTCCTGCTTCTTCAGGGCCGGCGGTTCGGACAGCTGTATGGTCTGGCCGTCCACGCGCGCACGGGAGTAGCCCTTGGTCTGCAGGTCGGCGAAGAGGTCGGCGAACTCGCCCTTACGCTCGCGCACGAGCGGCGAGAGCACCTGGAAGCGGCTTCCCTCCGGCAGCTCCAGCACCTTGTCCACGATGGCCTGCGGCGACTGCCGCGAGATCGGGCGGCTGCATTCGGGACAGTGCGGCTTGCCGATGCGCGCGAAGAGCAGGCGCAGGTAGTCGTAGACCTCGGTGATCGTGCCGACCGTCGAGCGCGGGTTGCGCGAGGTCGACTTCTGGTCGATGGAGACCGCCGGGGAGAGGCCCTCGATGAAGTCGACGTCGGGCTTGTCCATCTGGCCGAGGAACTGCCGCGCGTACGAGGAGAGCGACTCCACGTAACGACGCTGGCCCTCCGCGAAGATCGTGTCGAAGGCCAGGGAGGACTTGCCCGACCCGGACAGGCCCGTGAAGACGATGAGCGAGTCACGCGGCAGGTCGAGCGAGACATTCTTCAGGTTGTGCTCGCGCGCGCCACGGACGATGAGACGGTCGGCCACGCCGGTCCGCACCTTTCTTGAGAGAAGTGACAGGAGCAGGGCCCCTGTGCTTCTTCAGACTAGGGGGAGCCACTGACAACGTCGGGGCGGATTGCCCGGGTGCATAACAACCCCCGGCCCTCCAGCATGCCCGATGCCGCCTTCGACCATATAGCACGTACATTCGATTCACGGCCGGGATGCGCGTCCTTCACCCGAAGGTGTGGCCGGACTAGGGTCGGCGCCATGATTGATCACGCTCATGACCTGGTCCGTGTACGTGAGGCGACCGATCGGCTGCTGACCGCGGTCGCCGCTCTGCACAACGCCTCGCCGGCCGAGCCGTCACGGCTGCCGGGCTGGAGCCGCGGGCATGTCCTCGCCCACCTGGCCCGGAACGCGGACGCGCTCGTGAACGTCCTCTTGGGCCGTCCCATGTACGCGAGCGCCGGGCAGCGGGACGACGACATCGAGCGGGGCGCGGACCGGCCCCTGGAGGAGCAGATCACCGACCTGCGGGAGAGCGCGGCCCGGTTCCGGACGGCCGGGGAGGCGCCCGCGGACTGGTCGCGCACGGTCGAGCTGCGTAACGGCGTCACCGACTCCGCGTCACGGGTGCCGTTCCGACGGTGGGCGGAGGTGGAGCTGCACCACGTGGACCTGGGCATCGGATACGAGCTGGAGGACCTCCCGGCCGAGTTCCTGGAGCGGGAGACCGACTTCCTCGCGGAACGGTTCTCCGGCCGGCCCGGCATCCCGGCGACCCGTCTCACGGACGGCACGCGCGCGTGGACCACCGGACGGGAGGCCGACGTGCCGCAGATCACGGTCACCGGCCTGCCGGCGGACCTGGTGGGGTGGCTCGCCGGGCGCCGCGACGGCGCGGCGCTGAAGACGGACGGCGGAGAGCTGCCGGAGCTGCCCCCGCTGTAGACCCGGCGCGGGACGGGGTCTTCCGGCTGTGGGGCCGGGGGCCCTCCCGCTATAGGCTGCGGACATGACGTACTCCGGAGAGGTCAAGGTCGGCGGACCGGCGGATGTGCACGAGCTGAAAGACCTGATGATCACCAAGATCGCGGTCGGCCCGATGGACAACAACGCCTATCTGCTGCGCTGCCGGGCCACCGACGAGCAGCTTCTGATCGACGCGGCCAACGAGGCGGGGACGCTTCTCGGCATGATCGGTGACGACGGCATCGCGTCCGTGGTCACCACGCATCAGCACGGCGATCACTGGCAGGCCCTCGCCGAGGTCGTCGCGGCCACGCGCGCGCGTACGTACGCGGGGCGCGACGACGCCGCCGGCATCCCCGTGCCCACCGATGTCCTCGTCGACGACGGCGACGTCATCCGGGTGGGTCAGGTGGAGCTGACGGCGCGCCATCTGGTCGGGCACACGCCCGGTTCGATCGCGCTGGTCTACGACGACCCGCACGGCCATCCGCACGTCTTCACCGGCGACTGCCTCTTCCCCGGCGGGGTCGGCAACACGCGCAAGGACCCGGAGGCGTTCGCCAGCCTGATCCATGACGTGGAGACGAAGCTCTTCGAGGTGCTGCCGGACGAGACGTGGGTCTATCCGGGACACGGCAACGACACGACGCTGGGCGCGGAGCGGCCGCATCTGCCGGAGTGGCACGCGCGCGGGTGGTGACCGGAGGCCGGACGGGGGCGGACGGTCATCGGAAACGGACCCCGGGCGCCCGGACGGCGCCTCGCCTCCGGACGCGCCTGCGCGCGTGTCCTGGCAGGCCGCGCGGCCTGGCGAGTCCGTGACGACCGGGCGAGTCCTTGACGACCGGGCGAGTCCTTGACGACCGGTCGACGGAGCCGACACGCGCCCGCACACACGCCCGGCGCGCGCCGCCTCCCCGCGCGCCCCGTGTGATTCCTTCGCCTGCGGCGGGCCTCCGTGCGCACTCCCGCGGAACGCCTTCGCGCGGTCAACTGGTAGCAGCCCCGCCCAGGACGACGGTTCCCGGGCGGTAGAGGCCGCCGGTCTTCATCCCCGCCCTCGGCCGGCGGCCCAGGCACCGGGCACGCGCGCGTGGCGTGCCGCTTCCGGCCGTGTTCACACCGCCGCAACACCCGCTCCCACTATGCGGACATCTACGGCCGTGACCTGGACAGACGCGGCGTTCACTGCCACTCTCCCGCCATGCGTCCTGCCCCTCGTACTCTGCGCCGCGCGGTCGCCGCTGCCACCGTAGCCCTGCTCGCCACCGCCGTCGGCTGTGCGCCGCAGCCCGAGGGGGAGGCGTCGGCCGCTCCGTCCGGGCCGGCCTCGAGGGCCTGCGCCAAGGGCGCGTCGCCCACGAAGACGTCCGGGAAGCTGACGATCGCGACGGACGAACCGGCGTACGAACCCTGGTTCAAGGACGGCAAGCCCGCGAGCGGCGAGGGCTTCGAGTCGGCGGTCGCCTATGCCGTGGCCAAGCGGCTGGGATACGGCAAGAGCGCGGTCGTCTGGCAGAGCGTGCCGTTCAACAAGGCGTTCGCGCCGGGGGTGAAGACCTTCGACTTCGACATCAACCAGGTGTCGATCAGCGCCGAGCGCAAGAAGGCCGTGAACTTCTCCTCCGGTTACTACGACGTGCGCCAGGCCGTCATCGCGCTGAAGGGCGGCAAGGCCGCGAAGGCGACGAGCATCGCGGACCTGAGGAAGCTCAAGCTGGGCGCCCAGGTGGGCACCACGAGCCTCGACTACATCACCGACGTGGTGAAGCCGGCCCGGGAGGCGGCCGTCTACGCCAAGAACGACCAGGCCAAGTCCGCCCTGCGGAACGGCCAGGTGGACGCCGTCGTCACCGATCTGCCGACGGCGTTCTACATCACCGCTGCGGAGGTCACGGACGCGAAGATCGTCGGGCAGTTCGAGCACCAGGGCGGCACGCCGGAGCAGTTCGGGCTGGTGCTGGACAAGGGCAGCGCGCTGACCCCGTGCGTGACCGCCGCCGTCGACGCCCTGCGCGAGGACGGCACGCTGGCGGCGATCGAGAAGCGGTGGCTCTCGGACGCCGTCGACGCCCCGGTGCTCAAGTGACGGTGACCGAGGGCGAGCCGGCCCGGGAGGAGGCGGACGCCAAGGGTCCCATGACCGACGACGGGTACGCGCCCTCCGAGCGGCGCCTGGCACGCGAGCGCTACCGGCGCGCGCGTGCCCGCCGCGCCACGGCGGTCGCGGCCCTGTCGACCCTCGGCACGGCCGTCGTGCTCTACCTGGTCGTCGTCAGCGCCCCCGGCTGGCCGCGCACCAAGGAGACCTTCTTCAGCGCGCACTACGCGCGCGAGGCGTTCCCGAAGGTCCTCGACGGGCTGTGGCTGAACCTCCGGCTGCTGGTGGTCTGCGGGGCCGCCGTCCTGGTGCTCGGCATGCTGATCGCCATCGCCCGGACCCTGCGCGGCCCGGTCTTCTTCCCGCTGCGGGTGCTGGCGGCGGCGTACACCGACTTCTTCCGCGGCCTGCCGCTGATCATCAATCTGATGATCGTCGTTCTGGGCGTGCCGGCGCTGCGGCTGCAGGGCGTGACGGTCGACCCCGTCATGCTCGGCGGTACGGCGCTGACGCTGACGTACTCGGCGTACGTGGCGGAGGTCTTCCGGGCGGGCATCGAGTCCGTCCACCCCTCGCAGCGCGCGGCGGCGCGCTCGCTGGGCCTCACCAACCGGCAGGCCCTGCGCTACGTCGTCCTGCCGCAGGCGGTGCGCCGCCAGGTGCCGCCGCTGCTCAACGACCTGGTGTCGTTGCAGAAGGACACCGGTCTGGTCTCCATCGGGGGCGCGGTGGACGCGGTGCGGGCGGCCGACATCATCGTGGGGCGCAGTCTGAACTACACGCCGTACATCGTCGCGGGGCTGGTGTTCGTGGCGCTGACCATCCCGATGACCCGGTTCACCGACTGGGTCACGGCCCGGATGGACCGGCAGCGGGCCCAGGGAGGGTCCCTGTGACCCGGGGAGGATGTCCGTGAGCACGTCCGAGAGCACGTCCGCGAGCGGCGCGCCCGCCTTGCGGATGGAGTCCGTCCGCAAGACCTTCGGCGGTTCGGTGGTCCTGCGGGACGTCGATCTGGAGGTCGCCCCGCACACGGTGACCGCGCTGATCGGCGCCTCCGGTTCGGGCAAGTCCACGCTGCTGCGCTGCGCCAACCTGCTGGAGGACATCGACGACGGCGCGATCTGGCTGGACGGGGAGGAGATCACCGACCCGCGGGCTGACCAGGACGCGGTACGGCGCCGGATCGGCGTCGTCTTCCAGGCGTACAACCTCTTCCCGCACATGACCGTGCTCGACAACATCACCCTCGCGCCCCGCCGAGTGCACGGCGTCGCCCGCGCGGAGGCCGAGGAACGGGCCAGGGAGCTGCTGGAGCGCCTCGGTCTCACCGGGAAGGCCGGCGCCTACCCGGACCGGCTCAGCGGCGGCCAGCAGCAGCGTGTGGCGATCGTACGGGCGCTCGCGGTGCGGCCCCGGCTGTTGCTGCTGGACGAGATCACGGCCGCGCTCGACCCCGAACTGGTGGGCGAGGTGCTGGAGGTGGTCCGCACCCTGAAGGACGAGGGCATGACCATGGTGCTCGCCACGCACGAGATGGGGTTCGCGCGGGACGTCGCCGACCAGGTGTGTTTCCTGGACGGCGGGGTCGTGCTGGAGCGCGGCACCGCCGAGCAGGTCTTCGGCGATCCGCGGCAGGAGCGCACCCGGCGCTTCCTGCGCCGGATCGTGGAGGCGGGCCGGCTGTAGTCCCTCGCGCGGGATTACGCCTCCGCCCGCGCCGCTCCGAGCAGCGCCGCGACCCGTTCCACGCCGAACACGTAGCCCTGCACTCCGCATCCGGCGATCACGCCGTCGGCGCGCAGGGAGACGTACGAGTGGTGCCGGAACGACTCGCGCCGGTGGATGTTGGAGATGTGGACCTCCAGCACGGGCATGCCGTCGCAGGTGTTGAGCGCGTCCAGGAGGGCGACCGACGTGTGCGAGTAGGCGCCGGGGTTGATGACGATCCCGCAGTGGCCGAGCCGCGCCTCGTGGATCCAGTCGACCAGTTCCCCCTCGTGGTTGGACTGGCGGAGGTCCACCGTGCCGCCGTGCGCCGCCGCCGCCTCGGCGCAGAGCGCCTCCACGTCGGCCAGCGTCTCCTTGCCGTAGATCTCCGGCTGGCGCTGGCCGAGCAGGTTCAGGTTGGGCCCGTTGAGGATCATGATCGGGGCGTTGGCCAGGGTGCGGGGCACGGTTCCTCCGGTCCGTTCGGGGCGGTGCGGCTGCGTCCGCCGGTCGGACCCGGTCTATCACGCCGGCCGGGACGCCGGCGGGCCGTGTGCGCCGGTCGCCAGGGCGCGCACCCCCGTCCCGTGATCACCACCGTACGCCCCCGTAACTCCTGATCACTGTGGGTAGTTGACCCGGCATGCGCGACGTACAGGCTGCACAGCCCCCGTCCATGCCACGGCTCGCCGCCGCCTCGCTCGCCGGGACGGCGATCGAGTTCTACGACTTCTTCGTCTACGGCACGGCGGCGGCCTTGGTCCTGGGGCCGCTGTTCTTCCCCACGTTCTCGCCGGTCGCGGGCACGCTGGCGGCGTTCGGCACGTTCGGGGTGGGGTTCGTGGCCCGGCCGCTGGGCTCGGTGCTGTTCGGGCACCTCGGGGACCGGCGCGGGCGGCGGCCGGTGCTTGTCGCCTCGCTTCTGCTCACCGGCGCCTCCACGGTCGCGGTGGGCTGTGTGCCCTCCTACGGGACCATCGGCGTGGCCGCGCCCGTGCTGCTGCTCGTCCTGCGCTTCCTGCAAGGGCTGGGGCTCGGCGGGGAGTGGGGCGGAGCGGTCCTGCTGACCGCCGAGCACGCGCCCGCCCGGCGGCGCGCTCTGTGGACCAGCTTCCCCCAGGTGGGGCCGGCGGTGGGCTTCGTCCTGGCCAACGCGGTGGTGCTCGCGCTGTCGGCGGCGCTGTCCGACGCGGAGTTCGCGCGCTGGGGCTGGCGGGTGCCGTTCTGGGCGGCCGGCGCGCTCGCCCTGGCGGGGCTGTGGCTGCGCTCGTCCCTCACGGAGAGCCCCAGCTTCCTGGAGATCGACGACCACGCGCGCGTGCCCATCGTCGAGGTCGTACGGCACCATGGGCGGCTGGTGCTGCTGACGGCCGGAGCGCTGGCCGTGGGCTACGCGGTGTTCTACGCGGTGACGACCTGGTCGCTGGCGTACGCCACGGAACGGCTCGGTGTGAGCCGCACGGTCATGCTGATGTGCGTCATGGGCGCGGTGCTCGTGGAGGGCGCGCTCATTCCCGTCGTCGCGCTGGTCGGTGACCGGTACGGGCGCCGGTCGATGTGTCTGACGGGGTGCGCGGCCTCCGTCCTGTGGATGCTCCCGTTGGTCGCGCTGCTGGCGACCGGCGAGCCGCTGCTGATGTTCCTGGGCATCCTGGGTGCCCTGCTCGCCTTCGTCACCATGTTCGCGGTGATCGCCGCCTATCTGCCGGAACTGTACGAGCCCCGGGTGCGCTGTACGGGCGCCGCCGTGGGCTACAACCTGGGCGGGGTCCTCGGCGGCGCCCTCACCCCGATCGTGGCCACGACGCTCGCGGAGCGGGGCGGGCGGATCCCGTGGGGCGTGGGCGTGTATCTGACGGGCATCGCGCTGATCAGCCTGGTGTGCTTCGCGCTGCTGCCGGAGACGCGTCCGGTGCCCGCGCCGGCGGCGGAACCGGTCACGGGCTGAGCGGACACGCCGCGCGCCGCCCACCGGCTACGGGTTGACCGCCAGTTCCAGGTACGCCGCGAACAGCACCAGGTGGACGCCGCCCTGGAGCGGTGTGGCCCGGCCGGGGACCACGGTCAGGGAGCTGACCACCACGGTCAGCGCGAGCAGCAGCATATGGGTCGAACCGAGACCGAGCACGAGGGGTCCGGACAGCCAGACGGAGGCGAGGGCCACGGCCGGGATGGTCAGGCCGATGCTGGCCATGGCGGAGCCGAGCGCGAGGTTGAGACTGGTCTGCACCCGGTCCCGGCGGGCGGAGCGCAGCGCGGCGATCGTCTCGGGCAGCAGGACGAGCAGCGCGATGATCACACCGACCACCTCGTGCGGCAGGCCCGCCGCCGCCACACCCGACTCGATGGTGGGTGACACGCTCTTGGCCAGCCCGACCACGCCGATCAGGGCCAGTCCGAGCAGACCGAGGCTGAGCCAGGCGGTGCGCACGGGCGGGGGCGTGGCGTGGTCGTCGGCGGTGATGACCGCGCCCTGCCGGGTGATGGGCAGGAAGTAGTCACGGTGCCGCACGGTCTGGGTGGTCACGAACAGCCCGTAGAGGATCAGTGAGGACAGCGCGGCGAAGGTCAGCTGGACGGCTGAGAACTGGGGTCCGGGCCTGCTGGTGGTGAAGGTCGGCAGGACGAGACTGAGCGTGGCCAGCGTCGCCACGGTCGCCAGCGCCGCGCCGGTGCCTTCCGGGTTGAAGACGGCCGTGCGGTGCCGCAGGGAGGCGACGAGCAGGCAGATCCCGACGATACCGTTGCAGGTGATCATCACGGCGGCGAAGACGGTGTCCCGGGCGAGGGTGGAACTCTTGCTGCCGCCGTCGGCCATGAGGGTGACGATCAGGGCCACCTCGATGATCGTGACGGCGATCGCGAGGACCAGGGAACCGAAGGGTTCGCCGACCCGGTGGGCGACCACCTCGGCGTGGTGCACCGCCGCCAGGACGGATCCCGCGAGGACCAGGGTCACCACGCCGACGACGGCGCCGGGAAGGTCCCGGCCCCAGGTGAAGAGCAGCAGGACGACCGCGAGGACCGGCACGAGGATCGTCCATTGATGGGTGAGCGATCGGAGCCGAGGGATCATGCGGCGATGTTCGCAGAGGCGTACAGGGTTCGCATTCCGTTCTTTTCGTGCTGGAGCCGTCAGACGTCGACGCTGTCCTTGCGGGCGCCCTCGCCGCCGGCGCGCGCCGTCTCGGCGGCCTCCTGCTTCCGGGTGGCGAGCAGGCTGGTCACGGTGGTGACGGCGAGGACCGCGCAGATCACACCGAGCGAGACCGGGATGCCGATCTCGGGCACGTGGACGCCCGACTCGTGCAGGGCGTGCAGCACCAGCTTGACGCCGATGAAGCCGAGGATGACCGACAGCCCGTACGAGAGGTGGACCAGCTTCTTGAGCAGTCCGCCGATGAGGAAGTAGAGCTGGCGCAGCCCCATCAGAGCGAAGGCGTTGGCGGTGAAGACGATGTACGGGTCCTGGGTCAGGCCGAAGATCGCGGGTATGGAGTCCAGGGCGAACAGCACGTCCGTGGTGCCGATGGCGAGCATCACGACCAGCATCGGCGTCATGACGCGCTTGCCGTTCTGCTGGATCCACAGCTTGGTGCCGTGGTATCGGTCGGCCACGCCGAACTTGCGCTCCGCGGCCTTCAGGAGCTTGTTCTCCTCGAACTCCTCGTCGTCCTGGTCCGCGCGGGCCTCCTGGACCAGCTTCCAGGCGGTCCAGATCAGGAAGGCGCCGAAGAGGAAGAACACCCAGGAGAAGCTGGCGAGGATCGCGGCCCCGGCGGCGATGAAGGCGGCCCGCAGGACCAGGGCTATGAGAACGCCGACGAGCAGGACGCGCTGCTGGTACTGAACGGGCACCGCGAACTTCGCCATGATCAGGACGAAGACGAAGAGGTTGTCGACGCTCAGCGACTTCTCGGTGATGAAGCCCGCGAAGAACTCGCCGGCCGGCTGACCGCCGCCGAAGAGCAACAGGCCGAGACCGAACAGACCGGCCAGGGCAACCCAGACGACCGTCCAGATACCCGCTTCCTTGATCGACACTTCGTGCGGCTTGCGACCGATGAAGAAGTCGACCGCGATCAGGGCGGCGAGACCCACGATGGTGAGGACCCACAGGGTCATGGAGACTTCCACTGCACCTCCGGCATTGCGTGACGGTGAACACATCAGCGTTGTCGCTGCCGGAGGTCTCTTCCGCCCGTGTCGGGCCGGCGCCCCGGGACCGGAACCGGTCCGTACTGACGGGTGCGCCGCACTTGGGGAGTACTCCCCTCCGTAGGGAAAACAGTACCCCAATCACCAAGGAAAGGTAAAGAGCTGAGTAAAGTGGAATCCAAGTCCGCAGGTCAGAGTGCTTTTACTAGTGCTTGACGTAAGCCGTGGACCTCGCAGGAGGGCGGGCGGTCCGGGGCTAGAGGTGCGGCAGGATCGCCGGCATCAGGTCCTGGAACGTGCGGCCGTCGGCCGGGGCGCCGAGCGCGGTCATCGTCCAGCCCGGGCCCGCGCGGTGCACCTTGGCCATGATCTGGGCGGTGTACTCGCCGCCGCCGGCCAGGGTGTAGCGGGCGAGTTCCTGGCCGTTGGTCTCGTCCACGAGTCGGCAGAAGGCGTTCTGCACCTCCTCGAAGGTCTGGCCGGTGAAGGAGTTCACCGTGAAGACGATCTGGTCGATGTGGGCCGGGACGCGCTGCAGGTCCACCAGGATCGCCTCGTCGTCGCCCCGGCCGACGCCGCCGACGAGATTGTCACCGGTGTGCCGCACGGAACCGTCCTCGCTCACCAGGTGGCGGAAGAAGACGACGTCCTGAGGCTCCTGGCCGGCGAAGAGGACCGCCGACGCGTCCAGGTCGATCTCGCGGGTACGGGAGCCGAACAGGCCACGCCGCTTCGCCGCCTGCCAGCCGAGTCCCATGCGGACCGCGGTCAGGGTCGCCCCGTCGTTCTTCTCCAGGCTGATGGCCTGACCCTTGGACAAGTTGACGGACACGGCTGTTTCCCCTCTCGACAATCCCTGGTGCCGCGCCGAGCCGTCGCTGCGCACGCCGCGGTCGTCCAGAACCCTACGCACGGCCACCGGCGGCGCCGGCCTCGGCCCGCGCTTTGTGTCGGTGTTGCAACACTTGATGCTTATGGCCGAGGCCGACGGTGACGCGCTGGCTCAGGCGAGGCCGCCCTCCCGCATCTGACGCAGTTCCTTCTTCATCTCGGCGACCTCGTCACGCAGCCGGGCCGCGACCTCGAACTGCAGCTCCGCCGCGGCGGCCCGCATGCGCTCGGTCATCTCCTCGATCTGCTCGGCCAGCTCGGCCGCCGGACGGTCCGTGGGCACCGTCTTGCCCTTGGCGGCCTTGCCCGCCTTGGCGCCCTTGGCCGCCTTGCCGCCGAGCGCGGGAACGGGCGCCTTCGCGTTCTTGCCGTCCTTGGTGTTGCGGTAACCGGAGCCGAGGAGCTGTTCGGTGTCGACCTCTTCCCGGGCGATCTGCGCGACGATGTCGTTGATCTTCTTGCGCAGCGGCTGCGGATCGATGCCGCGGGCCTTGTTGTAGGCGATCTGCTTCTCCCGGCGGCGGTTGGTCTCCTCGATGGCCTTCTCCATCGCCGGGGTGATCTTGTCGGCGTACATGTGGACCTGGCCGGAGACGTTCCGCGCCGCGCGGCCGATGGTCTGGATCAGCGAGGTGCCGGAGCGCAGGAAGCCCTCCTTGTCGGCGTCCAGGATCGCCACCAGCGACACCTCGGGCAGGTCGAGACCCTCACGCAGCAGGTTGATGCCGACCAGCACGTCGTACTCACCGGAGCGCAGCTCGCGCAGCAGTTCGATGCGGCGCAGGGTGTCGACGTCGCTGTGCAGATAGCGCACCTGGATGCCGAGTTCCAGGAAGTAGTCGGTGAGGTCCTCGGCCATCTTCTTGGTCAGCGTGGTGACGAGGACCCGCTCGTCCTTGTCGGTCCGCTTGCGGATCTCGTGCACCAGGTCGTCGATCTGGCCCTCGGTGGGCTTGACCACGACCTCCGGGTCGACCAGGCCGGTCGGCCGGATGATCTGCTCGACGACGCCGTCCGAGCGCGACAGCTCGTAGGCGCCCGGAGTGGCCGACAGGTAGACGGTCTGCCCGATGCGCTCCTGGAACTCCTCCCACTTCAGCGGACGGTTGTCCAGGGCGGAGGGCAGCCGGAAGCCGTGGTCCACGAGGGTCCGCTTACGGGAGGCGTCGCCCTCGTACATCGCGCCGATCTGCGGGACGGTGACGTGCGACTCGTCGATGACGAGCAGGAAGTCGTCCGGGAAGTAGTCCAGCAGCGTGTTGGGCGGGGAGCCCGGGGCGCGGCCGTCGAAGTGCATCGAGTAGTTCTCCACACCGGAGCAGGTGCCGATCTGGCGGAGCATCTCGATGTCGTACGTGGTGCGCATGCGCAGACGCTGCGCCTCCAGCAGCTTGCCCTGCTTCTCCATCTCGGCCAGGCGGTCCCCCAGCTCCTTCTCGATGTCGTTGACGGCCCGCTCCATGCGCTCGGGGCCGGCGACGTAGTGGGAGGCGGGGAAGACGTAGAGCTGGCGGTCGTCGCTGATGATCTCGCCGGTGAGCGGGTGCAGCGTGGACAGCGCCTCGATCTCGTCCCCGAACATCTCGATTCGGACGGCCAGCTCCTCGTAGACCGGGAAGATCTCGATGGTGTCGCCGCGCACCCGGAAGGTGCCGCGGGTGAAGGCCATGTCGTTGCGCGTGTACTGGATGTCGACGAAGCGGCGCAGCAGCTCGTCCCGGTCGACCTCGTCGCCGACCCGGAGCGGCACCATGCGGTCCACGTACTCCTGCGGCGTACCGAGGCCGTAGATGCAGGAGACCGAGGCGACCACGATGACGTCACGGCGGGTGAGCAGCGAGTTGGTGGCCGAGTGGCGCAGGCGCTCGACCTCCTCGTTGATCGAGGAGTCCTTTTCGATGTAGGTGTCCGACTGGGGGACGTACGCCTCGGGCTGGTAGTAGTCGTAGTACGAGACGAAGTACTCGACCGCGTTGTTCGGCAACAGCTCGCGGAACTCGTTGGCCAGCTGGGCGGCCAGTGTCTTGTTCGGCGCCATCACCAGCGTGGGACGCTGGAGCTTCTCGATCATCCACGCCGTGGTGGCGGACTTGCCGGTGCCGGTCGCGCCCAGGAGGACGACATCCTTCTCACCGGCCTCGATGCGCTTGGCCAGGTCGGCGATGGCCGCCGGCTGGTCGCCGCTGGGCTGGTAGGGGCTGACGACCTCGAAGGGCGCCACCGTGCGTTCGATGTGGGAAACGGGCCGCATGCCATCCACCGTACGACCCCCCACTGACAACCGGCCCCGGTCAGCGGTTCTGCGGGGTCCGGAAGCGGTGGTGCTCGGGCCGGCGGACCGGCGGGCGGCCCTGGTGGAGGTCGGGATGGCGGTCCGTGTGGGAGGGCACCGCGGCGGCCGGGACGCCCGGTTTGTGCTCGACGGGCGTCCAGTCGGGACCGCCCACGACCATCAGCGGGTCGAAGATCACCACGACGCCCGCGAGCAGCAGGAAGGCGAGCGGACCGATCAGCATCGGCGCGAGCGCGGACGCGTCGGGCGTCCCTCCGGCGGAGTGTCCGGCGCCGTCGAGGTGGACGCGGAGGGCCGCCATCCCGGTGTAGTGCATGCCGCTGACCGCGAGCCCCATGACCAGGCTCGCCCCCACGCTCCACAGGAACCCCCGTACCTGCCCGGCGGCCCACAGGGCGGCGGTGGCGGCCACGACCGCTATGACGACGGAGGCCGCGACGGTGAAGGTGTTGTAAGTGAACTGTCCGTGGAAACGGACGCCGGCCATACCCAGGTAGTGCATCGAGGCGACGCCGAGTCCGGTGATCGTGCCGCCGGTGAACAGCGGGGTGCCGGTGGCGCCCCGGTAGCCGACGATGAAGACCCCCACGCCGACCATGACGATGGCGAGCCCGAGGCTGGCGTAGGTGAGCGGCGCGTCGTAGTGGATCGGCGCCTCCTTGATGGTGAAGCCCATCATGGCCACGAAGTGCATGGTCCATATCCCGGAGCCGATCGCCGCCGCGCCGAGGGCCAGCCAGGCCGGGCGCCGGGAGTGCGTCACCAGCAGGGACCGGGTGGTGCAGCGCAGGCCGAGGGCGCCGCCGAGGCAGGCCATCAGATAGGCCACCAACGGGGTGACGGCCCCGTAGCTGAATCCGTCGACCGTGCCTTGCATCCGCGGCTGCCCTTCCGCTTTCTTGCGTCCCGGAATACCTGAATGTTCCCCCGTCCCAGGACCGCGCGGGCGGTCAGGGTTGTCGCAGAGAGTATGACCCCCACCGGAATGGTCGAACGACTTTCCGGCAAAGAAACACGTCCTGGCCGCAGATGTGCGCCCCCGGTGAGCGGAGCTGACACATCTGCCCCGCTCTGTGGTCGTCGTGCGCCCGGGTGCCGTTGACGCGGAGCTGTCAGTCTGGTGCTGTCGGTATGCACTCGACGCGAGGAGTACGCATGCGCGCACGCCTGGTCGCCGCCCTGGCCGTCGCGGCCGTGGGAACGGCGACGGTCCTGCTGAGCCCAGGCTCCGCCGCCCGGGCGGGCGACGGCGGGACACCCACCGTGATCGCCCACCGGGGCGCCTCCGCCTACGCGCCCGAGAACACGCTGGCCGCCATCGACAAGGCCGCCGAGCTGGGCTTCTCCTGGGTGGAGAACGACGTCCAGCGCACCAAGGACGGTGAGCTGGTCGTCCTGCACGACGACAGCCTGGAGCGCACCACGGACGTCGAGGACGTCTACCCCGGCCGGGCTCCATGGAAAGTGCGGGACTTCACGGCCGCGGAGATCGCCCGGCTGGACGCGGGCAGCTGGTTCTCCCCCGCGTACGCGGGCGCACGCGTGCCGACGCTGGAGCAGTACATGCGCCGGCTCGAACACGATCACGAGAAACTGCTCCTGGAGATCAAGAGCCCGGAGCTGTACCCGGGCATCGAGCAGCAGACGCTGAAGCTCCTCGGGAACGAGGGCTGGCTGGACGGCCGGCACCGGGAGCGGCTGGTCGTGCAGAGCTTCAGCGCCGACAGCGTGCGGACCGTCCACGAACTGAAGCCGGCGGTCACCACCGCCTACCTCGGCGCCCCCGATGTGGCGCAGTTGCCCCGGTTCGCGGGGTTCGCGGATCTCGTCAACCCCTCGCAGGGGTCGCTCACCCGGGAGTACGTCTCGGCGGTGCACGCCCTCCACGGGCCGCACGGCCGGCCGCTCGGGGTGTTCGTCTGGACGGTGGACGACGCGTCCGCAGCCCGCCGGGTCGCCGCCTACGGGGTCGACGGGATCATCACCAACAAGCCCGACGTGGTGCGGACGGCGCTGGAATCGGACTGAGTCCGGGCGGGCGTTGTCAGTGGCGGGTCGTACCGTGGGCGCATGGACAGCCTTGGGCAGGATGAGCGGCGGGTCGTGTGGGCGGTGGTCGGTACGGCCATCGGCCCGCTGATGCTGGCGGCGACCTCAGAGGGCCTGGTCAACGTGGTCTTCCACGCCTCGGACGCGGTGCGCGACCGGGCGCTGGAGCGGCTGGCCGCCCGGCTGGGCGGCGAGCCCGTGGAGGATCCGGACTCCCCGCTGCTGGCGGAGGCGATACGCCAGTTGCGGGCGTACTTCGCGGGTGAGCGGAGCACCTTCGACCTGCCGCTGGACTGGTCGCTGATCTCCGGGTTCAACCGGCAGGTGCTGCGGGAGCTGGCGGCCGGTGTGCCGTACGGCACCGTGGTGGGGTACGGCGATCTGGCGGGCCGGGTCGGCCAGCCCGGCGGGGCGCAGGCGGTGGGCGCGGCGATGGGCGCCAATCCGCTGCCGTTGGTGGTGCCGTGCCACCGGGTGGTGGAGAGCCACGGCGGCATCGGGGGTTTCGGCGGCGGGCTGGAGACCAAGCGGAAGCTGCTGGCGCTGGAGGGTGTGCTGCCCGAGCCGCTGTTCTGACCGGCCGCGGGTGCGAGGGCCGGCCGCACGCGGCCAGGACCCTTCGTTTCCCTGGCCGGGCCGCGAGCCCGGCCTGTTCCGGACCAGGGCCTGGTCGTGGGGGCGGATCTCAGTCGTAGTGCCGGACCTCGAAGACGTTGCCGTCGGGGTCGCGGAAGTAGAAGCTGCGGGTGGCGTTGCCGCGGGCGCCCGACAGGCCGGGGTCGATACCCGACACGGGGACCCCGTGTCCCTCCAGGCGGGCGCGCAGGGCGTCGAAGGCGTCGGCCGGCAGGGCCAGGCAGACGTGGTTGACCGGGTGTCCGGCGCTGTCGGCCGACCCGGGCAGCATCCTCATCCGCGCGGCGAAGGAGCGCGGGGCGAGGTCGAGGACGGTCTCCTCGTTGACGCGTACGGAGGGGAAGGGCGCCGTTCCCTCCGTGTACTCGGCGACGCCGACCGGCTCCAGACCGACGGCCGTCTGGTAGAAGGCCGCCGCGGCGACCGGATCGGCCACCCACAGGACGACGTGGTCGAGGCGCGTGCTGTTGTCCGTCATACGTCCCAGGCTGGTGGCCTCCCCCGCGCGCCACAAGCGTTTAGCCGTGACCGGCGCCCGCCAGAGATGAGAAGGGACCGACGGACAGGAGGCGGGCACGTGGTGCTGGTGGTGTCGGAAGAAGTCCGGGAGGCCATCGACGCGGGGCGGCCGGTGGTGGCGCTGGAGTCCACGATCATCGCGCACGGTCTGCCCCGTCCGCGCAACCTGAAGGCGGCGCTGGAGCTGGAGGAAGCGGTACGGCGGGAGGGTGCCGTACCCGCGACCGTCGCCGTGCTCGACGGGCGGCCCCGGGTCGGCCTGGACAAGGAACAGCTGGCACGGATCGCGAACGAGGACGGCGTCCGGAAACTCGGCCACCGCGACCTGCCGCTCGCCGTGGCGGCGGGCGCCAGCGGGGCGACGACCGTGTCGGCGACGGCACGGCTCGCCGTACTGGCGGGCATCCGGGTGTTCGCCACCGGCGGGCTGGGCGGTGTGCACCGGCAGTGGACGGTGTCCCAGGACGAATCGGCCGACCTGGGGCTGCTGGCGCGGACCCGGATCACGGTGGTGTGCGCGGGCGTGAAGTCGATCCTGGACGTGCCGGCGACGCTGCAGCGGCTGGAGACGCTGGGTGTGGCCGTCGCCGGGTACGGCACGGACCGGTTCCCGGGCTTCTATCTGACGGACTCGGGCCATCCGGTCGACTGGACGCTGGACACCCCGGAGCAGGTCGCCGCCGTCATGCGCGCCCAGGACGCGCTGGCCGGGCCGGACGCGGCGCTGATCGTCGCCCATCCCGTCCCGGAGGCGGAGCAGCTCGATCCCGGGCTGCACGCGCGCGTGCTCGCCGACGCGCTGGACGCCTGCGCACGGCAGGGTGTCAGCGGGCAGGCGGTGACGCCGTTCCTGCTGGACTATCTGGTCCGGCACACCGACGGGGCCTCGCTGGACGCCAATCTGGCGGCGGTGCGCGGCAACGTACGGCTGGCGGCGCGGATCGCCACGGCCTGGACCGGGGAGTGAACGCGGGCCGAGCACTGCTGGTCGTCGGGGACGTGGTCACCGACGTGGTCGCCCGGCACCGGGGACCGCTCGCGGCCGGCACCGACACGGCCGCCGCGATCCGGACGGTGCCGGGCGGCGCGGGCGCCAACGTGGCCTGCTGGGCGGCCCGCGCGGGCTGTGCGGACGTACGGCTGCTGGGGCGGGTCGGCGCGGACGCCGTGGCATGGCACGAGCGGGAGCTGGTCGCGGCCGGTGTACGGCCCCGGCTCGTGGTGGATACGGAGGCGGCGACCGGGACGGTGCTCTGCCTCGTCGACACGCGTGCGGCGGCCGAGCGGACGTTTCTGACGGACAGCGGGGCGTCGCTGCGGCTGGACCCCGCCGACTGGTCGGACGCGCTGCTCGACGGGGTGGGCCGGCTGCATCTGTCGGGTTATCTGCTGTTCACAGAGTCGAGCCGGGCACTGGCCGAGACGGCGCTCGCGGCGGCCCGCGCGCGGGGTGTGCCGGTCAGCATGGACCCGGCCTCGGCCGGCTTCCTATCGGAGCTGGGGGTGGACCGTTTCCTGGCGTTCGCACGCGGGCTGGACGTCTTGCTGCCCAGCCGGGACGAGGCGTGTCTGCTGACCGGGCTGCCGGATCCCGCGGACGCGGCGGTCAAGTTGAGCCGGCTCGTACCGCTGGTGGTGGCCAAGATTGGTGCGGACGGGGCGCTGATGGCCCGTTCCGGCACCGCGCCGGTCCGGGTCCCGGCCATGCCGGCGGCGCCCCGGGACACGACGGGCGCGGGCGACGCCTTCACCGGGGCGTTCCTCGCGGCCCTGCTCGCGGGCGCTCAGCCGGAAGAGGCGGCGGCACGGGGCTGCCGGGCGGGCGCCGAGGCGGTGGGACGGATCGGCGGCCGGCCACCGCGCCGGGGCGACACGAGTTAGGTGGCTTCCTTGCCGTGCGGGAACGGGGCCCGGCGGTCTCGGACGGCGGTTACGCCTTGCGCCCCCAGGCCGAGATCAACGGGGCGGTGGCCAGGTCCATGGTGCCGGACTCCACGTCGGCCAGGTGCTGGTCGATCTCCGCGTCGGTGGCCAGGCCGGCGGCGACGAGCCGGTCGCGGATCTGACGGACCGTCGCGGCCTCCAGGGCGGTGCAGGCGGGCGAGGTCACGGGGAAGTACGCGTCGGCCTCCACGCCGTGCAGCCCGGCCTCCCGGAGCAGCCGCGGGAGTGTGCGGCCGTAGGACAGGTCGGCGCCGCGGTCGGCGAGCAGGCGGCGGAAACCGTGGCGCAGCCGGTTGGCGAGCCGTTCCCGCGGGCCGTGCTCGTCGGGGCAGATCAGGGGCTGGAGGGCGGGGTCGGCATCCTCGATCAGCAGTCGCCCGCCGGGCCGCAGGGACTCGATCATCGACCGCAAGGCCCGCTCCCGGTCGGGCACGTGGACGAGGACCAGCCGGGCGTGGACCAGGTCGAAGCCCTCCCCCGGTGGTTCCCCGGCGCCGACGTCGTGGACGAGGACCCGCACCGGCGGACGGGCCGCGGGGACAAGCCGCGAGGTGTCGATGTCGGTGGCGACGACCTCCCCGGCCGGCCCCACCTTCGCAGCGAGCCAGGAGACGACGGAGGTGCCGCCGGCCCCGACTTCCCAGCAGCGCGAGCCGGGTCCGACGCCGAGCGCTTCGAGGTGCCGGAAGGTCGTGGGGTCGAAGAGGGTGGCGAAGGCGTCGAAGCGCCGGCCGGCCTCGTCCTGCCGGTTGTCGAGCAGGTATCCATCGGATGACGTCATGCCGCCGATCCTCCCAGCGTCCCGGTCGCCCCGGCCGTCCTGTTCCCGCAGTGCGGGCACCCGGTTGTCCACAGGCGGGAACCAAGCGGAACTTCCCGTTCCCACAGGTCCGCACGCGTTCTGCCCGGGACTGGCAGACTTGCGGAGCAAGGCGCGGGAGCGTTGCGCGAGGGGATCCACACGGGGAGATCCGGATGTCCATGGCAGGGAATCTGCGGAAGGTCACGGCGCTGGGCAGGGTCGGCGGCCTGCGCAAGGTGGCGCGGCTGGCCCGGCGCCGGCCGCGGGTGGACCTGAGCCATCCCGCCAGATCACCGCTGGGCTCGTCGGTGGTGAACTGCGTGACGTATCAGGACGGCGTGCGCGTGTCCGGGTGCGCCGACCTCGTGGATGCCGTGCGGCTGGTGCGCAAGACGGGCGAGGGCTTCGTCTGGCTCGGGCTGCACGAGCCGACGGAGCGTGAGTTCGCGGGTGTCGCCGAGTTGTTCGCCCTGCATCCGCTGGCGGTGGAGGACGCGGTCGAGGCCCATCAGCGGCCGAAGCTGGAGCATTACGGGGACACGCTCTTCGCGGTCTTCAAGACCGTCTGCTACGTGGAACACGAACGGCTGACGGCGACCAGCGAGGTGGTGGACACCGGCGAGATCATGGTCTTCGCCGGCCGGGACTTCGTGATCACGGTACGGCACGGCCGGCACGGCTCGCTCGGCCCGCTGCGCGAGGAGCTGGAGACGGACCCGGTGCAACTCGCCAAGGGGCCGGCAGCGGTCCTGCACGCCATCGCCGACCATGTCGTCGACGACTATCTGAGCGTCACGGACGAGGTGCAGGGCGACATCGACCAGGTCGAGACGGAGGTGTTCTCGGAGTACGGCGCGCGGCTCGACCCGGGCCGCATCTACCAGATGAAGCGCGAACTGCTGGAGCTGAAGCGGGCGGTGGTGCCGCTGGGCCGCCCGATGGAGGACCTGGCCACCCGGCCCATACGGGTCGTCGGCCCGGAGATACAGGCCTACTTCCGGGACGTGCTCGACCACCTGATTCGGGCCAAGGACCAGATCGCCGCGTTCGACGAGCTGCTCAACTCCATCCTGCAGGCGCATCTGGCGCAGGTGACCGTCGCGCAGAACGAGGACATGCGGAAGATCACGGCCTGGGCCGCGGTGATCGCCGTGCCGACGATGGTGTGCGGGGTGTACGGCATGAACTTCCGCCATATGCCGGAACTGCACTGGCGGTTCGGGTATCCGCTGGTCATGGCCGTGATGGCGGTGACGTGTCTGACGCTGTACCGGGGCTTCCGGCGCAACGGCTGGCTCTGAGCGGCGCAGCGCGCCGGTGCGGCGGACGGCGGAGCCGGGCGGCGGGGTCCGCCGGGCTGGTCCTGGCCGGTGGGCGCGGGTAGCCGGCCCAGGCGGGGTGGCCACGGGTCAGCCGGTCCAGTCGGGATGGCGCGGGTCAGCCGGCCCAGGCGGGGTCGCGGGTCAGCCGGTCCAGGCGGGGTGGCGCGGGTCGTCGGCGCGGACCAGGACGTCCGCCGTCCCGGCCGGGTCGGTCTCGGCCTCGTAGCGTTCGAAGGCGGGCAGCGTCCAGTGGTCGGCCTCGGGCGTGCGGCGGCGCAGGGCGCCCGGGGAGAGGAGGAGGTGAACGGTCAGATCGAACGGGAACCAGTGACGCAGCAGGAGGGGGCCGTGGAGCAGCAGGATGCCGCCGGGCGGGAGCGGGACGTAGGGGCTGCGGGTGGCCCGGTCGGTGACCGGATCCCACAGGTCGGGCAGGATCCGCCCGCTGCCGCCGGGATCGAGCGGGCCGAAGACCTCCCGCCACAGGGCGCCCGTGTCGAACCAGCCGCTGTAGTACGACTCCGCGTCCCGTCGCCCGTGTTCCAGGCGGAGCGAGGCCGGGCGCAGGAAACCCTCGGTGCCGACGACCAGCGAGGGCCGGCCGCGCACCCGCAGCGCCTCCCCGACCCGCGTGGCGAGGTCTCCGGGCCGAGCGGCCGGCGCACCGTCGAAGCCGACACGCGGCCAGGCCCCCGCATCGGCCGGCGCCGCGTCGGCCAGGCGGTCGGCGAGTCGCTCGGCCAGCCGGTCCCAGGTGATCGCTTCGAGTCGCACAGGGCCCATGATGCCGGGTGGTCCGGTACGGCGACGAGAACGGTCAGGGGCGGGCGTCGGCCGCGCGACGGGCCGCGAGCAGGGCGGGGAGATGGGTCTCGCTCCAGACGCGGGCCGCGTCGAGGAGGGGGATCAGGGAACGGCCGAGCGGGGTGAGCGCGTACTCGACGCGGGGCGGGTTCTCGTCGTAGGCGGTGCGGGTCACCAGGCCGTCGCGCTCCATCGCGCGCAGGGTCTCGCTGAGGACCTTGGGTGTGACGGCCTTGAGCGGGACCCGTAGTTCACCGAAGCGGCGCGGCCCGTGCTGGAGGCAGCGGATGACCATGCCGGACCATTTGTCGCCGACCCGGAAGGGCACGGCGGAGGACGGACACAGGGGGTGGAACATGTCGGGATCGATAGGTGCGGGACGGCCTGGGTCCGTCGCGTCGGTCATCCGTCGAGGGTAGCGCCGGTTCCGTTGCGGTAACCGGGGGTGCGGTCCCTAAGGTCCCGGTCGGACGCCAACGGGCGTGCGGAAGCGGGAGGTTGTGGATGAGCGGGATCGTGGTCTTCGGGGCCGGGGGCCGGGCCGGACGGGCGGTGACGGCCGAGGCACGGGCGCGGGGCTTCGCGGTGACGGCCGTGGTGCGGGATCCGGCGCGGTATCCGGATCTCGGCGCGGAGGGCGTCACGGTCGTAGCGGGTGATGTCACCGACCCCGGCTTGGTCGCGGGGGTCGCCGGCGGGCACGCGGGGGCGGTGCATGCCGTCTCGCCGTTCAGCGGGCCGGAGCAGGGCTTCGACACGCTGGACCCCGAGTTCTTCGTGAAGGCGGCCGACGCGCTGCTCGACGGGCTCGCGTCGGCCGGTGTGGACCGGCTCGTCGCGCTGGGCCTGGCCGCCAACCTGCTCGGGGCGGACGGGCGGCCGGTGATGGACGACCCGCTCGTCTTCCCGCCCGATATCCGGCCGTTCGCGCTGGCGCACACGGCCGGGCTGCACCGGCTGCGGGAACGCGGGGACGGGCCCGTCGACTGGGTGATGCTGACGCCTCCCGGGTTCCTCGACCCCGGAGGTGCCCGGACGGGGCGGTATCGCGTCGGCGGGGAACGGCTGCCGGGTGACGGACGTGCGCCGTGGCTGTCGTACGCGGATCTGGCGGTGGCGGTGGTGGACGAGATCGAGCGGCCGGTGCGGCACCGTACCCGGGTGTCGGTGTTCAACTACCGGGAGGAGGGCGTGGGGTGAGTGGGTAAGCGGGGTAGGAGGCGTGGGCGGCGGCCGGGGTCAGTACCGCGCAGGGAGGTTCCCGCAGCTTCCCGCTCCCCGCTCCCCCGGGCGGCTCGTCCTCGTCCGGTCGCCGACACGCGTGAGCGGTGTGCCGGCTGCCGGCATGGTCCGCTGTCGCCGTCGGCATGGTCCGCTGTCGCCGCTGGTGCCGGATCGGCGCGGGCGGCGGAGGGCGAGCGGTTCGCGGTGGCGTTCACTGCCGTGGTCCTCCGGCTCTGCCCCGGTTGTCCGGCCGGGCAGGACCGGTCGAACGCGGGTCACGCGTCGGTACGGGCCGGGCGCGATGCGGCTGGGTGTCGGCCGGGCGCGGTGTGGCCGGGCGCCGGCCGGGAGTGCGGCGGTCGTGGCGGGTGCGCCGCACGCGGACGGGCCGTACGACCAGCCGCCGAGATGGTGTGCCGCGGTGCGGGCACGGCGCCGGATCGTGCCGGACGGGAGAGTGTGCTGCGGGCATGGCGGGAGGTGGAGGCGAGCACGTGGATCGAGACGGAGCCCGACCGGAGGAACGCCGGACCGCGTGGGGCGGGCCGGCTGCCGGTGGCCCCCGGCAGAAAACGCTGTTCCCCGCCTGCGCGGTCGGCGGCTGGGACGTATCGTGGCCGGAAGGGTGCCGCAAGGATGACGCACGGCCCTTCGTACACGCGGCGCCGGCGGTGCCCGTACGCGAGGAAGACGCCATGGCCGATCCCAAGGGGTTCATGACCACACCGCGCCAGGAGTGGCCGCGGCGGCCCGTCGAGGAGCGGGCGAGGGACTGGGACGAGGTGTACGTCCCGGGAGCGCTGCTGCCCATCGTCAGCAAGCAGGCCGACCGCTGCATGGACTGCGGTGTCCCGTTCTGCCATCAGGCCTGTCCGCTGGGCAATCTCATCCCCGAGTGGAACGATCTGGTGGCCCGGGAGGACTGGAGGGCGGCGAGCGACCGGCTGCACGCGACCAACAACTTCCCGGAGTTCACCGGCCGCTTGTGTCCGGCGCCGTGCGAGGCGGGGTGTGTGCTGGCGATCAACCAGCCGGCCGTCACCATCAAGAACGTCGAGTGCGCGATCGCCGACCGGGCGTGGGAGGAGGGCTTCACCCCGCCCCGGCCGCCCGAGCGGTTGTCCGGGAAGACAGTTGCGGTCATCGGCTCCGGACCCACCGGACTGGCCGCGGCGCAGCAGCTGACCCGGGCCGGGCACACGGTCGCGGTGTACGAGAAGGACGACCGGGCCGGCGGGCTGATGCGGTACGGCATCCCCGCGTTCAAGATGGAGAAGCGGCATCTGGAACGGCGGATCGAGCAGATGCGGGCGGAGGGGACGAGGTTCCGCACCTCGACGGCGGTCGGCCGGGACGTTCCGGCGGCCGAGCTGCGGACCCGGTACGACGCGGTGGTGATCGCGACCGGTGCCACGGCGTGGCGGGAACTTCCGGTGCCGGGACGGACGTTGAACGGGATACACCAGGCGATGGAGTATCTGCCGCTGGCCAATCGGGTGTGCGAGGGTGATCTGGAGGTCTCGCCGCTGTCGGCCGCCGGCCGGCATGTGGTGATCGTCGGCGGCGGGGACACCGGGGCGGACTGTCTGGGCACGGCGGTGCGCGAGGGGGCCGCGTCCGTCACCCAGCTGGACATCTACGCACAGCCGGATGCCGAGCGCGACGAGGACACCGAGCCGTGGCCGACGTATCCGAGGGTCTACCGGCTGTCGGCCGCGCACGAGGAGGCGCGGGACCTGCGGACGGCACCGGCGGCGGACGCGGACGCGCGGCTGTTCGCGGCGTCCACGCTCCGCTTCACGGGAGACGGGAGGGGCAATGTGCGGTCGCTGCACCTGGTGGAGGTCGACGAGCGGCGGCTGCCGGTGCCGGGCACCGGGCGGGACCTCCCGGCCGGCCTGGTGCTGCTCGCCCTGGGCTTCTCCGGGCCCGACCAGGAGGACGGACTGATCGGGCAGTTGGGGCTGGCGCTGACGCCGCGGGGCACGATCGCCCGGGACGACGGTTTCGCGACCAACGTTCCCGGGGTGTTCGCCGCGGGGGACGCGGCGCGCGGGCAGTCGCTGATCGTGTGGGCGATAGCGGAGGGCCGGGCGGTCGCGGCGGCCGTCGACCGCTATCTGACGGGCAGTTCCCGGCTCCCGGCCCCGATCGGGCCCGCGGACCGGCCGATGGCGGTCTGAAGAGGGAGCGGAGCGAGGCCAAACGGAGCGAGGACGACCGGAGAGGGGGCGAAGGAGCTTCGTGGCGGCGGTGTCGGCTTCGCCCGGGGCTCACGGGCTCGTGGTGGGCGGCGGCCGGCGGAGTTCCCGGGAGGGGAGACCAGGGAAAGCGGGGCAGAACGCAAAAAACCGCCGACCGGCCGTCGGGCCGGGCCGCCGGTGGGTTTCAGGACACCAGGAAGTCGGCCACCCCCGCCTTGGCGCCCTCTATGAACGCGGTCATCTCGGCCATGGTGTAGATCAGCGCCGGCCCGTCGGGATCGGTCGACTGGCGTACGGCGATCCGGCCGTCGGCCAGCTTCATCGCTTCCAGGCAGTTCCCGCCGTTGCCGCCGCTCCAGGGCTTGTGCCAGCCCTCGCTGCCCAACTCCCGCGCGGGCATCCCGTTGTAGACGCGTCCGCGCGGCATGATGCGATCCATTCACAGCTCCTTGCGGAGATCCCGGAGGATCTCCTTCGTGCGTTGTGCCGTAGCGGCTTGCGCCGCCATGCGGTCCATGACCTCCAGGTGTGTCGCCACCTCGGTGCGCGCGTCCAGATAGACGGCGCCGGTCAGGTACTCGCTGTAGACCATGTCCGGCAGTTCTGACATGGCAAATCGGAACAGCACGAAGGGCCCGTACGTCCCCGGGTGCGGGCCGTTGGCGAACGGGGCGACCTGGAGCGTCACATGGGGCAGCTTCGTGGCCTCAAGCAACTTGTCGATCTGCGCGCGCATCACCTCCGGACCACCCGCCGGGCGGCGCAGCGCGGTCTCGTCCATCACCGCCCAGAAGCGGGGCGGGTCGGGACGGGTGAGCAGTTGCTGACGCTGCATGCGCAGGGCGACATGGCGCTCGATGTCGTCCGGGCTCGTCTGCCCGATGGCACCGGACTTCAGCACCGCGCGCGCGTAGTCCTCGGTCTGCAGCAGGCCGGGGACGAAGTGCGGGTCGTAGGAACGGATGAGGCCGGCCGCGCCCTCCAGGCTGACGTACATCGAGAACCAGCCCGGCAGGATGTCGTGGAACCGCTGCCACCAGCCGGGCCGGTTCGCCTCCTCGGCGAGCTGGACGAAGACCTCGGCCTCGTCGTCGGGGACGCCGTAGGCCTTCAGCAGGAGCTGCACGTACGGGATCTTGAGGGAGACCTCCGCCGTCTCCATGCGGCGGACGGTGGCGGGGGCGACACGGAGGACGCGGGCCGCCTCCTCGCGCTTGAGCCCGGCGCGTTCCCGCAGGTCCTGCAGGCGCCGGCCGAGGACCACCTGGCCCACCGTCGGCGCGGACCGCGGCTCGCTCACGCTGCCACCTCCACCGAAAGCCTCCACGGAACGTTCCTGACAGCCCTGCGGCGCCATTCGAAAGTGCGTTCGGGGGATCGGGTCGGATCTCCGACGACTTCAATTGGCGCCGCGCGAGGTGCTGTTGCGAGCAGTCTGCCACGGCCCCTCACCGAGTCATACAGCACTCTGCAATTTTCAGAGTGACTCTTGCCAAGTGTCCGTGGCAGGACGATAGTGGCATGCGTGATTCCGTCCGCGCCTTTAGGAACAGACGCCGCCGCAGACCGTCGCGGTCCCGGCGCCGGTGGGGATTTCCCCGCGCGAGCCGCCGCTCACCCGCTGGAGGGTGCGCCTCTCCACGCAGGCACGGCCGGGCGCAGATTCCGGTTCGAGCTGGCCGCGCATCCGGGTTCCGTGGCCCGGGCGAGACGGCTGACGCAGGCCCGGCTCTCCGGCTGGTCGGTCTGCGCGGACACCTGTGACAGCGCGGCCCTGGTCATATCCGAGCTGGTCACCAACGCGATCGTGCACACGGCGAGCAGCCGGGTGGTGTGCGAGCTGCACGATCACGACGACATGGTGCGCATAGCCGTACGCGACGAGGGCTGTGCTCCTGGCGAGCCCCACCCGTCCCCGCAGCGACCCGACGAGGAGCACGGGAGGGGGTTGCTTCTCGTCGACGCGCTGTGCCGGGCCTGGGGCGCCCAGGAGCACGGCCCTGGACTGATGGTCTGGGCCGAACTGCCTCACCGGACCGAGTTGCCCCGCCGGGCCGACACCGTCCACGACACGGCCAAGCCGCGCGGTGACCTCGGCTGGGGCGCCCGCTCCAAGCCGGGCCGCCCGGACGACTCCGGCGAGGACCAGCCGGCCGAGGCGAGCAGACGACAGCCCGAGCAGGGTCATCCCGGAGACCGCCGGTGACGGGCCCCGGCGCGTCCGGGGGCAGCGTTCCGGGGAGCGGCGGTGCGCGGCGTTCCGGGGGCGGCGGTGCAGGTCAGGAGATCACCCTCGGGCTGAACACGCTCGTCCGTCTGCAACGCAGGCGGCCGGCCCAGGACCCGGGCCCCCGGCTGTCCCTGCCGGACGGCATGACCACTCCGCTCGGCTGCGACGCGGTGGCCGTGCCGGACCGCCTCGGTCCGCTCGTCCTCCCCTGGCTGCCGCGGGTGGGATGCGTGTACGCCGACGGCTCGCACTGGTGGTGGATCGTCCCGTCGGACTCCGACTACGCCCTGCCCTGGCCGGCCCCGGCCCGCTACGCGGTGGGCGCCCCGGTCTCCGGCACCGCCCGGCTCATCCACCGCCCGGCGGACCCGGTCCCCTACACCCCGCCCATCCCGCTCTACCTGGCCCTGTGCCGGGTGACGGGTACGGCTCCGGACTGGTCGCGGGCCGTACCGGCGTAGCGGCGGCGCGGCACGACCCGGTGTGACACGGAGGCGGGGGCCTCGTCGGGTGCGGCCGGCGACAGGGCGCCGGCGGCGGCCCGGGCGCGGCTCACTCGGCCGTCCGGCCGCGGACGATCACCAGGAACGTGTCCGTCGCGAGGTCCATGACGACCTCGGCGGGCAGTCCTTCCTGACGCCGCGCGTGCGCGAACTCCTCCGCGGGCCAGGAGCCCCGCGGACCACCGGCGGAAAAGCGTTCGAGCACTGTTCGCCCGTTCACCATCTCGCACCTCCAGAAGTCGTACTCGTAGGAGTTAACGCCCTGGAGAGCGGGAACGGCCCGCTCGGTGACCGTACTGAGACAATGCCGACGCCGGTTCGGCGCGGACCGTGAGAGTCCGTTCACTTGGTGACACGAAGAGCACCTTCCGTGTCACCGGTCGTACGCGCGCTGTCATAAGTCGTACACGGGTGGCTCACGTCCTGCGGCGCGGTGTCCCGCGTCCCGCGCGTCGGGTCAGTAGTCGTACTCGTCGTGCAGCCGGAGCCGGTCGCTGCCGGCCGGGCGGGGGCCGAGGGCGGTCAGGTCGAGCAGGGCAGCCGTGGTGCCCAGGACGTCCAGCCCGTCGTCGTACAGCGAGTAGGTGTGGAAGACGCGGTCGTGGTCGCGCAGGAAACAGCTGAGGCCCGGGCGGTCGGCCAGGCCGCCGTCCGCCGCGACGGTGGCCTGGAAGTCGCGGTTGAAGTCGCTGTGCGACGAGGAGTACCAGGGCACCGCCCAGCCCATCCGCGCCTTGAACGGCAGGATGCGGGTGAACGGCGCCCGGGAGACGGCCGCGAAGGAGGTGTCGCGGGCGCGCAGATGGGCGAGGTGGCCGACCTGGTCCAGGAAGGCCGCGCAGCACGGGCAGCCGGTCCGCCACTCCGGCGCGAACATGAAGTGGTGGACGACGAGCTGGGTCCGGCCCTCGAAGAGGTCGAGCAGGGTGGCCTTGCCGTCACCGCCCTCGAAGACGTACCCCGGGTCGACCTCGACCATGGGCAGCCGCCGGCGCTCGGCGGCCAGGATCTCGCGCGCCCGCCTGACCGCCTCCTCCTTGCGCAGCAGCTCCTCGCGCGCCGCGCGCCACTGTTCGCGCGAGACGATCTCCGGAAACGACATGAGCCCTCCTGTCCGACGGTGCGTTTCGGGGGGTGACCGTCGGCGGGCGCGGAACTCATCGCCGGGCAGGGTGGGTTTTTCGGCCAGTCTCGGCGGGGCCCATCCCTGGGCGCTTTCGTCGTACGGCGGGCGGTGCGGTTACGCGGCGGAGGACGCCGGCACCCGTACGTCCCGCACGCCCGGTACGCCCCGCCGCTCCAGCTCCGCCAGCGCCTCCCGCAGCCGGCGGACGTGCCGGGAGGTGAGCCGTCCGGTGTCGTCGAGGTGCACGGCACAGGCCGTGGTGGTGTCCACGAGCCGTTCCAGCGCCTCGGCGACGGCGTCCGTGCCCTCGGTGTGCCGGGCCAGGGCGGGCAGCTCGGCGGCGGCGAGCGCGATGGCCGCGCGGGCCTCGGCGAGGGTCCGGTAGGCCTCGCGGCGCAGCGCCCACCGCTCGGCGCGGTCCCCGGGGCCGGCGACGAGCCCGTCCCCGGGTCCGCCGAGCACGTGCCGGAGGTAGTCGTGCGCGGCACCGCCGGCCGTCGTGAGCCGGTCCCGTACGCCGCCGCCCCGTGCCCCCGGCATCGGCAGGTGCCCCACGACCAGGACGAGCGCGCAGGCCAGCAGGGTCTCGCCGATCCGGCTGACCGATGCCTGCGGTTCGCCGCCGGCCATGACCAGGGCGAGGACGAGAACGGTGGCGACGGCGGTGAGCGCCGCGAAGTGCCGGGTGGCGACCGGGATGAGCGCGCCGCAGAGCGCCACCAGCGCGATCAGGCCCGCCGGGCGGGGCAGCAGCGCGGCGAGGCCGGCGAACACCAGGGCGCCGAGCACCGTACCGGCGGCCCGGCACAGCACCCGTGAGGCCAGCGGACCGAGATCGGGTTTGACGAGGAAGACGGCCGTGGCGGGCAGCCAGTACCAGTGCGCGTGCGGCCCGTACCAGCGGGTGTGGTGCAGGGCCTGGGCGATGGCGGCGCTGGCACCGAAGCAGAGGGCGACGCGCAGGCCGTACTCGCGCCCGCCGGCACCGAGCGCCGCCCGCAGCGCCTGCCGCGCGCCCCGTCGCCGGCCGAGCAGTCCGCGGTGCGCGCCCTCGCCGCCGTCGAAGGCCTCGGCGGCGCGCAGCAGGGCGTCGTCCAGGGCACGCAGGGCGGGCAGCGCCGGGGCTCCCACCAGCGATTCTTCACCGGAGCGTGGCCGGGTGGGCGGGAGGTGCGGGGCGGGCAGCGGGCCGGTGCGGGCGTTGCGGCGCACGGCCACGGCGAGCCGCCGGGCGCCTTCCGCGGCCCGCGCCGGCAGGGGCTCGCCGGTCCAGTACAGGGCGGTGGCGGCCTCGGCGAGGGGCAGGGCCGCGGCGAACCGCGCGTGCAGCCGGCGTTCGGCGGCGGACCCGGCGTACCGGCGCAGCCGGGGCCCGGCGAGGGCGTCCTGGGCGTGGTCGAGCGCGGCGGTCAGCGCCGCCCGCCGGGCCGTGGCCCGCTCCCCGCCCGCCGCCTCGACGAGCGCGGCGATGGCGTCGTACACGTCTGCGACCGCGTTGCGCTCCGCGTCGTACCGGACGTCACCGGCGAGCGAGCCGGGCGTGGGCAGCACCAGCCGCAGGACGAGCAGCCAGCCGGCGCCCGCGAGGAAGGCCAGGGCCCGCTGCCAGCCGGGCTCGGCCGCCGGCATCCCGGCGCCGACGGCCGCGGCGACGAGGAGCTGGGTGCCGGCGGCGGAGGCGACGGGCCCGATCGCGCTGACGGCACCGGCGGCCAGGCCCAGCGCGGCGAGCACCAGGGTCAGCGGTACGGCGGACAGTTCCTGTCCGGCACAGGTGCCGGCGAGCAGCCCCAGCGCCCCGGCCGGCGCGGGCACCCCGAGCCGTCGTACCGAGGCCCGGCGGCTGCCCGGCCGGTCGTTGATGCCGGCCAGCATCGCGCCGATGGCGGCGAGCACCCCGGCGGCCGTCCGGCCGAGGGCCATCCCGGCGAGCAGCGACGGCCCGGCGGCGAGCGCGCCCCGGCACACCGCGCTCCAGGGCACGGGGCCGCGCTGGGCACGGAAGGCGTGGGCGAGCCAGAGGGGTACGGCGGGCCGGGTCACGGGGCTCCTGTTCGGGACGAGGGCGGGGTGAGCCTTCGGACGACGGTGGCCGGTCGGTGTGCTCCTACGGTAGATCGCGTTCCCCCCGCAAACGGAACGCTCACGTTTCGCCCGTGTGAAAGCTGCCGGTCCGGCTGTTTTCTTTATGAACGCAATGCCCCGGCGCGGGTCCCGCCGGCTTCGGGCGCCGGTATTTCGGATGCGCCCGGGACCGTGAGGTCCGATCATCGGAAGACTGTTCGCCTGGCGGGACCGCTGTCCGCCGATCCTCGTAGGAGCCGCTTCCGTGATCCGGCGCGTGACCCGCCCCCGCTCCCGTCCCTCCGGCCGTCCGGTCCCGGTGCCGGACCCGGTCGTGCTGCGCCCCGCCGGGGCCGCCGACGCGCGCGCCGTCGCCGACGTCTATCTGCGGTCCTTCGGCGCCGCGCTGCCGACGGTCGTCCGGCCGCACGGCGACGACGCCGTACGCGGCTGGTTCCGGGACGTCGTGGTGCCCGCGCTGGACACCTGGGTGGCGGAGACGGCCGGGGCCGGGATCGTCGGCATGATGGTGCTGGACGGCGAGTCGCTGGACCAGTTGTACCTGGACCCCGGGTGGCGCGGGCGGGGCATCGGGGACCGGTTCGTCGCACTGGCCAAGGAACGCAGCCCGGGCGGGCTGTTCCTGTGGACCTTCCAGGTGAACGAGCCCGCCCACCGCTTCTACGAACGGCACGGCTTCACCGCCGTGGAGCGCACCGACGGCAGCCGCAACGAGGAACGCGAACCGGACGTCCGCTACGTCTGGCGCCCCTGAAGTACGTCTGGCGCCCCTGAAGCGGAAGCGGGGCGGGCGTCTGGCGCCCGTGGACGGAGACCGGGGGAGCCGGCGTGGGGCACCGCCCTGGCTCCGTCACCCCGGCCGGTACGGCAGTCCGGCCGGTCACGGCAGTCCGGCCGCCTCCGCCGCCGTGGTCAGGACCTCGCGCAGCATGCCGGTGGTGAGTTTGCCGGTGAAGGTGTTGCGCTGGCTGACGTGGAAGCAGCCGAAGAGGTCCAGGCCGTCCAGCGCGACCCGGGCACCGTGGGCGAAGGCCGGGCGGGGCCGGGGCACGGTCCAGCCCGCCTCGGCGAACGCGGGCAGCGCGGCCTGCCAGCCGAAGGCGCCGAGGACGACCGCGGCCTTCAGCGTCGGCCGCAGCAGCCCCAGCTCCTGCACCAGCCAGAGGCGGCAGGTGTCGCGCTCGCCGGGGGTCGGCTTGTTGGCGGGCGGAGCGCAGTGCACGGGTGCCGTGACCCGCACGCCGTACAGCTCCAGACCGTCGTCGGCGCTGACGGAGGTGGGCTGGGAGGCGAGCCCCACGTCGTACAGCGCCTGGTAGAGCACGTCTCCCGAGCGGTCCCCGGTGAACATGCGGCCGGTGCGGTTGCCGCCGTGCGCGGCCGGGGCCAGACCGATGATCGCCAAGCGGGCGTCGGCGGGTCCGAACCCGGGGACCGGCCGCCCCCAGTACGTCCAGTCGGCGAACGCGGCCCGTTTCGTACGGGCCACCTCCTCACGCCACTCGACCAGCCGGGGGCAGGCCCGGCAGCCGGAGACGCGCCGGTCGAGCCGGGCGAGGGCGCTGCTGTCGTCCATACCGTCACCGTATGCCCCGGCCCGCCCGGGTCACGCGGCCGGAGCTAGCGGGGTGCCCCGCCCGGCCCGGAGCCGCGAAAACGCTTCCGGCTCTGCGGCCCCAGGGCGTTAAGGTCGGGGCATGGCTTCCGAGGATGCGGACGAGAACGTGGACCGTGGGACCGCCGACATGACCGGCCTGCCGGACGGCACGGGCCCCTCCCCCACCGAGGGCCCGTCCCCGACCGAGGGCCTGCCTCCCACCGAAGGGCTGGCCTCCACCGAGGGCCCGGCCCCCGCGGAGGGAGCCGCCCCCGCCCGGCAGCCGCTCGACCCCAAGGTCGCCGCCGCGGTGGCCGCCGCCGAGGCCGCCGGGCCCGGCAAGGGCGAGACCGTCCGTATCGACAGCTGGATCTGGGCCGTCCGGCTGATCAAGACGCGCTCCCTCGGCTCCACCGCCTGCCGGGGCGGGCACGTGCACGTGAACGGCGAGCGGGTGAAGGCCGCCTACTCCGTGCGCGTCGGCGACGAGGTACGGCTGCGGCACGAGGGCCGCGAGCGGATCGTGATCGTCAAGCGCCTGATCCGCAAGCGGGTCGGGGCGCCCGTGGCCGCGCAGTGCTACATCGACAACTCCCCTCCGCCCCCGCCCCGCGAGGCCGTCGCCCCCGCCGGCCTCCGCGACCGGGGCACCGGCCGCCCGACCAAGCGGGACCGCCGCGAGCTGGAACGCCTCCGCAGCCTCAGCGCCGGCGCCCCCGGCGGCTTCGCCGGTCTCGCCGCGGCCGGCGGCGTCAGCGGCGCGGGTGGCCCCGGGCCCTCCGGCGGCCCTGGCGGACCGGGCGGCGGCCGTGGCGGATCGGACGGCCGTGGCGGCGCTGGTGACCGCGGCCGTGGCCGTGACAGTGGCCGCGCCGCTGCCGGTGACCGAGGCCGTGGCGGCGGTCGTGGCAGCGCCGATGACCGTGGCGGAACCGGTGACCGCGGCGGCTCCGGCGGGCGACGGCGCGGGCGGTGAGCGAGAACCACCGAACAAGCCCGCGCCCGCCCACGGCCAGCCAGACCGGGCACCCAACGACCCCCCTGAGACCAGGCAAGCCAGCAGGCCGGCGACCCCCTACCCCTCTACCGCCAGGCAAGTGCACAGCGACGGCCACATGACGCCCCCGGTGGGGGTGTCACCGCCGGTTCAGCAGCCGCAGCAGGTCCCTGGTGTGGGCGCGGCGGGTCCAGGCGATCAGAGCGAGGGGCGCTATCAGGATCAGCGGGGTCGCCGCGTTCTGGCCGTCGAACACGGTGAGCTGGACGATGAACGCTCCCACCATGAGCGCGCCGAGGGCGACCGCCGCCAGGGACTGGAGCACCGGCACCAACAGTGCGACCGCCCCGGCGAGTTCCAGCGCGCCGATGAGGTACATCGCCCCGCTGCCCCAGCCGATCCTGTCGAAGGACTCGACGGCGGTCGGGTGCGCTATCAGTTTGGGCAGGGCGCTGGCGACGCCGAAGAACAGGGCGAGCAGCACCTGCACGGCCCGCAGCGTGACCAGGGCCGCGCGCGTCCCGGCCGGGCGCGAGCCGGCGGAGGCCGCGGGTGTCGTGGAGCCGGCGGCAGCGGTGGTCTCGGACATGGAGGTCTCCTGGTGGACGTGCCGGTTGCTTTCGCCTGGGTAGACCGGCCGCGTACCGGGAACTCATCGGCCCTCGCGGCGGAATCGCTCGTGCGGGAGGTCCGGCGGCCCGGCGCGCGTCACGCGACGGGTACGGCCCTGACCCATATACCGTCCGGTGTCAGATAGGCGTCCGTCTTCAGTCCCGCCTCCGTCAGCGCCGACTCGAACCGCTCCTTCGTCAGCGGCCGGGACAGGAACGTCTGGGTCCACACCGCGTCCGGGAACAGATACTCCGCGTGGACCGAGTTCACCCCGTCCCCGGCCGGCTCCACGGACACGATCCGGACGGTGAAGCCACTCGGGTCGACCCGCTCCCTGGGCACGTCGGTGTGGTAGGTCGCGCCCTCCCGCTGGATCAGCACGCAGCCGCCCGGCGCCACATGCCGGGCGCAGGTGCGCAGCAGGCCCCTGCGCACCTCCTCGTCACCGGCGTGCACCAGGAAGGACGCGAGCATCACCACGTCGAACCGCTCGCCCAGGTCGAGGCGCTCGATCGGACTGCGTATCGTGCGTGCCCCGCGGATCCGGGCCAGCATGTCGGCGGACTCGTCCACCGCCGTCACCGTGAAGCCGCGCTCCAGGAGCGGGTGGGTCACCCGGCCCACTCCGCTGCCCAGCTCCAGGATGTGCGCCCCGGCCGGCACCGCCGCGGCGACGATGTCCGGCTCGTCGCCCACCGGCAGCCGTGCGTACAGCTCGACCGCGCAGCCGTCCGGGGTGATGGGTCCGGGCCCCGTGCCCTCGTATCCCTCACGCGTCTCGATCCTCATGCCCGGACAACGGCCCGCGTCCGCACGCCCGTTCCCCTCCCGCCGCGATTCACCCGTTCGAGTCACTCGGCGGCCCGGGCCGGGCCAGATTAAGCGGGTGTCGCCGGATTGATCCGATTCGTCGCCGAAGAGTACGTTGTGGACAGGAGCGATGAGCCGATGCGTACGGGCAGTGAACCGGCGACCGCGCGCAGTTCCCTGCGGGCGCGGTTCTGGCTGAGCGTGTGGGGGCTGGTCTGGGCGGTCCTCGGCACGGTGGCCTTCGCGCTGGCCGGGCGTCCGGGCTGGGCGGCGGCGTGCGGGGTGCTGTGGCTGGTGGTCACCGTGGACCTGGTGTTCATCGTCCGGCACATCCGGCAGGGCCCGCACTACCAGCCGGGCCGGGACATCCCGCCGTACCCGCCCCCGCGGAGCGGACCACCGTACCGGCCCCCGCGAAACGGACCGCCCTACCCGCCTCCTCGGAGCGAACCGCCTTACCCGCCCCCACGAGACGGGCCACCGTATCCACCGCCGCCGAACGGGCCGTCCGGAACCAGGCCGCCCGGTTCCCCGCCGAGGTCCCGCCGGCCGGGCGGACCGCCTCCCTGGCCGCCACCGCACCGCCATCCGTAGCGGGGCGTCTCCCGCCACCCGCGTCGCTCACGCACGTCGCGCCGTCGGTGCGCGCCCCGCCGTCAGTCGTCGAAGCGTGCGGCCTTCAGGTACTGCGGGTTGGGGTCGAGCGCGGCGGCCAGCCGGAAGTGGCGCTTGGCCTGGTCGGGACGGCCCTGGCGCTCGTAGGTGCGGGCCAGGGCGAAGTGCGCGAACGCGTTGTCCGGTTCGCGCTCCAGCACGATGGTGAACTCCAGCTCGGCCGGTCGCAGTTGCGCCGCGGCGAAGAAGGCACGCGCGCGCAGCAGCCGGGCGGCGGTGTTCTCGGGGTGCGCGGCGATGACGGAGTCGAGCAGCTTCACCGCGCCCCGGGGATCCCGTGCGTTGAGCAGTTGCTCGGCGGCACGGAAGTCGATGACATGCGTCTCCGGAGTACGTCCGGCGGTTCCGCTGGTGTCGGGCACGGCTGAGTCCTTCCCTTGCTCCAGGACTTCAACGCCTCCGGCCGGCGGGCTATTCCGCGCCGGTGGTGCCCTGGCGGGCCCGGCGGGCGAGGTCGTCCCACACCTCGGCGACGCGCTTTCGCAGCGCGTCCAGGGGCACGTCGTTGTCGATGACCACGTCCGCGATCTGCCGGCGCTGCTCGCGCGTCGCCTGGGTGGCCATCCGCGCGCGGGCGTCCTCCTCGGTCATCCCGCGCAGCCGTACCAGCCGGTCCAGTTGGGTCTCGGGGCTCGCGTCCACGACGATCACGATGTCGTAGAGCGGTGCGAGGCCGTTCTCCGTGAGCAGGGGGACGTCGTTGACCACGACGGCGTCCTCGGCCGCGGCGCTCTGCAGTTCCCGGGAGCGGTCGCGCACCAGGGGGTGCACGATCGAGTTGAGCACGGCCAGTTTCCCGGGGTCGGCGAAGACGAGGGAGCCGAGCCGGGGCCGGTCCAGGCTGCCGTCGGCGGCGAGGATGTCCGTGCCGAAGGCGTCGGCCACGGCCGCGAGGCCGGGTGTGCCGGGCGCGACGACCTCCCGCGCGATGCGGTCCGAGTCGATCAGTACGGCCCCGTGCTCCACGAGCAGCCGTGACACCTCGCTCTTGCCGGCGCCGATTCCGCCGGTCAGGCCCACTGTCAGCATGGGCGGCAGCCTAGACGCTCCGGCGCCGGGCCGGTACGGCAGGCGCCGGGCGGCTCCGGACCGGTACGGCTGCTGCCGGGCGCGTCAGCCCTCGCCCTCCCGTTCCGCGAGGAACCGCTCGAACTCCTGCCCGATCTCGTCGGCGGACGGGATCTCCACCGGCTCGGCCAGCATGTTGCCCCGGGTCTCGGCGCCGGCGGCGGCGTCGTACTGGTGCTCGAGGCCCTGGACGAGTGCGGTCAGCTCCTCGTCGCCCTCGCGGATCTGCCGGTCGATCTCGGTCTGCGTGCGGTGCGCGTCCGTGCGCAGCGCGTGGGCGACGCCGGGCAGCACCAGGCCGGTGGCGGCCGTGACGGCCTCCAGGACGGTCAGGGCGGCGTCCGGGTACGGCGAACGGGCGATGTAGTGCGGGACGTGCGCCGCGACGCCGAGGACGTCGTGTCCGGCCTCCATGAGGCGGTACTCGACGAGGGCCTCGGCGCTGCCGGGCACCTGGGCCTCCTCGAAGGGGCTGCGGTGGCCGGGAACGAGGTCGGTGCGGTTGCCGTGCGGGGTCAGGCCCACCGGGCGGGTGTGCGGGACGCCCATGGGGATGCCGTGGAAGTTCACGGACAGGCGCACGCCGAGCCGTTCCACGATCTGCCGCACCGCGGCCGCGAACCGCTCCCACTCGACGTCCGGCTCGGGGCCGGACAGCAGCAGGAACGGGGCGCCGGTGGTGTCCTGGACGAGGTGCACCTCGATGGCCGGCGTCTCGTAGTCCGTCCAGCGGTCCCGCTGGAAGGTCAGCAGGGGGCGGCGGGCCCGGTAGTCCACGAGCCGGTCGTGGTCGAATCGCGCCACGAGCTGGTGAGGCAGTGAGTCGAGCAGCCGGTCGACGATCTGGTCGCCGGTCTCGCCCGCGTCGATGTATCCGTCGAAGTGGTAGAGCATGACAAGGCCGGCCGATTCCTGGGCGAGCGCCATGTCCACCACGGCGAGGCCCTTCGGCTCCCATGCGTACAAACCCTGCGGATCAAGCACTGTGACCGCTCCTCCTCGTGTTCCACCTCGACAACGCGCCCCGGAACAGGGACATTCCCGCGACACGCCGCCGGTCCGCGATCTCCTGCGGGACACCTTGACGCCTCGTCACCTGGTCCGTACCTTCACGGCCATCCGCGTTCACGTCGGCGTTGCCCGTTCACGTACCGGTACGACAGGAGAGCACTCATGGGTCTGCGCACGCCCCTCACCTCCCTGCTCGCCACGAGCCTCGCCGCCGGCGGTCTGCTCCTGGCCGGCGGTCCGGCCTCCGCCGCCACCGTCGAGGTCACGACCGCCGCCCAGCTGAAGACCGCGCTCGGCGCCGCCCGGCCCGGTGACACCATCCACCTGGCGGACGGCACCTACTCGGGCAACTTCAAGGCGACCGTGCCGGCCACGGCGGCGGCCCGCATCACCCTGACCGGCTCACCCGGGGCGGTGCTCACCGCGGGCGGCGGCTACGGGCTGCATCTGAACGGCGCCTCGTACTGGACGGTCAGCGGCCTGACCGTGACCGGCGGCCAGAAGGGCATCATGATCGACGCGGCGCAGGGTGTCGTCGTGGACGGGGTCACGGTGCACGGCCTGGACATGGAGGGCGTGCACTTCCGCGACTCCAGCACGGACGGCGTGCTCAGGAACTCCAGGATCTACGACACCGGGAACGACGGCCGGGGCATGGGCGAGGGCGTGTACGTGGGCACCGCGAACACGCTGTCCGACCACAGCGACCGCATCCGGATCCTGGACAACACGATCGGCCCGGACGTGGGCGGCGAGAACGTCGACGTCAAGGAGGGCACGACCGGCGCGCAGATCATCGGCAACACCTTCGACGGCAGTGGTCTGACCGGCGCGAACTACGACGACTCCTGGGTGGACGTGAAGGGCAACGACGTCCTCGTCCAGGACAACACCGGCACCCGTACCGGCAACGACGGCTACCAGACCCACACCCAGCAGCCCGGCTGGGGCTGCGGCACGGTCTTCAAGGGCAACAGGTCGGACCTGACGGGCGCGACCGGCTCCACCCGGCTGGCGATCGACGTCACCAACGCCGGCGCGAACTGCCGGACGACGGTCTACGGCACGAACACGGTGACGGGCGGCAAGGGCCTGACCAACATCCCGGTGACGTCCTGAGGGGCGCGGGACCGCGCCTGCCGCGGGACGTCCGGACACGCCCGAGGGGCCGCACCCGGGAAGGTGCGGCCCCTCGGCCTGCTATCGGCTAAGCCTCAGCGGCTGCGTTCAGCTCTGGCCGCCGGCCAGCTTCTCGCGCAGCGCCGCCAGCGCCTCGTCCGAGGCCAGCGCACCGGAGGTGTCCGCACCCTCGGAGGAGTACGAACCGCCACCGCCGGAGGCGGCCGGAGCCGCAGCCTCGCCGCCCTCGGCCGCGGCAGCGGCGTCGGCCTCGCGGGACTTGATGACCTGCTGCTGGTGCTGCTCGAAGCGCTGCTGCGCCTCGGCGTACTGGCGCTCCCACTCCTCGCGCTGCTTCTCGTAGCCCTCGAGCCAGTCGTTGGTCTCGGGGTCGAAGCCCTCGGGGTAGATGTAGTTGCCCTGGTCGTCGTAGGACGCGGCCATGCCGTACAGGGTCGGGTCGAACTCGACCACCGACGGGTCGGCACCGAAGGCCTCGTTGGCCTGCTTCAGCGAGAGGCTGATGCGGCGACGCTCGAGGTCGATGTCGATGACCTTGACGAAGATCTCGTCGTTGACCTGGACGACCTGCTCCGGGATCTCCACGTGGCGCTCGGCCAGCTCGGAGATGTGGACCAGACCCTCGATGCCCTCGTCCACGCGGACGAACGCACCGAACGGAACCAGCTTCGTGACCTTGCCGGGCACGACCTGGCCGATCTGGTGGGTGCGGGCGAACTGCTGCCACGGGTCTTCCTGGGTCGCCTTCAGCGACAGGGAGACGCGCTCGCGGTCCATGTCGACGTCGAGGACCTCGACCGTGACCTCCTGGCCGACCTCGACGACCTCGGAGGGGTGGTCGATGTGCTTCCAGGACAGCTCGGAGACGTGGACCAGACCGTCGACGCCACCCAGGTCCACGAAGGCACCGAAGTTGACGATCGAGGAGACGACGCCGGAACGGACCTGACCCTTCTGGAGGGTCGTGAGGAACGTCTGGCGGACCTCGGACTGGGTCTGCTCCAGCCAGGCACGGCGGGACAGGACCACGTTGTTGCGGTTCTTGTCCAGCTCGATGATCTTGGCCTCGAGCTCCTTGCCCACGTAGGGCTGGAGGTCGCGGACGCGGCGCATCTCCACGAGGGAGGCCGGCAGGAAGCCACGGAGGCCGATGTCGAGGATGAGACCACCCTTGACGACCTCGATGACGGTACCGGTGACGATGCCGTCCTCTTCCTTGATCTTCTCGATCGTGCCCCAGGCACGCTCGTACTGGGCGCGCTTCTTCGAGAGGATCAGGCGGCCTTCCTTGTCCTCCTTCTGGAGAACAAGGGCCTCGATCTCGTCGCCGACCGCCACGACCTCGTTCGGGTCGACGTCGTGCTTGATCGAGAGCTCGCGGCTCGGGATGACACCTTCGGTCTTGTAACCGATGTCGAGCAGGACCTCGTCCCGGTCGACCTTCACGATGACGCCGTCGACGATGTCGCCGTCGTTGAAGTACTTGATCGTCTCGTCGATCGCCGCGAGGAAGGCTTCCTCGTTACCGATGTCGTTGACCGCTACCTGCGGGGTGGTGGCGGTGGTCTCGGTGCTGCTCGTCATGTGGGAAAGGGCTCCGGTACGGACATTGAAGTCGTAGGTACTGCTTACGCCGGGAGCCCGTTTCGCTCTGCAGAAGCCGGACAGCCAAGGAAGCGCCACTTGAGCACCGGATGCCCGGTGGCGCCTCGACAACCGAGGGGACATACAACAGATGCGAGCGCAGCCTGCTACGTCTGAGGAGCGCAGGCCCGCAGCGCAACTTGTAGCATACGGGGGCAGCCGGACAGGGTCAATGCGCGAAGGCGCCCACCTGGGGCGGATCGCCGTGTTTCCGGCGGAAGAAAGGGTCCGGCAGCCCGCGCGAGCCCGTGGGGATCCCCTCTGTGCGGGCCCCTCGGCGGGTTGGACGGAAGAGTACGACGAGGGAGCCGATCATCCAAGAGCCGGAAACGTACGATCCGCAGCCGTCCGGGGAGTCCGAGGCGGAGGCGACCCGGCGTGACGCGGACGTCACGGAGAGCACGCGGGCCAGCCGGAGCTGGTGGGACCGCAACGCCGACGAGTACCAGACCGAACACGGCGCGTTCCTCGGCGACGACCGCTTCGTCTGGGGTCCGGAGGGCCTGGACGAGGCGGAGGCCGGGCTGCTGGGCCAGCCCGGGGAGCTGAAGGGCAGGGAGGTCCTGGAGATCGGCGCGGGCGCGGCCCAGTGCGCGCGCTGGCTGGCCGCCCAGGGGGCGCGGCCGGTGGCCCTGGACCTCTCGCACCGCCAGCTCCAGCACGCCCTGCGGATCGGCGGGGCCTTCCCGCTGGTCTGCGCCGACGCCGGCGCGCTGCCCTTCGCGGACGGCGCCTTCGACCTGGCGTGCTCCGCGTACGGGGCGCTGCCGTTCGTGGCCGACCCGCGGCTGGTGCTGCGCGAGGTGCGCCGGGTGCTGCGGCCGGGCGGGCGGTTCGTGTTCTCGGTGACGCATCCGATCCGCTGGGCGTTCCCGGACGAGCCGGGTCCCGAGGGCCTGTCGGTGTCCGCGTCCTATTTCGACCGCACGCCCTACGTGGAGCAGGACGAGCAGGGCCGCGCGGTGTACGTCGAGCACCACCGGACGCTGGGCGACCGGGTGCGGGACGTCGTGGCGTCCGGTTTCCGCCTGGTGGACCTGGTGGAGCCGGAGTGGCCGGGATGGAACACCACGGAGTGGGGCGGCTGGTCACCGCTGCGCGGGAACCTGATCCCGGGCACGGCGATCTTCGTGTGCGAGCGGGACTGAGCCGGCCGGGCCCCTCGGCGGCGCTCCACGCGCGCGTGGACGCTCCTCCGAGGCGCACGCGCGCGTGGGGGACGTTTTCGCGTCGTACGACACTGGGGGCGTGATCCGTGACGACGCCCTGGACGCGCTGCCCGTGCGCTCCGCCCTGCCCGCCCTGACCGACGCGCTGGAGCACGAGGGGGCCGCCGTCCTCGTGGCGCCGCCCGGCACCGGCAAGACGACGCTCGTGCCGCTCGTGCTGGCGGGGCTGGTCGGGGGCGGTCCCGCGCGGCGGGTCGTGGTGGCCGAGCCGCGGCGGATCGCGGTGCGCGCGGCGGCCCGGCGGATGGCGTGGCTGCTGGGCGAGCGGCCGGGCGGGAGCGTCGGTTTCACGGTGCGCGGCGAGCGGGCCGTGGGCCGGCACACGCGCGTGGAGGTGGTGACGACCGGTGTCCTGCTCCAGCGGCTCCAGCGGGACCAGGAACTGGCCGGGGTGGACGTGGTCGTGCTGGACGAGTGCCACGAGCGGCACCTGGACGCCGACACGGCGGCCGCGTTCCTGTGGGACGTCCGGCAGACGCTGCGGCCGGAGCTGCGGCTGGTGGCCGCCTCGGCGACCACGGACGCCGAGGGGTGGGCGCGGCTGCTCGGCGGGGCGCCGGTGGTCGAGGCGGCGGGTGTGGCGCATCCGGTGGAGGTGGTGTGGGCGCCGCCGGTCCGTCCGGTACGGCCGCCGCACGGGATGCGGGTGGATCCGGCGCTGACGGCCCATGTGGCGTCGGTGGTGCGGCGGGCGCTGGCCGAGCGGGACGGGGACGTGCTGTGTTTCCTGCCCGGCGTGGGTGAGATCGCGCGGGTGGCGGGCCTGCTGGGGGAACCGGACGGCATCGAGGTGCTCCAGGTGCACGGGCGGGCGCCGGCCGCGGTGCAGGAGGCGGTGCTGACGGCCGGCCGGGGGCGCCGGGTGGTGCTGGCGACGTCCGTGGCGGAGTCGTCGCTGACGGTGCCCGGGGTGCGGGTGGTGGTGGACTCCGGGCTGGCGCGGGAGCCGCGGGTGGACCACGCGCGCGGGCTGAGCGGGCTGACCACCGTACGGGCGTCGCGGGCGGCCGGCCGGCAGCGGGCGGGACGGGCCGGGCGGGAGGCGCCGGGCACGGTGTACCGGTGCTGGGCCGAGGCCGAGGACGGCCGGCTGCCGGCTTTCCCGGCGCCGGAGATCAAGGTGGCCGACCTGACCGCGTTCGCCCTCCAGACGGCCTGCTGGGGCGATCCGGACGCCTCCGGGCTGGCGCTGCTGGATCCGCCGCCGGCCGGGGCGATGGCGGCGGCGCGCTCCGCGCTGACCGCGGTGGGCGCGGTGGACGACGCCGGACGTGCCACGCGGACCGGTGCGCGGCTGGCCCGGCTGGGGCTGCACCCGCGGCTGGGGCGGGCGCTGCTGGACACGGGCGGGGACGGGGCCCCGGTCGTCGCGCTGCTCTCCGAGGAGGTGCCGCGGGAGTACGGCGACGACCTCGCGGCGGCTCTGCGGCGGGCCCGGCGCGGCGGTGACGGCTACGCGGCGCGGTGGGCGGCGGAGGTGCGGCGGCTGCGGGCCGGGTCGGCCGACGCCGCCGGTCCGCCCGCCCGTGACCGCCGGACGGACGGGCCGGCCGGGCCGGGTGCCGAAGACGCCGGGCCGGCCGGTGACGACCGGCTCGTCGGGCGTGTCGCCGCGCTCGCGTTTCCCGAGCGGGTCGCCCGGCTGGACGGCGGGTCGTACCTCATGGCGTCCGGGACCCGGGCCGGGCTCGCCGAGGGGTCCGGGCTGCGCGGGGCGCCCTGGATCGTCGTCGCCGTAGCCGACCGGCCCGCCGGGACGGGGCACGCGCGCGTGCGGCTCGGGGCCGCCGTGTCCGAGGAGGTGGCGGTCGCCGCCGCCGGCGCGCTGCTGTCGGAGCGGGACGAAGTGCGCTGGGCCGACGGGGACGTCGTGGCCCGGCGTGTGGAGCGGCTGGGGGCGGTCGAGCTGGCCGTGCGGCCGCTGCCGGACGCGGACCCGGCCCTCGTACGCGCCGCTCTCCTGGACGGGCTCCGGCAGGAGGGACTCGGGCTGCTGCGCTGGTCGCGGGAGGCCGAGGTGCTGCGGCAGCGGCTGGCGTTCCTGCGGGAGCACCTCGGGGAGCCCTGGCCGGACGTGTCCGACGACGCGCTGCTCGCGCGCGTGGACGAGTGGCTGGAACCGGAGCTGGGCAGGGCGCGGCGGCGGGCCGATCTGGCCCGGACCGACGCCGGGCAGGCCCTCGGGCGGCTGCTGCCGTGGGCGGGCGGGGAGGCGGCCCGGCTGGCGGAGCTGGCGCCCGAGCGGATCACCGTGCCGAGCGGGTCCGCGGTCCGGATCGACTACCGGGATCCCGGGCGGCCGGTGCTCGCCGTCAAACTCCAGGAGATGTTCGGGCTGCGGGAGACGCCGGCCGTGGCGGGCGTGCCGCTGCTGGTGCATCTGCTCTCGCCCGCCGGGCGGCCGGCCGCCGTCACGGCGGATCTGGCCTCCTTCTGGCGGGACGGCTACCGGGCCGTGCGGGCGGAACTGCGCGGCCGGTACCCGAAGCATCCGTGGCCGGAGGACCCGGCGACGGCCGAGCCCACCCGGCACACCAACGCGCGGCTCAGGCGCTGACGCGGGCGGGTGCCGGGACGCGGGAGGGCGCCCTTCCCGGGTGAGCGGGAAGGGCGCCCTGGTGTCGCGCGCGGCCTCAGGAGGAGGCGGACGGGTCCGGTGCGGACGGGTCCGGGGCGGGCGTCCCCGCGGACGCGGTGGGCGTCTGCGGCAGCGGGAGGGGGAGCCCGGTGGAGTCGCCGGTGTCCGCCACCGTCAGCGGCACCGTGAGCGTCGCGCCGCCCGTGGTGGTGATGCGGAGCAGGAAGGTGCCGGTGGTGTCGTCGGCGTACAGCTTGGGCAGCGTGAGCAGGCCCTTGGCGTCCGTCTGGAGGCCGGTGAGGGTGCGCACGGGCTTGCCGGCGGCGTCCTTGAAGTAGGGGCCCTTGTCGTTCGGCCGGGCGTCCAGGGCGGACCTGACCAGGGTGGCGGTGGCCGCGACCCGGTCGGCGACGGCGCCCTTGTACGTCGCCTTCGCCTGCACCTGTTCGGCGAACTCGCCGCCCGGGACGCAGGTCAGCGGGGTGTCGGTGGTGCGGGTCAGGGTGTCGGCGGCGCGCGCGGTGACGGTCGCGGTGTAGTCGACGCCCTTGACCGTGCGGCCCACGACCGTCGCGGTGACCTTGAAGTCGCCCGTCTTCTCGCCGGCCTGGAGCGCCGGGGTGAGCGCGAGGCCCTGGGCGTTCGTGGCGACCGTGGCCACGGTCTCGCCGCCGGCGAAGGTGGCGTCCGTATCGCCGGTGATGGTGAACCGGACCCTGATCTTGGCGACGGACTTGCCGGCCTTGGTCTCGGCGCGGGTGCCGATCCGCTCGGTGAAGGCGTCGCCGGCCCTCGCGGCGAGCGGCTTCGTGCCCGCGTCCTCCAGGTGGTCCACCAGGTCGGTCTGGGTCGGCGGGCTGGTCGGCGGGACGGGCGGCTGCGGCGGCTTGGGTGTCTCCTTGCCGCCGTGGTCGCCGCCGTCCTTGCCGTCGGAAGGCTGGTGCGGCTTGTGCGGCGGGTGCGGCGTGGGGGCCGGTCCGGTCGTCGGCGGGTGCGTGGGCAGCGGGGAGGCGGTGGGGCCGCCGTTCTCGTCGCTGCGGTGCCCGGGCACGCCACCGGAGCCGTCGGGGACGGAGTGGGTGCCCTTGCGGTAGTACTCCATCCAGTTCAGGACCAGGTCGAGGTAGTCCTGCGAGTTGTTGTAGCTGAGGATCGCGCTGTGCAGGTCGGGCTCGTGGGCCAGGTCCCAGTCGTTGCGGCACAGGTAGTGGCCCGCGGCGAGCGCGGCGTCGTAGACGTTGTTGGGGTCCTTCTTGCCGTCCCCGTTGCCGTCGCGGCCGGCCCAGGCCCAGGTGGACGGGATGAACTGCATCGGTCCGACGGCCTGGTCGTAGGCGCTGTTGCCGTCGTAGGCGCCGCCGTCGGTGTCCGGGATGAGCGCGAAGCCGTTGCCGTCGAGCTGCGGGCCCAGGATGGGGCGCAGCGTCGTACCGCCGGCGTCGACCTGGCCGCCGCGGGCCTGGCCCGACTCGACGTTGCCGATGGCGGCGAGCAGTTGCCAGGGCAGGTTGCAGCCGGGCTTGGCGGTGCGCAGCTCGGCCGCGGCCTTCTGGTAGGCGTCCAGGACCGTCGCCGGGATGCCGGCCTCGCCGCCGCTCCGCGAGACGGACGTGCCGACGGCGGACGAGGGGCTGGGCTGGGGGCTGTGCAGCGGCGGAAGGTCCGTGTAGTAGGGCGAGTTGCCGGTGGCGTTGCCGTCGGAGTCCGCCACGGAGGCCGTCGACGCGCCCGCCGTCGCGGGTCTTTCGTCCTCGCCGGCCACTCCTGGAGCCTGGGAGGCGGAGAGAGCCGCGACCGCCGCCGCGGCCACCGCGGTGGTCGCCGCTCCCTTCCGCAGCCGACTGCCGAAATGCGCCGCCATAGAGTGAACCCCTCCCGTGGACGCCCTGCGCCCGTCTGCGTCTCCGACTGCCTCGCTCTGGTCTGACGGTTGACCCGGTGCTCTGGTTGCCCCTTGTTCCGTTTTTTCCGTCCGTGCGACGCGGGTACGACCGTAGCGCGCGCAAGGGGGCGCAGGTGACCCTACGACAACTTGCTGTGGAAACGCACCGGTTGGCACCCGGATTTCACCGGCCGGCCGCCGGTTGGCCGACTGCCGTCGGCACACGCGCCCGCAGATGTCCTCCCGCATACTGGGCGCACCTGGTCACCGGCGCCGGAGAAGGGGCCGCCGCACGTTCTGGAGGCCCTGTTGCCGTTCACACTCAGCCATGCGGCGGCCGTGCTGCCCGCGATCCGCCGGGACGGGAGCGGCCGGGGCCGGCTGGTGCCCGTGGCGCTCGTCACGGGCTCCTTCGCACCCGACTTGCCCTACTACACGGCCGGCTTCCTGCCGGGCGGCATGGAATTCGGCACGGTCACGCACGCGTTCACCGGGGTCGCCACCGTCGACGCGGTCCTCGCCTGTGCCCTGGCGGGGCTGTGGCTGCTGGTCCGGGACCCGTTGCTGGCGCTGCTGCCGGCGGCCCGGCGGGGACGGCCGGCCGCGCTGCTGCGCCGTGGTGCGCCCCGCGCGCGCGGGCGGGGCGCGGCGGCGGGCTGGTGGTACGGCTCCGCGGTGCTCGGCGCGCTCACCCATGTGGTGTGGGACGCGTTCACCCATCACGACCGGTGGGGTACGCGGCTGGTGCCGGCCCTGGGGCGTGACCGGCTCGCGGGTATGCCGCTGTTCACCTGGTCGCAGTACGGGTCGTCGCTGGCGGGGGCCGTGCTGATCGTGGCGTTCGTGGCGCGGGCGCTGCGGCGGGCGCCGGACGCGGTGCCGGCGGGGCTGCCGGTACTGTCGGTGCGGGACCGGTGGTGGGCGCTCGCGGTGATCGGGGGCTGCGCGCTGGCCGGGGCGGTGCAGCGGACGGCGCACCAGCGGCAGCGGGGAGGCGCGGGCGGGGGCCTGTGGGAGCTGGTGCCCACCCTGTGCTTCGGGGTGGGCGCCGGGATGGTCCTGGGGCTGCTGGTCTACGCCGTGGGGGTCAGGGTCTGGCGTCCGGCCCCTGGTCCCGTGGATCGCGGGGCTGACGGGGCTCATGGGGCTCGCGGGGACCACGGGCGTCGCGGGGACCGCCAGGATCGCGGGGACCGCCAGGATCGCGGGGACCGCCAGGATCGCGGGGACCGCCAGGATCGCGGGGACCGCCAGGATCGCGGGGATCGCGGGGATCGCGGGGATCGCGCGGCTCACGGGCCTCGCGGGGAGGCTGCGGAGGCTGCGGAGGCTGTCGGTGATGCGGGCCGGGAGCAGTCGGCCGCTCGGCGAGGGACACCACGAAGACCGTGAGTTTGGGGCGGGGGCGGGATCGGGGGATCAGGGTGAGGGCGAGGGCGAGATAGCCGCGGGCCAGGTCGTGCCACTGACGCCAGTCGGGCCGGCGGACGGGGCGGCGGGCGAGCCCGCGTCCGAGGCGTCTGGCGACGCTGCGGACGGTCGTGGGCAGGTCGGCCGGGATGCGGGCGGTGCTTGCGTCGGCCGCGAGGGCCGGAACCGGGGCGGCGGGCACGGTCTGCGCCGGGGCGGCGGCCGCCCAGGCCGCGGCGGCTGCCTCGGGCGTCCGGCGGTGAAGCATGCGTATACCCATGCCCGCAGTGTTGCGGCTGCGGGGGGTGGGGGGCGTTTTGGCGGGGGCCACGAGAGTGACGGGCTCGGCGGGGATCCGGCCCGCAATCCGGCGCGGGAGCGGTGGGGCGCCTGGGATCGGTGCGGGTGGGCCGGGCGCTGACGCCGGGAGGGCGTGGCGGGGGGCGCTCCCCCCGCCACCTGCCTTCGCGCCCCTCCCCCGCTTCGTCGTCGGCTGGAGGTCCGTCTGGATCAGGTCGGCCCGGACTGATCCAGACGGGGTTTCGCCTAGTGCGCCGCCGATTCCCAGTCCGGGCCCACGCCCACCGAGACGTCCAGGGGAGCCCTGAGCTGCACGGCGCCGGACATCTCGCGGCGGACGATCTCCTCCGCGGCCGTCCGCTCGCCGGGGGCGATCTCCAGGACGATTTCGTCGTGGACCTGGAGGAGCATGCGGGACTTCAGGTCCGCCGCCCGCAGCGCCTCGTCCACCTTCAGCATGGCGATCTTCACGATGTCGGCCGCCGTGCCCTGGATGGGCGCGTTGAGGGCCATGCGCTCGGCCGCCTCGCGGCGCTGGCGGTTGTCGCTGTTGAGGTCGGGCAGATAGCGGCGGCGGCCGAAGAGCGTCGCCGTGTAGCCCGTGGCCCGTGCCTCGTCGACCGCCCGGCGCAGATAGTCCCGCACCCCGCCGAAGCGCTCGAAGTACGCGTCCATCAGCGCCCGGGCCTCGGCCGCCTCGATGTTCAGCTGCTGGGAGAGGCCGAACGCGGACAGGCCGTAGGCCAGGCCGTACGACATCGCCTTGATCTTGCGGCGCATCTCCGCGTCCACCGCGCCGGGCTCGACGCCGAACACCCGGGACGCGGCCGTGGTGTGCAGGTCCTCGCCGGAGGTGAACGCCTCGATCAGGCCCTCGTCCTCGGAGAGGTGGGCCATCACGCGCAGTTCGATCTGGCTGTAGTCCGCGGTCATCAGGGACTCGAAGCCCTCGCCGACCACGAAGCCCCGGCGGATCGCCCGGCCCTCGTCGGTGCGCACGGGGATGTTCTGCAGGTTCGGGTCCGTGGAGGACAGACGTCCGGTCGCGGCCACCGTCTGGTTGAAGGTGGTGTGGATACGGCCGTCGCCCGCGATGGTCTTGATCAGGCCCTCGACGGTGACCCGCAGCTTCGCCTGCTCGCGGTGGCGCAGCATGATCACCGGCAGTTCGTTGTCGGTCTGGGTGGCGAGCCAGGCCAGCGCGTCGGCGTCCGTGGTGTAGCCGGTCTTGGTCTTCTTCGTCTTCGGCAGCGCCAGCTCGCCGAACAGGACCTCCTGGAGCTGCTTGGGCGAGCCCAGGTTGAACTCGCGGCCGGCCGCCGCGTGCGCCTCCTTCACGGCCTGCTGCACCGCGCCCGCGAACATCTGCTCCATCGCCCCGAAGTGCGTCCGGTCGGCGGCGATGCCGTGCCGCTCCATGCGGGCGAGCAGCGCGGAGGTGGGCAGCTCCATGTCCCGCAGCAGGTCGGCGGCGCCCACCTCCTCCAGGCGGCCCGTGAACGCCTCGCCCAGGTCCAGGACCGCGCGGGCCTGGATCATCAGGGCCTCGGCCTCGGCGCCCTCGTCCGCACCGAAGGCCAGCTGGCCGTCGGCGGTGGCGGCGGGCGTCAGCTCGCGGTGCAGGTACTCCAGCGACAGCGCGTCCAGGTCGAAGGAGCGGCGGCCCGGCTTGACCAGGTAGGCGGCGAGCGCGGTGTCCATGGTGACGCCGTCGACGCGCCAGCCGTGCTCCGCGAGGACCCGCATGGCGCCCTTGGCGTCGTGGAACACCTTGGGCCGGCCGGCGTCGGCCAGCCAGGCGGCGAACGCGTTCTCGTCGGCCTCGTCCAGCTCGGACGGGTCGAACCAGGCCGCCGCTCCGCCGGCCGCGGCGAGGGCGACCTCGGCGACCGAGCCGGCGCCCAAAGCCCAGGTCCCGACGGTGGCGACGCCCAGGGTCCCACTGCCGTGCTCGGCGAGCCAGGGGGCCAGCTCGCCGGTGCCCAGCACGCTGCCGTCGATCTCGACGCCGTCGGCGGTGACCGGGGCGGGCTCGGCCTCCTCCGTGCCGGGGTCGACGGCGAAGAGGCGCTCGCGCAGCGACGGGTTGCGGATCTCCAGCGTGTCCAGGACCATCGCCACGGCCTTGCGGTCGTACGGGGCGCGCTCCAGGTCGGTGACCGTCCTCGGCAGCTCGATCCGCCGCTCCAGCTCGGTCAGGACACGGTTGAGCTTGACGGACTCCAGGTGGTCGCGGAGGTTCTGGCCCGCCTTGCCCTTGACCTCGTCGACGCGCTCGACCAGCTCGGCGAAGGAGCCGAACTGGTTGATCCACTTCGCCGCGGTCTTCTCGCCGACGCCGGGGATGCCGGGGAGGTTGTCGGACGGGTCGCCGCGCAGCGCCGCGAAGTCCGGGTACTGGGCGGGCGTCAAGCCGTACTTCTCGAAAACCTTCTCCGGAGTGAACCGGGTCAGCTCCGAGACGCCCTTCGTCGGATACAGCACCGTGGTGTGCTCGCTGACCAGCTGGAAGGAGTCGCGGTCGCCGGTGACGATCAGCACGTCGAAGCCCTCGGCCTCGGCCTGGGTGGCGAGGGTGGCGATGATGTCGTCCGCCTCGTACCCCTCGACGGCGAAGCGCGGGGCGTGCATCGCGTCGAGCAGCTCGCCGATCAGCTCCACCTGGCCCTTGAACTCGTCCGGCGTCTTGGAGCGGTTCGCCTTGTACTCGGTGAACCGCTCGGAACGCCAGGTCTTGCGGGAGACGTCGAAGGCCACCGCGAAGTGCGTGGGCGCCTCGTCACGCAGGGTGTTGGCCAGCATCGACGCGAAGCCGTAGATCGCGTTCGTCGGCTGGCCGGTCGCGGTGGTGAAGTTCTCCGCGGGCAGCGCGAAGAACGCGCGGTAGGCCAGCGAGTGCCCGTCCATGAGCATCAGCCGGGGACGGGGACCGCCGGAGGTCTTGTCGGTCTGCTTCGGTGCTGTCTCTGCCACGTCCCCGATCCTGCCACGCCGCACCGACACCGCGGGCCGGACGGCCCCCTCGGGCCCGGGAGCGGTGCCGCGGTCACCTGCCGTGACGACGGTTCCGCACGGACGGCACCCGGCGCGACCGCCGCTGCCGGACCGTGCCGGGCCGACCCGGCCGCCGGACGACGCCGGGCGATCCGGTCGTCCGCGGTACCGGCGCGACCGTCCGGTTCCGTTGTCAGTGGGCCGTGGGAGGATCGGCAGCGGTTGTTCTCACACGCTGGCGAAGGGGAGGGCGCGATGGCGACCAAGCCGCCCAAGGGTGATCCGGTGCAGGACGCGCCGCGGGTCGCGGAGCCGAAGCACGCGGCGGCGGGGCTGCCGGCCATCGGGCACACGCTGCGCATCGCCCAGCGGCAGATGGGCGTGAAGCGCACCGCGCTGACGCTGCTGCGGGTGAACCAGAAGGACGGCTTCGACTGCCCGGGCTGCGCCTGGCCCGAGCCGGACCACCGGCACGCGGCGGAGTTCTGCGAGAACGGCGCCAAGGCGGTGGCGGAAGAGGCCACGCTCCGCCGGGTCACACCCGAGTTCTTCGCCGCGCACTCCGTCGCGGACCTCTCCGGCCGCAGCGGCTACTGGCTGGGCCAGCAGGGCCGGCTCACCCACCCCATGTACCTCCCCGAGGGCGGCACGCACTACGAGCCGGTCTCCTGGGAGCGGGCGTTCGACATCGTCGCCGAGGAGATCGCCGCCCTCGGCTCCCCGGACGAAGCCGTCTTCTACACCTCGGGCCGCACCAGCAACGAGGCCGCGTTCCTGTACCAGCTCTTCGCGCGCGAGCTGGGCACGAACAACCTGCCGGACTGCTCGAACATGTGCCACGAGTCGTCCGGGTCGGCGCTCGGCGAGACCATCGGCATCGGCAAGGGCAGCGTCCTGCTGGAGGATCTGCACCAGGCCGATCTGATCATCGTCGCGGGCCAGAACCCGGGCACCAACCATCCGCGCATGCTCTCCGCGCTGGAGCGGGCCAAGGCGAACGGCGCGAAGATCATCAGCGTCAACCCGCTGCCCGAGGCGGGCCTGGAGCGCTTCAAGAACCCCCAGACCCCGCAGGGCCTGGTGAAGGGCGCCGCCATCACCGACCTGTTCCTGCAGATCCGCATCGGCGGCGACCAGGCCCTCTTCCGGCTCCTCAACAAGCTGATCCTCCAGACGGAGGGCGCGGTCGACGAGGAGTTCGTCCGCGAGCACACCCACGGCTTCGAGGAGTTCGCGGCGGCCGCGCGCGCCGCCGGCTGGGACGAGACGCTGACCGCGACCGGCCTGACCCGCGCGGAGATCGAGCAGGCCCTCGGCATGGTCCTCGCCTCGCGGCGGACCATCGTCTGCTGGGCGATGGGCCTGACCCAGCACAAGCACTCGGTGCCGACCATCCGCGAGGTGGTCAACTTCCTGCTGCTGCGCGGCAACATCGGCCGCCCGGGCGCGGGCGTGTGCCCGGTGCGCGGACACAGCAACGTGCAGGGCGACCGGACCATGGGCATCTTCGAGCGGCCCGCCCCGGCCTTCCTCGACGCCCTGGAGAAGGAGTTCGGGTTCGTGCCGCCGCGCGAGCACGGCTTCGACGTCGTCCGGGCCATCCGCGCGCTGCGCGACGGCGAGGCGAAGGTCTTCTTCGCCATGGGCGGCAACTTCGTCTCCGCCTCGCCGGACACCGAGGTCACCGAGGCCGCGATGCGCCGGGCCCGGCTGACCGTGCACGTGTCGACCAAGCTGAACCGCTCGCACGTGGTCACGGGCGCGCGGGCGCTGATCCTGCCGACGCTGGGCCGGACCGAGCGCGATGTGCAGGCCGGCGGCGAGCAGTTCGTGACGGTCGAGGACTCCATGGGCATGGTGCACGCCTCCCGCGGGCGGCTCGCTCCCGCGAGCCCGCGGCTCAGGTCCGAGCCGGCCATCGTCTGCGGGCTGGCCCGCCGGGTGCTGGGCGAGCGCAGCGTCGTGCCGTGGGAGGAGTTCGCCAGGGACTACGGAACGATCCGGGACCGCATCGCGCGCGTCATCCCCGGTTTCGAGGACTTCAACGCGCGCGTGGCCCGCCCCGGCGGTTTCGCGCTGCCGCACGCCCCGCGCGACGAACGCCGGTTCCCGACCGCCACGGGCAAGGCCAACTTCACGGCGGCGCCGGTGGAGTACCCGGCGCTGCCCGAGGGCCGGCTGCTGCTCCAGACCCTGCGCTCGCACGACCAGTACAACACCACCATCTACGGCCTGGACGACCGTTACCGGGGCATCACGGGCGGACGCCGGGTGGTGCTGGTGCATCCCGAGGACGCGCGATCGCTCGGGGTCGAGGAGGGGGCGTACGTCGACCTGGTGAGCGAGTGGCGGGACGGCGTGGAGCGGCGGGCGCCCGGCTTCCGGGTGGTGCTGTATCCGACGGCCCGGGGATGCGCGGCGGCGTACTACCCCGAGACGAACGTCCTGGTGCCACTGGACGCCACCGCCGACACCAGCAACACCCCGGCCAGCAAGTCCGTCGTGGTGCGCCTGGAAGCCCACACCGGCGGCGCGCGGCGTCCTCTGGAACAATCGGCGGCCGACTGAGCGTTTGCTCAGTGAGCACTCTGGTGGACGACGAACGGAGCCGGCCCATGGGCGAGCAGCAGCGAGTGAAGTTCCCGCAGGAGGTCATCGACGAGTACGCGACGCTCGGCGTGGACCTGCCCGCCCTGTTCTCGGCCGGACACCTGGGCATGCGCATGGGCGTGCAGATCCTTGAGGCGTCGGCGGACAAGGTCGTCGGGACCATGCCGGTGGAGGGCAACACCCAGCCGTACGGCCTGCTGCACGGCGGCGCCTCCGCGGTGCTGGCGGAGACCCTGGGCTCGGTCGGCTCCATGCTGCACGGCGGCACCTCGAAGATCGCGGTCGGTGTGGACCTGAACTGCACGCACCACCGCGGGGTCCGCTCGGGCCTGGTGACCGGGGTGGCCACGCCGGTGCACCGGGGCCGGTCGACGGCGACGTACGAGATCGTGATCAGCGACGAGGAGGGCCGCCGGGTCTGCTCCGCCCGGCTCACCTGCCTGCTGCGGGACGCCCGCCCGGGCGAAGGCGCGCTCGTGCGGCCCGCCGCGAGCTGACCGGCGCGGACGGCGGCCGGACCACCACCCCGGCCGCCCCCGCCACGCCCGCCGCCCAAGCCGTTCCCGTCGACCGAGCCGTTCGTGTCGACCGAGCCGTCGCCGTTCCCGTCCCCTGCCTGCTCACCCCGCCTGTTCCGCCTGCGCCTGCCGCCGCCCACCGAGCCCAGGTGCCGCCGGACCGTCGCCCCGCCCGTGCCGCCGGAAGCGTTGCCTCCTGCCCCGTCCCCCCATAGCTTCGGCCCATGGGACGGCGAGGAGGCCCCCGGCCGGGAGCGAGGTTCCTGGTGCCGGCGTCGGTGCTGCCGGCACTGCTCTTCGTGGCGGGCTGCGCGGACCCGGGCGCCTCCCCGCACCCCGCGCACCGCACGCACTCGGCCACCACCCCGCACCCCGCCCGATCCGCCTCCGCACCGCCGGTCTCCGACGCCGCTCTCTGCACCCGGCTCGTCACCTACTGGGCCCGCGAGGTGCTCGACGGCGAGACCTACGGCGACTACCAGTCGATGGGCCTGTCCCACGGGCAGTACGACATCCTGAGGGATGCCGTGGACGCCGGGCGGGCCGCCGGAAAGCGCCAAGCGGCCGGTGACGTAACCGAGTTGATGGCCCGGCAGATCCGCGCCGAGTGCGCCGCGCGCTACCGCCACGGGCGGCCGGACGACACCCCCTGGACCTGAGCGGCACCGACCCGCCGGCACGGGACCGCCGACACCAGTCCGCCGGCACCAGTCCGCCGCCGCGGGACCGCCGGCACCAGCCCGCCGGCACCGGCCCGCCGCCGCGGGACCGCCGGAAGGGACCCGTCGTCGCCCGCCCGCATCGCCCGCTCCGCCCCGCCACCCGCCGTACGGCCCCGGCTTCGTCGTCCTACCGAGCGTGACCTCCCGGCCGCCGGCCGGCGTGACGCGTGGGGCGCGGCCGTACGCAAGTCGGCCCGTGCGGACGGAACTTACCGCTCCGTTCCGTACCCCCGCGGGCTCCGCCCGCAGGATCACCATAACGCCGCACACGACGAAATGCCGAAAGGCCCACAGGAATGCCGGATTCCCTTTCCTGCGCGTAACTCAGCGTAATACGCGCGCAATATATGCACAGACCTTCATCCCCTGCGGACACACACGGAAGGCCGTCCCGAGGACGGGAAGACGCCCGCGGCAACGGATTCGAGTAATCAGCAAAACAGCCGACACACCTGGGATGATCATGCTCAGTCCTGCGGGTTCTCAGCATGCGGACGGCGCGAATCCCCCTGAATTCCGCCTTCTCGACCACGGTGTACCGCTGTGCATTACGTCGTGTCATAACAAGAGCGTCACAGCCTGGGTCAGACTCTCCTCCACGTTCCCCACACACGCTTAGAGTCACGGCCAGTCACCGCGCCTTCGGATTGTCAATTCAGCGCGGCGCGCGACTCGGCCGCTTCCATGGGGAGGCGGTTGTGCCTGGGGAAAGGACTGATCGTGCGTCAACGTTCGCTTATCGCCATCACCGCCGCGCTGGCGGCGGGAGCACTCACCCTCACCGCCTGCGGTTCGCGCGACAGCGGCGACAAGGAGGGCACCGGCGCGGGCGACGGCGGCACCACCGTCGTCATCGGCGTCGACTCGCCCCTGACCGGCGACCTGTCCGCCATGGGCCTCGGCATCAAGAACTCGGCGGACCTCGCCGCCAAGAACGCCAACAAGCAGAACTTCGTCAAGGGCGTCACCTTCAAGGTCGAAGCCCTCGACGACCAGGCGCAGCCCTCCGCCGGCCAGCAGAACGCCACCAAGTTCGTCTCCGAGCAGGAGGTCCTCGGAGTCGTCGGCCCGCTGAACTCCTCGGTCGCCGAGTCGATGCAGAAGGTCTTCGACGACGCCAAACTGGCCCAGGTCTCCCCCGCCAACACCGGCCCGTCCCTCTCCCAGGGCGCGGACTGGCAGCACAAGAAGGTCCGCCCCTACAAGGCGTACTTCCGCACCGCGACCACGGACGCCATCCAGGGCCCGTTCGCCGCCCAGTACGTGTACAACACCGCCAAGAAGAAGAAGGTCTTCGTCATCGACGACAAGAAGACCTACGGCTCCGGGCTCGCGGCCACCTTCACCGACGAGTTCAAGAAGCTGGGCGGCAAGGTCGTCGGCACCGAGCACATCAACCCCGACGCCAAGGACTTCTCCGCGGTCGCCACCAAGGTGAAGAACTCGGGCGCCGAGATCGTCTACTACGGCGGCGAGTACCCGCAGGCCGGCCCGCTGAGCAAGCAGATCAAGGCCGCCGGCGCCAAGATACCGCTGGTCGGCGGCGACGGCGTCAAGGACGACACGTACATGAAGCTGGCGGGCGCCGAGAGCACCGGCGACCTCGCCACCTCCGTCGGCGCCCCGGTCGAGGACCTGCCCTCCGCCAAGACGTTCGTCTCCGACTACAAGGCGGCCGGCTACAAGGAGGGGTACTCCGCCTACGGCGGCTACTCCTACGACTCCGCCTGGGCCGTCATCGAGGCCGTGAAGAAGGTCGTCGACGCGAACGGCGGCAAGCTGCCCTCCGACGCCCGCGCCAAGGTCACCGAGGCCATGCAGAACGTGTCCTTCGACGGCGTGACCGGCAAGGTCTCCTTCGACGAGTTCGGCGACGCCACCAACAAGCAGCTGACCGTGTACGCCGTGAAGAACGGTGCCTGGGTGCCCGTCAAGTCCGGTACCTACGCCGGCTGACCGGCGCCCGTACCACCCGAGGGCCGCGCGGGGCGCTGTTCCACTGGCGCCCCGCGCGGACTCGCATCCGGCCCCATCCCTCGCACTTTCCGAACGCTCGGAGGACATGCGGTGAACGAACTGCCGCAGCAGCTGGTCAACGGCCTGCTCCTAGGATCCATGTACGGGCTCGTCGCCATCGGCTACACCATGGTCTACGGCATCGTCCAGCTCATCAACTTCGCCCACGGCGAGATATTCATGACCGGAGCCTTCGGCGCGCTCACCGTCTGGCTCTGGCTCCCCGGCGGCACCACCATGTGGATCGCGCTGCCGCTGATGATCGTCGGCGCGGTCGTCGTCGCGGTCGCCATCGCCGTAGGGGCGGAACGATTCGCCTACCGGCCCCTCCGCACCGCCCCACGCCTCGCCCCCCTCATCACCGCCATCGGCCTCTCCCTGGCCCTCCAGCAGGCGGTCTGGGCCTGGTACCCGGAGGCGAAGTCCGCGCGCACCTTCCCGCAGATCGCCGGCGGCCCCTTCGAGATCGGCAGCGTCACCATCCAGACCGGGGACATCTTCCTCGTCGCCGCCGCCCCCATCAGCATGGCGATCCTCGCCTACTTCGTCATGAAGACCCGCACCGGCCGCGGCATGCAGGCCACCGCCCAGGACCCCGACACCGCCAAACTGATGGGCGTCAACACCGACCGCATCATCGTGATCGCCTTCGCGCTCGGCGCCGCGTTCGCCGCCGTCGGAGCCGTCGCCTACGGCCTGAAGTACGGCGAGATCAACTTCCGCATGGGCTTCATCCTCGGCCTGAAGGCGTTCACCGCGGCCGTCCTCGGCGGCATCGGCAACATCTACGGCGCCATGATCGGCGGCGTGGTCCTCGGCGTCGCCGAGACCCTGGCCACCGCCTACATCGCCGACATCCCCGGCATGGACAAGTTCGGCAGCCAGTCCTGGGCCGACGTCTGGGCCTTCGTACTCCTCATCCTCGTACTGCTGTTCAGGCCGCAGGGCCTGCTCGGCGAACGTGTCGCGGACAGGGCGTGAGACCGATGACCACACAGACCACCGCACCCGAAACCCCCGCCGCCCGCACGGCCGGCACCCCCTCCGGCCTGCTGCCCCTGCCCGAGAAGGCCGCCCGCGCCCTCGCCCTCGGCGGCAGCCTCCTGACGGCCGTCTCCACCTTCCTCGCCTGGACCTGGACCTCCGCGTTCCCCGGCGACCTCACCGTCTACGGCTACCCCGGCGGCCTCCAGGTCCTCGTCCTCATCGGCGCGCTCCTCGCCACCGTGTACGCACTCGCCTCCTACGGCGTCCCCGGCCTCGGCGCACTCGCACCCGCCGGACCCGACGCGGCCCTGCGGTTCGCCACCCTGGCCACCTTCGCCACCAGCTGGTACACGGTCCTCGCGATCAGCACCGACCTCGGCGGCGTCGTCAACCTGGAACCCGGCGGCATCCTCGTCGCCGTAGCCAGCCTCGCCGCCTTCGCCGGCGCGCTCGCCCTGCCCTTCCAGCGGCCCGCGCCCGACCCGGCCGACCCCGACGACACCGGCTGGGAGAAGACCAGGCACGGCCTCGCCCACAAGTGGACCACCACCAAGGCCGTCTTCGCCGCCGGCCCGCCCCGGCCCGCGCCCGCCCTCCCGCCGTACGCCGAGATCCTGGTCATCGTCGCCATGCTCGCGCTCGGCCTCGCCGTCTTCACCTACGGCATCGGCACCGAGTACGACGAACTGTTCATCGGCTTCCTGCTCACCGCCGGACTCGGATTCGCCGCCCTCACCAAAGCCGGCCTCATCGCCCACGTCTCACAGATCGCCTCCCGCCACACCGGCATCACCACCTGCGGCGCCTTCGCCGCCGCCGCCCTGTTCCCCTTCACCCAGACCAACGACCAGTACGCCACCCTCGGCGTCTACATCCTCATCTTCGCCACCGTCGCCCTCGGCCTGAACATCGTCGTCGGCCTCGCCGGCCTCCTCGACCTCGGCTACGTCGCCTTCCTCGGCGTCGGCGCCTACGCCGCGGCCCTGGTCTCCGGCTCCCCCAGCTCACCGTTCCACGTGCACTTCCCGTTCTGGGCCGCCGTCCTCGTCGGCGCCGCCGCCTCCCTGGTCTTCGGCGTCCTCATCGGCGCCCCCACCCTCCGGCTGCGCGGCGACTACCTCGCCATCGTCACCCTCGGCTTCGGCGAGATCTTCCGCATCACCGCCAACAACCTCGACGGCACCTCCGGACCCGACCTCACCAACGGCTCCAACGGCATCTCCTCGATCCCCAACCTCGACGTCCTCGGCTTCGACTTCGGCGCCCCGCACGCCATGGGCGGCTTCACCATCGGCCGGTTCGCCAACTACTTCTTCCTCATGCTGATCATCACCGCGGTCGTGGTGCTGGTCTTCCGCCGCAGCGGCAACTCCCGCATCGGACGCGCCTGGGTCGCCATCCGCGAGGACGAGACCGCCGCACTCGCCATGGGCATCAACGGCTTCCGGGTCAAGCTCATCGCCTTCGCCGTCGGCGCCTCCCTCGCCGGCCTCGCCGGCACCGTCCAGGCCCACGTCACCTACACCGTGACCCCCGAGCAGTACCTGTTCGCCGGACCCATCCCGCCCAACTCCGCCTTCCTGCTCGCCGCGGTCGTCCTCGGCGGCATGGGCACCATCAGCGGCCCCCTCATCGGCGCCGCCCTGCTCTTCCTCATCCCGAACAAACTCCAGTTCCTCGGCAACTACCAGCTCTTCGCCTTCGGCCTCGCACTCGTCCTGCTGATGCGGTTCCGCCCCGAGGGCCTCATCCCCAACCGCCGCCGCCAGCTCGAATTCCACGAAGAGGCACCGGCGCCCACCCTCCTGACGAAGGCGGGGGCCTGACCACCATGACCACCGACACCACCACCCGCGGCACCGCCCCCGGCGCCCCCGCACCCCGCACCACCGTCCTCGACGCCCGCGGCGTGACCATGCGCTTCGGCGGCCTGACCGCCGTACGCGGCGTCGACCTCACCGTCGGCGCCGGCGAGATCGTCGGCCTCATCGGCCCCAACGGCGCCGGCAAGACGACCTTCTTCAACTGCCTGACCGGCCTCTACGTCCCCACCGAGGGCGAAGTCCGCTACCAGGGCAACGTCCTGCCGCCCACCCCCTTCAAGGTCACCGCCGCCGGCATCGCCCGCACCTTCCAGAACATCCGGCTGTTCGCCAACATGACCGTCCTGGAGAACGTGCTCGTCGGCCGGCACACCCGCACCAAGGAGGGCTTCTGGTCCGCCGTCCTGCGCGGCCCCGGCTTCCACCGGGCCGAAAAAGCCTCCAAGGACCGGGCCATGGAACTCCTCGCCTTCATCGGCCTGGACCACAAGGCCGACCACCTCGCCCGCAACCTCCCCTACGGCGAACAGCGCAAACTGGAGATCGCCCGCGCCCTCGCCAGCGAACCCGGCCTGCTGCTCCTCGACGAACCCACCGCCGGCATGAACCCGCAGGAGACCCGGGTCACCGAGGAACTCGTCTTCGCCATCCGCGACATGGGCATCGCCGTCCTCGTCATCGAGCACGACATGCGCTTCATCTTCAACCTGTGCGACCGCGTCGCCGTACTCGTCCAGGGCGAGAAGCTGATCGAAGGCGACAGCGCCACCGTCCAGGGCGACGAACGGGTGGTCGCGGCCTACCTCGGCGAACCCTTCGAGGACGCGCCCGGCGCCGAGGAGGCGGCCGAGGTCGCGGCCGCCGAGGCCCACGCCGAGACCACGAAGGACGCCGCGCCCGGCAAGGAGAACGACCGATGACCGCACTGCTCGAAGTCGAGGACCTGCGGGTCGCCTACGGCAAGATCGAAGCCGTCAAGGGCATCTCCTTCACCGTCGACGCCGGCCAGGTGGTCACCCTCATCGGCACCAACGGCGCCGGCAAGACCACCACCCTGCGCACCCTGTCCGGACTGCTCAAGCCGGCCGGCGGACAGATCAGGTTCAACGGCAGATCGCTGAAGAAGGTCCCGGCCCACGAGGTGGTCTCGCTGGGCCTCGCCCACTCGCCCGAGGGGCGGCACATCTTCCCGCGCATGACCATCGAGGACAACCTGCGCCTCGGCGCGTTCCTGCGCAGCGACCGGCCGGGTATCGAACAGGACATCCAGCGCGCCTACGACCTGTTCCCCATCCTCGGCGAACGCCGCAAGCAGGCCGCCGGCACCCTGTCCGGCGGCGAGCAGCAGATGCTGGCGATGGGCAGGGCGCTGATGTCCCGGCCCAAGCTGCTGATGCTCGACGAGCCGTCGATGGGACTGTCGCCGATCATGATGCAGAAGATCATGGCGACGATCGCCGAGCTGAAGGCGCAGGGGACGACGATCCTGCTGGTCGAGCAGAACGCCCAGGCGGCGCTCTCGCTCGCGGATCAGGGACATGTCATGGAGATCGGCACGATCGTCCTGTCCGGAACGGGACGGGACCTGCTCCACGACGAATCGGTCCGCAAGGCCTACCTCGGCGAGGACTGAACCTCACAGGCGGTCCGCCACGGCGGACCGCACCGTTCCCCGCGCCCCACGGCCGGCGCGGGGAACGCCGGCAAGAACGGTCAGCCCTTCTTCGCGGCCTTCTTCTCGTCGTTGTCCGCGATGACCGCCTCCGCGACCTGCTGCATCGACATCCGGCGGTCCATGGAGGTCTTCTGGATCCAGCGGAAGGCGGCCGGCTCGGTCAGGCCGTACTCGGTCTGCAGGATCGACTTCGCCCGGTCGACCAGCTTGCGGGTCTCCAGCCGCTGGGAGAGGTCGGCGACCTCCTGCTCCAGCTGCTTCAGCTCGGTGAACCGGGAGACGGCCATCTCGATCGCCGGCACGACGTCGCTCTTGCTGAACGGCTTCACCAGATACGCCATCGCACCGGCGTCCCGGGCCCGCTCGACGAGGTCGCGCTGCGAGAAGGCGGTGAGCATCAGGACCGGCGCGATGGACTCCTCGGCGATCTTCTCGGCCGCGGAGATGCCGTCCAGCTTGGGCATCTTCACATCCAGGATGACCAGGTCCGGCCGGTGCTCGCGGGCCAGCTCGACGGCCTGCTCGCCGTCCCCGGCCTCACCGACGACGCTGTACCCCTCCTCCTCCAGCATCTCTTTGAGGTCGAGCCGGATCAGCGCCTCGTCCTCCGCGATGACGACACGGGTCGTCAGCGGAGGCACGTGCGACTTGTCCTCGTCGGTCACGTCTACGGGCTGGGGCGACTCGGGGGCGGTCACGGAGGCTCCTTGGTCCAGGGCAGGGGCTCTGCTTCCAGCAGGGTACCTAGCTGCGGGGATGAGCGGTGAACCGGTACACTTCCCACGGCCCCCTCGCCTGCCCGGTTGGAGGAACTGGTCAGACTCGCGGCACTCAAAATGCCGTGCCCTTCGGGCATGTGGGTTCGAATCCCACACCGGGCACCGCAGTACGAAGCGGAGGATCACGTTCGCGTGGTTCTCCGCTTTTTTCGCGTGTCGGCACGGGCGCCCACACAGAGTGTCCGCATGAACGTCTACAGCACTGAAGTGCGACAGAAGGCCCTCACGCTGCTCCGGGGCGGCGCGAGAAACGCGGACGTGGCGCAGCACCTGCACGTGCCCGAGGGGACAATCGGCTACTGGAAGCACCTCGACCGGGTCCGACGCGGCGAGTGTCCCGGGCGGCATAGTCCACCATGCCCGCGGTGCGACGGCCGCCCGCTCGACGAGGTGGCCTACGGCTATCTTCTGGGCCTTTATCTCGGCGACGGCCACATCAGCCGCTACTCCGGGCACCGGGTGCCCAACCTCATGATCACGTGCTCGGATGCGTGGCCCGCCGTGATGGACGCGTGCGAGTCGGCTATGCGCGCCGTGTTCCCCGCGAACTCGGTGTGCCGGGTGCGGAAACAGGGCTGCCACAACGTGAAGGTCTACTCGATGCACCTGTCCTGCCTGTTCCCCCAGCACGGGCCCGGGAAGAAGCATGAGCGTCCGATCGTGCTCGAGCCCTGGCAGTGGGCGATCGTCCGGGACCACCCCTGGGAGTTCGTCCGGGGTCTCGTCCACTCCGACGGCTGCCGGGTCACCAACTGGACGACCCGGACGGTCGCCGGTGAGCGCAAGCGGTACGAGTATCCGCGCTACTTCTTCTGCAACAAGTCGGACGACATCCGCGGGCTCTTCACGGACGCTCTCGACCTGGTCGGCGTGGAGTGGACCACCCTGGCCCGCGGCGGCGCCCCGTTCACCGTCTCCGTCGCCCGCAGGGCCTCCGTAGCCCTCATGGATCTCCACGTCGGGCCGAAGCGCTGATCCCGGCCCCCGTCACTTCGGGCTGTCGTCCTCGCCGATGTGGTGGACCCGCACCATGTTGGTGGCGCCGGAGACGCCGGGCGGGGAGCCGGCGGTGATCACCACGACGTCGCCCTTCCGGCAGCGGCCGTACTTCAGCAGCAGCTCGTCGACCTGGTCGACCATGGCGTCGGTGGAGTCCACGTGCGGGCCGAGGAAGGTCTCGGCGCCCCAGGTGAGGCTGAGCTGGGAGCGGGTGGCCGGCTCCGGGGTGAAGGCCAGGAGCGGGATCGGCGAGCGGTAGCGGGACAGGCGGCGGGCGGTGTCCCCGGACTGGGTGAACGCGACCAGGAACTTGGCGCCGAGGAAGTCGCCCATCTCGGCGGCGGCCCGTGCGACCGCGCCGCCCTGGGTGCGCGGCTTGCTCCGCTCGGTCAGCGGCGGCAGCCCCTTGGCGAGCATGTCCTCCTCGGCCGCGGCGACGATCTTCGCCATGGTGCGCACGGTTTCGACCGGGTACTTGCCGACGCTGGTCTCGCCCGAGAGCATCACCGCGTCCGTGCCGTCGAGGACCGCGTTGGCCACGTCGGACGCCTCGGCGCGGGTGGGCCGGGAGTTCTCGATCATGGAGTCGAGCATCTGGGTGGCGACGATCACCGGTTTGGCGTTGCGCCGGGCGAGTGCGACGGCGCGTTTCTGGACCATCGGCACCTGTTCGAGCGGCATCTCGACGCCCAGGTCGCCGCGCGCGACCATCAGGCCGTCGAAGGCGGCCACGATGCCGTCGAGGTTCCGTACCGCCTGGGGTTTCTCGATCTTGGCGATGACCGGGAGGCGGCGGCCTTCCTCGGCCATGATCCGGTGGACGTCGAGGGCGTCGTCGCCGCTGCGGACGAAGGAGAGGGCGATCACGTCGAAGCCGGTGCGCAGTGCCCAGCGCAGGTCGTCCTCGTCCTTCTTGGACAGGGCGGGGACGGAGACGGCGACGCCGGGGAGGTTGAGGCCCTTGTGGTCGGAGACGACGCCGCCTTCGATCACCCGGGTGTGCACGCGGGGGCCGTCGACGGCGGTGACCTCCAGGCAGACCTTGCCGTCGTCGACGAGGACGCGTTCGCCGGGGGTGACGTCGGCGGCGAGGCCGGCGTAGGTGGTGCCGCACTGGTGGCGGTCGCCTTCGGCGCCGTCTTCGACGGTGAGGGTGAAGGTGTCGCCGCGTTCAAGGAGTACGGGGCCTTCGGTGAAGCGGCCGAGGCGGATCTTCGGGCCCTGAAGGTCGGCGAGGATGCCGACGCTGCGGCCGGTTTCGTCGGCCGCTCGGCGGACGCGCTGGTAGCGCTCCTCGTGCTCGGCCTGGGTGCCGTGGCTGAGGTTGAACCGGGCGACGTCCATTCCGGCCTGGACCAGTGCCTTGATCTGGTCGTACGAGTCGGTGGCGGGCCCCAGGGTACAGACGATCTTTGCTCGGCGCATGAGTCGAGCCTAGGGCTTACCCGTGGGTAGGGACTCGGTGTCGTATGACCACTCAACACACTTTCGGCAAAGGGTTGTTGACAAGTGTTGAAGTGCGCGGTGGTGCGCTCCGATGAGCGATGGTCATCAGATCGCAACCTCGCGGACCTGTTGCCGCCGGACATGCTCAGGACAGAATCTACGCGCGTTGTCGACCATCGCCTAGGAGACCGAGAGATGCCGCTGAACCGTCGGAAGTTCCTGAAGAAGTCCGCCGCCACCGGAGCGGGAGCGGTGGTCGCCGGCGCGGCGGCGGCGCCGGCGGCCGAGGCGGCCGGGGCCGGCGCGCCCGGGCACCGCGCGAAGCGGTACGCGCTGACCGTCATGGGCACCACGGACCTGCACGGTCACGTCTTCAACTGGGACTACTTCAAGGACGCGGAGTACTCCGACAAGGCGGGCAACGCGCTGGGCCTGGCGCGTATCGCGACCCTGGTCGAGCAGGTGCGCGAGGAGAAGGGCCGCCGCAACACGCTGCTGCTGGACGCCGGTGACACCATCCAGGGCACCCCGCTGACGTACTACTACGCGAAGGTGGACCCGATCACCGCCGAGGGTGGTCCGGTGCATCCGATGGCGCGGGCGATGAACGCGATCGGGTACGACGCGGCGGCCCTCGGCAACCACGAGTTCAACTACGGCATCGAGACGCTGCGGGCGTTCGAGGGGCAGCTTGACTTCCCGCTGCTCGGCGCCAACGCGGTGGACGCGAAGACGCTGCGGCCCGCTTTCCCGCCGTACGTCATGAAGACGTTCCACGTGCCGGGTGCCAAGCCGGTCCGGGTGGCCGTGCTCGGTCTGACCAACCCGGGCATCGCGATCTGGGACAAGGCGTATGTGCAGGGCCGGCTGGCGTTCCCGGGGCTGGAGGAGCAGGCGGCCAAGTGGGTGCCGAAGCTGCGGTCGATGGGTGCGGACGTGGTGGTCGTCTCGGCGCACTCGGGTACCTCGGGCACGTCGTCGTACGGTGACCAGGTGCCGTATCTGGAGAACGCGGCGGCCGAGGTGGCCCGGAAGGTGCCCGGTATCGACGCGATCCTGGTGGGTCACGCGCATCTGGAGATCCCGGAGCTGAAGGTGGTCAACGAGCGGACGGGCCGGACCGTGGTGCTGTCCGAGCCGTTGTGCTACGCCGAGCGGCTCACCGTCTTCGACATCGAGCTGGTGTTCGGCAAGGGCCGCTGGGAGGTGGAGTCGGTCTCCGCGTCCCTGCGCGACTCGCGGACCGTGGCCGATCATCCGGAGATCACCCGGTTGCTGACCGAGGATCACCGCAAGGTCGTGGCGTACGTCAACCAGGTGGTGGGCCGGGCCACCGAGACGCTGACGACCGTCGAGGCCCGGTACCGGGACGCGCCGATCATCGATCTGATCACCAGGGTCCAGGAGGACGTGGTCAAGGCGGCGCTCGCGGGCACGGAGTATGCCGCGCTGCCGGTGATCGCCCAGGCGTCGCCGTTCTCCCGGACCTCCGAGATCCCGGCGGGCGAGGTCACCATCCGGGATCTGTCGAGCCTGTATGTGTACGACAACACGCTGGTGGCCAAGGTGCTGACGGGCGCGCAGGTGCGGGCGTATCTGGAGTACTCGGCGGAGTACTACGTCCAGACGGCGGCCGGTGCCGTGGTCGACGTGGAGAAGCTGACCAATGCCGGTGGCCGTCCGGACTACAACTACGACTACGTGTCGGGGCTGTCGTACGACATCGACATCGCGCGGCCGGCCGGGTCGCGGATCAGGAACCTGGCCTTCGGCGGGGCCCCGCTGGACGACGCGCAGCAGTTCGTGCTGGCGGTGAACAACTACCGGGCCAACGGCGGTGGTGCCTTCCCGTATGTGGCGACGGCCAAGGAGGTGTGGTCGGAGTCGACGGAGATCCGGACCCGGATCGCGGAGTGGGTGACCGCGAAGGGTGTGCTGGACCCGAAGGACTTCGCGTCGGCGGACTGGAAGCTGGTGCGGGACGGCGTGCCGGTGTTCTAGCCGGTGGTGCGGGGCGCGGGGGGGCGGCGGTCCTGGCGGGCGGTGCCGCCGCCGGTGGGCTCGGCCGGTCGTGCGGGCGGTCAGGGTCCGTCGACGAGCGGGATGAGCCGCTTGGGCTGCCGGGCCTGCGGCACCCGTTCCGCGGGGTCGTCGAGTCCGAAGGTGGTGAAGGCGGTCCGGGTGGGCAGTGGGTAGGTCTCCTTGCCGGTGAGGGAGTTGAGGATGGTGGCGCTGCGCCAGGCGGCGAGGCCGAGGTCGGGGGCGCCGACGCCGTGGGTGTGCAGTTCGGCGTTCTGGACGTAGACCGAGCCGCTGACGGCAGGGTCGAGGACGAGGCGGAACTCCCCGTCGATGAGGGGGCGTTCGCTGCTGTCGCGGCGGACGTAGGGGTCGAGTCCGGCGAGGATGCGGCCGAGGGGGCGTTCGCGGTAGCCGGTGGCGAGGATGACGGCGTCGGTGGTGTGCCGGGTGCGGCTGCCCTGCTGGAGGTGTTCCAGGTGGAGTTCGATCCGGCTGGTGGCGATGCGGCCGGCGGTGCGGACGCGGACGCCGGGGGTGAGGACGGCGTCGGGCCAGCCGGTGTGCAGGGTGCGCCGGTACAGCTCGTCGTGGATGGCGGCGAGGGTGCCGGCGTCGATGCCTTTGTGCAGTTGCCACTGGGCGGAGACGAGCCGGTCGCGGACGGGTTCGTCGAGGGCGTGGAAGTAGCGGGTGTAGTCGGGGGTGAAGTGTTCCAGGCCCAGCTTGGAGTACTCCATCGGGGCGAACGCCTCGGTGCGGCCGATCCAGTGCAGTTGTTCCTGGCCGGGCGGGCGGTGCCGCATCAGGTCGAGGAAGATCTCGGCGCCCGACTGTCCGGAGCCGACGACGGTGACGTGTCCGGCGGCGAGGACGGCGTCGCGGTGGCCGAGGTAGTCGGCGGCGTGCAGGACGGGTACGCCGGGGGCGTCGACGAGGGGCTGGAGGGGTTCGGGGACGTAGGGGGCGGTGCCGATGCCGAGGACGATGTTGCGGGTGTAGGTGCGGCCCAGGGTCTCGGTCTCGCCGTCGGTGTCGAGCTGGGCGTAGTCGACTTCGAACACGTCTCGTTCGGGGTTCCAGCGGACGGAGTCGACCTGGTGGCGGAAGCGCAGCCCGGGGAGTGCTTCGGCGACCCAGCGGCAGTAGGCGTCGTACTCGGCGCGCTGGATGTGGAAGCGCTCGGCGAAGTAGAAGGGGAAGAGCCGTTCGCGGTTTCTGAGGTAGCTGAGGAAGCTCCAGGGGCTGGTGGGGTCGGCGAGGGTGACGAGGTCGGCGAGGAAGGGCACTTGGATGGTGGCGCCCTCGATGAGCAGTCCGGGGTGCCAGTCGAAGCCGGGCCGCTGTTCGTAGAAGACGGCGTCGAGTTCGGCGAGCGGGTGGGCGAGGGCGGCGAGGGAGAGGTTGCAGGGTCCGATGCCGATGCCGACGAGGTCGCGGGGGGTGGCGGGCTCGTGGCGTGGGGGGTGGGTCATCCGGGGGTGCTTCTTTCGGCGAGTTCGACGGGGGCGGCGCGTGCGACGAGGTCGAGCAGGTGGGCCAGGTCGTCCGGCCGGGTGTGGGGGTTGAGGACGGTGGCCTTGAGCCAGAGCCGGCCGTCGAGCCGGGCGCGGCCGAGCACGGCCCGGCCGTGGTGCAGCAGTGCGCGGCGGACGGCGGCCACGGCGTCGTCGGTGGCGCCGGCCGGGCGGAACAGGACGGTGCTGATGACGGGCCGGCCGTACAGCTCGAAGCGGGGGTCTTCGGCGGTCAGGGCGGCGAGTTCGCGGGCGCGGGCGCAGACCTGGTCGACCAGGGCGCCGAGTCCGGTGCGGCCGAGGGTGCGCAGGGTGACGGCGATCTTCAGGATGTCGGGGCGGCGGGTGGTGCGCGGGGAGCGGTCGAGGAGGTCGGGGAGGCCGGCTTCGGTGTCGTCGGCGGCGTTGAGGTAGTCGGCGCGCTGGTGGAGGGTGCGGAGTTCGCCGGGGCGGGCGACGGCGAGCAGGCCGGCGGCGGCCGGCTGCCAGCCCAGTTTGTGCAGGTCGAGGGTGACGGTGTGGGCGGCTTCGAGGCCGGTGAGCCGGTGGCGGTGGCGGTCGCTGAAGAGCAGCCCGCCGCCGTAGGCCGCGTCGATGTGCAGCCGGGCGCCGTGGGCGGCGCACCGGTCGGCGATCTCGGGCAGCGGGTCGATGAGGCCGGCGTCGGTGGTGCCGGCGGTGGCGGCGACGAGCAGCGGGCCGGGGAGGGTGCGCAGGGTGTGGTCGAGGGCGGCCGGGTCCAGGGTGCCGCCGGGTGCCGGGACGACGGCGGGCTCGGGCAGGCCGAGCAGCCAGGCGGCGCGGGGCAGGGAGTGGTGGGCGTTCGCGCCGTGGACGAGGCGCAGGCCGCTGCCGTGGGCTTCGCGGGCGAGCAGCAGGGCGAGTTGGTTGGACTCGGTGCCGCCGGTGGTGACGAGGGCGTCGGCGAGGCCGGCCGTGCGGGCGAGGGCGCGGGCGACGGCGGCTTCGAGGGCGGAGGCGGCCGGGGCCTGGTCCCAGGAGTCCAGGGAGGGGTTGAGGGCGCTCGCGGCGAGGTCGGCGGCGACGGCCACGGCGAGCGGCGGGCAGTGCAGGTGGGCCGCGCAGAGCGGGTCGGCGGGGTCGGCGGCGCCCGCGGCGAGGGTGTGTACGAGGGTGCGCAGGGCGTCGGGGTCGCCGGTGTCGGGCAGGGCGTCGCCGAGGACGGCGGTGACGCGGGCGGTGACGGTGTCGGGGCCGCCGGCGGGCAGGGGGCCGCCGCGTGCGGTCCGGCCGGCGGCGAGCGCGTCGAGGACGGTGGCGAGGAGGGGGCGCAGGGCCTCGGGACCGCCGGGGCCCGAGGCGAGCGGCGGGGCCGGGACGACCGGGGCGAGTGGAGGGGCCGGGGCGACCGGGGCGAGTGGAGGGGCCGGGGCGACCGGGGCGAGTGGAGGCGGGTGCGGGGTCTCTCCTCCGCTCATGGGCTCTCCTCCGGGGCGCGGGAACGTCCGGCGGGCCGGCGTCGGCCCGGGGTTTCCGGCGTGTGGGTGGAGTTCCAGCTTGTACCGGAAGAGAGCCCTGTGTCCCGAAAGCCAGGGGAACACGACCCGAAAGTGTGTACTGCCCTCTGCCGGCGACGGGTTGGGGCCGCGCCGGGAGGCCGGTGGCGGTGACCGGCGCGGCCGGCGGTGCCGGTCGCGCCGGTCACCGCCATCACGGTGCCGCCTTCCGCGGGCCCGGCCGTGCGCGGGCCGTCGGCCCCGGGGCCGACGGCCTGCCCGCGTCCCGCGCCTACTCCCCGGGCCGCTCGCCGCGTACCCGCAGGGCGCGGGAGAGGTCGTCCAGGCGGTCGGCGAGGGTGCGGCGCAGCGCCGGGGTGAGGTCGGCGTCGCGCAGGCAGGCCTCGCCGAGCCGGAGGTTCTCGGTGTCGACGGCGTGGGCCGGGAAGCACCAGCGGCCGGCGGCGACGGCGATGGCGGGGCCGCGGCGGGCGGCGAGGGCGACGGCGTCCGGGTAGAAGCGCGGCACGTACGCGCGGACCAGTTCGGCCTGTTCGGGCTGCCAGAAGCCCTGTGCGGTGGCCGTGAAGAGGTAGTTGGACAGGTCGTCGCCGGTGAACATCGCCTCCCAGGCGGCGCGCTTGGCCTCCGGGTCGGGCAGTGCGGCGCGGCAGCGGGCGGCGCCCTCCTGGCCGGTGGCGCTGGGGTCGCGGGCCAGTTCGGCGGCGATGGTGTCCTCGTCGGTGGCGCCGAGGACGGCGAGCCGGGCGAGGACGCGCCAGCGCAGCTCGGGGTCGAGTTCCGGTCCGCCGGGGACCGTGCCGTCGGCGAACCAGGAGGCGAGGGGTTCGGGCTGGGCGGCCACGGAGATCAGGTGCCGTACGGCGATCAGCCGCAGGCCGGGGTGGTCGCCGTCCTCGGTGCGCCGCAGCAGGTCGCGGCAGAGGGAGGTGAGGGCGGCCAGGGCGGCCGGCCGGTCGGCGGGGGCCAGGTACTGCTCGGTGAGCTGGCCGGCGGCGAAGGCGAGGACGCCTTGGGCGACGGCGAGGTCGGTCTCGCGGGGCAGGTGCTCGCGGGCCGTCTCCAGGTAGGCGGCGGGCGGGAGTTCGCCGTCGCGCACGGCGTCGCGGAGGGCGTTCCACACGAGGGCGCGGGTGAGCGGGTCGGGCAGTCCGGACAGGCTGGTGCGGACGGTGTCGAAGGAGGCGGTGTCGAAGCGGATCTTGGCGTAGGTGAGGTCGCCGTCGTTGAGGAGGACCAGCGCGGGGCGCTTGCCGATGGGCTGCGGGGCGGTCTGCGGCAGGTCGAGGTCGACGCGTTCGCGCAGCACCAGCCGGTCCGGGTCGGTGATGTCGTGGTCGTACAGGCCGGCGCTGAGGCGGTGCGGGCGGCTGCCGGCGCGGTCGGCGGTGAGCGCGCAGGTGCCGCCGGCGGAGGTGATCACCGGGGTGAGGGTGTCGACGCCGGTGGTGCGCAGCCAGTTGTCGGCCCAGGCGGGCACGGAGCGGTCGGTGGCCGAGGCGAGGGAGTCGATGAAGTCGGCGAGGGTGGCGTTGGCGAACTTGTGCCGGGCGAAGTGGGTGTTGATGCCGGCGAGGAAGTCCTTCTCGCCGAGCCAGTGGGCGAGCTGGCGCAGCGCGGAGGCGCCCTTGGCGTAGGAGATGCCGTCGAAGTTGAGCAGGGCGGAGGCCGTGTCGTCGACGTTCTCGGGGGCGACCGGGTGGGTGGTGGGCCGCTGGTCGGCGTCGTAGCCCCAGGCTTTGCGGGTGACGCCGAACTCGGTCCAGGGGTCGGTGAACCGGGTGGCCTCGGCGGTGGTCTGGTAGCCCATGTACTCGGCGAAGGACTCGTTCAGCCAGATGTCGTCCCACCACTTGAGGGTGACGAGGTCGCCGAACCACATGTGGGCCATCTCGTGTGCGATGACCATGGCGCGGGTCTGGCGCTCGGTGTCGGTGACGGCGGAGCGGTAGACGAACTCGTCGCGGAAGGTGACCAGGCCCGGGTTCTCCATGGCGCCGGCGTTGAACTCGGGGACGAACGCCTGGTCGTAGGAGTCGAAGGGGTAGGGCTCCTCGAACTTCTCGTGGTAGCGGTCGAAGCAGGCGCGGGTGATGTCGAGGATCTCCTCGGCGTCGGTGTCGAGGTGGGGGGCGAGGGAGCGGCGGCAGTGGAGGCCGAAGGGCAGTCCGCGGTGTTCGGTGCGCACCGAGTGCCAGGGGCCGGCGGCGACGGCGACCAGGTAGGTGGAGACCGGCGGGGTGGGCGCGGCCTGCCAGACGCCGTCGGCGCGGCGGGCGGTGACGCCGTTGGCGAGGACGGTCCAGCCCTCGGGGGCGGTGACCGAGACCTCGAAGACGGCCTTGAGGTCGGGCTGGTCGAAGGCGGCGAAGACGCGCTGGACGTCGTCCATGAACATCTGGGTGTAGACGTACGTCTCGCCGTCGCTGGGGTCGGTGAAGCGGTGCATGCCCTCGCCGGTGCGGGAGTAGCGCATGACCGCGTCGACGCGCAGCAGGTGCTCGCCGGCGGTGAGGTTCTTCAGCGGCAGCCGGTGCCCGGTGAGGGCCGCGGGGTCGAGCGGCTGTCCGTCGAGCGTGACGCTGCGCAGCTCGGCGGGCTTCAGTTCGACGAACGTGTCCCCGTCGGACCGGGCGGTGAACCGGATCTCGGTACGGGAGTCGAAGGTCTCGTCACCGGTGGTGAGGTCCAGTTCGACCGTGTACCGGTGGACGTCGAGGAACTGTGCTCGGAGCTGCGCTTCGTCGCGCGTGAGTACGGACATGCAGGCCATGCTGCCTGATGAGGGCGACAGCGCACAGGGGCGGATCGGTACACGGCTTTTTTCCCCGCGCGCCCCGGCTCCTCGCCGGCTGCTCCCCGGCCCTCCCCCGGTCCGGCGCGGGCGCCGGCCGCCGTGGGCGGGCCGGGGCTCAGGCGTCCTGGTCCCGCTGCCCGTTGTGGGTGTCCTCGGCGATCCGCTCGTGGTGCCGGATCACCTCGGCGATGATGAAGTTCAGGAATTTCTCGGCGAACGCCGGGTCCAGTTTGGCGTTCTCGGCGAGGCGGCGCAGCCGTTCGATCTGGCGGGCCTCGCGGGCGGGGTCGGCGGGCGGGAGCTGGTGCAGTGCCTTGAGCCGGCCGACCTGCTGGGTGGCCTTGAAACGCTCGGCGAGCATGTGGACGACGGCCGCGTCGATGTTGTCGATGCTGTCGCGCAGCCGCTCCAGTTCCTGGCGGACCCCGGGGTCCGCGGCACCGGTGCCGGTGTTGCTGGTGGTCATGGGGGTCAACCCTATGCGCTGGACGGGCCGGGTCCTACGGGGTGTCCGAGGAGTGGATCAGCGGCGGGTCGCCGGGGTCCGGGACGCGGTCGCTCCAGCCGCCGGGCACGGTACGGCCCTGCCGGGCGCGGAAGCGGACGGGGGCGAGGCCGACGCGCCGGGTGAACAGGCGGGAGAAGTAGGCGGGGTCGGCGTAGCCGACGCGGCGGGCGACGGCGGCGACGGGCAGTTCGGTGCCGGCGAGCAGTTCCTTGGCCCGGCCGAGGCGGATGCCGAGCAGATAGTCCTTGGGGCTGCATCCGGCCGCCCGGCGCACCGCTTCGCGCAGCGCGGCGGTGGTCATGCCGTGCCGGGCGGCGTGGCCGGCGACGGTCAGCGGTGTGCAGGCGTCCCGGGCCAGGGCCGCCAGCACCTGGTCGCCGTCGGGGGCGAGGTCGGCGCGGGCACGGCGCAGCGCGACGAGGAGTTCGTGGACGGCGGCGCCGGTCTCCACCTCCAGCAGCGGGTTGCCGCGGCGGGCGGCCCGGGCGACGCGGGCGATGACCGTGCGGGGCCCGGTGGCGTCGGAGAGCGGGACCACGGGCCGGCCGGGTTCGATGTAGCCGAGGTCCCGGTAGGCGGCGGTGGCGGGGCCCGCGAAGTCGACGAAGCCCTCGTCCCAGCCGGTGTCCGGGTCGGGGCCGTAGTGGTGGGGCACGCCGGGGGTGAGCCACAGCAGCGCGGGCGCGGTGACCGTCGTACGGCGGCCGTCGGCGCCCTGGTACCAGCCGCCGCCCGCGCTGATCACCACGGCCACGTGGTGGTCGAGGGTGCGCGGGCCGACCACGGGCAGCGCGCCGTGCTGGAGGCCGACGCCCAGGCAGACCAGGCCGAGGCGGTGGTGGGCGGGGCCGGGGCTGAGGAACCGCATCCAGGTCCGGTACATCGGTGCTCCTCCCGGGGTCCGCGCGGTGCGCGTTTTTGTCCAAGCGGCGCCGATCCTCGTCCATGGCGCGGACCGCGGGAAGGGGGCGAGGCTGGGGCGCATGAGCGAGTTCACGGTGGGGGAATCCGGCTTCCTGCTGGACGGGCGGCCGGTGCGGGTGCTGTCCGGGGCGCTGCACTACTTCCGGGTGCACGAGGCGCAGTGGGAGCACCGGCTGGGCATGCTGCGGGCGATGGGCCTGAACTGCGTGGAGACGTACGTCCCGTGGAACCTGCACGAGCCGCGTCCGGGGACGTACCGGGACGTGGCGGCGGTCGGCCGGTTCCTGGACGCGGTGCACGCGGCGGGCCTGTGGGCGATCGTGCGGCCGGGGCCGTACATCTGCGCGGAGTGGGAGAACGGCGGGCTGCCGGCGTGGCTGACGGGCGGCGGTGTCCGGGTGCGGACGCGGGACGAGCGGTATCTGGGCCGCGTGCGGAGCTGGTTCCGGCGGCTGCTGCGGGAGATCGTGCCCCGCCAGCTCGGCCGCGGCGGCCCGGTGATCATGGTGCAGGTGGAGAACGAGTACGGCAGCTACGGCAGTGACGCCGGTTATCTGGCGGAGCTGGCCGGTCTGCTGCGCGCCGAGGGCGTCACCGCGGTGCTGTGCACCTCGGACGGGCCGGAGGACCACATGCTGACCGGGGGTTCGCTGCCCGGGGTGCCGGCCACGGTGAACTTCGGTTCCCGGGCGGGCGAGGCGTTCGCGGCGCTGCGCCGCCACCGTCCGGGCGGTCCGCTGATGTGCATGGAGTTCTGGTGCGGCTGGTTCGACCACTGGGCCGGTGAGCACGCCGTGGGGGACGCGGACGAGGCCGCGGCGGTGCTGCGGGAGATCCTGGAGTGCGGGGCGTCGGTGAACCTGTACCTGGCGCACGGCGGGACGAGTTTCGGGGGCTGGGCGGGCGCCAACCGGGACGGCGCCCTGCACGAGGGCCGGCTGCTGCCGGACGTGACGTCGTACGACTACGGCGCGCCGGTGGACGAGTACGGCCGCGCCACGGAGATGTTCCACCGGTTCCGCGAGGTGCTGGCCCGGTACCGGCCGGGGCCGCTGCCCGCCCTGCCGCCGCCGCCCGCGCGGCTCGGTGCCCCGGCCGAGGCCGTGCTGACCGGCTGGGCGCCGCTGTCCGGTGTGCTGGAGGCGCTGGGCGGACCGGAGACGGCCGGCCCGGTGCCGCCGGCCTTCGAGGAGCTGGGGATCACCCGGGGCCTGGTCCGCTACACGGTCGACGTGCCCGGTCCGCGCCGGCCGTACCCGCTGACCGTGCGCGGGCTGCGCGACCTCGCCGTGGTGTACGTCGACGGCCGGCGGGCCGGGGTGCTCACCGAGGACGCGCCGCGGCTGCCGGAGCCGGTCGCGGGCCCCGCGCGCCTGGAGCTGTGGGTGGAGTCGCTGGGGCGGGTGAACTACGGGCCGCGGCTGGGCGAGCCGAAGGGCGTCACCGGCGGCATCCTGCACGAGCGGCAGTACCTGCACGGGGTCCGTGCGCGGGGGCTGGATCTGGACGCGTTCGACGGCGGTGTGGCCGCGGTGCCGTTCGAAGCGCCGCCCCGGACGGGCGCGCCGGGGCTGTACCGGGGGTCGGTCACGGTCGGCGGGGCCGGGGACGCCCGGCTGGAGCTGCCGGGCCGGACCCGCGGTTTCGCCTGGATCAACGGCTTCGGGCTGGGCCGGTACTGGTCGGCGGGCCCGCAGCGGTCGCTGTACGTGCCCGGGCCGGTGCTGCGGGAGGGCGGGAACGAGATCTGGCTGCTGGATCTGGACGAAGGGGAACCGGACACCGTGGCGCCCCGTCTGCTGCCCGTGTGACCGGAGCCCTTCCCGCCGGGGCCGTGCCGCCTACAGTGGAGGGAGGTTCCGCGTCCTCAGGGGGTGCCGGTGTGGCGAACGGCGGGCCGGTCGAGCACGGCTATCCGCATCTGGAGACGGTGCGGGCCGCCGTCACCGCGCTGTACCGGCGGCTGTCCCGGGACACCATCGAGACGTTCTCGGCCAGCGTGGCCCCCGCCGACGTGGCGTTCTGCGACACCGACGACCTGCATCTGGGCGCGCAGCGGGTGGCCCGGGAGATCGTGCGGCACTTCCGGCTGCCGGACGCGCGGCTGATCGTCGGCTTCCGGGAGATGACCCACGCGGCCAACGTCGAACTGGCGGCGGGCCCGGAGTACTTCGTCGAGCTGAACGACCGGTTCCGCGCCCACCGCCGGGACATCGGCGCGGCCCTCGCCCACGAGGTGGCGCACGTCTATCTGCACCGGCTGGACCTGGCCTTCGCCACCACGGCGGAGAACGAGATCCTGACGGACACGGCGGCGGCGTACCTGGGCGCGGGCTGGCTGCTGCTGGACGCCTACCGGCAGGACGCGGTCTCCTCCCAGAAGCTGGGCTATCTCACCCCGGAGGAGTTCGGTTACGTCCTGGCCAAGCGGGCGCTGCTCTTCGGTGAGGACCCGTCGCTGTGGTTCACCAGCCCGCAGGCGTACACCGCCTACGCCAAGGGGCTGGAGCGGGCCCGGCACGACGGGCGGCAGCCGCCGCTGACCGCGGCGGGCTGGGCGGGCCGCCGCCGCTACGCCCACGACCGCCGGCACGCCGGGACGGGTCCGCCGGCGGCGCCGTACGCCTTCGACCCGGACGCGGCCGGCCGGCTGCGGGTGTCCTTCCCCTGCCCGACCTGCCATCAGCGGATCAAGGTGCCGGTGCAGGGGCGGGTGCGGGCCCGGTGCGGGCTGTGCCGGACGGTGCTGGAGTGCGACACGTAGCCGCCGCGCGCGGTCCCGGTCCGGAGGTGCGACGACGCCTGCCCAGTCGTCCGGTCGGGGACAGGCGGGCAGGCGCCATCTGTGTTCCGTACGCCGTTGTACGGGACGTTCCTTGGGGACCGGGGTCCGAGGACCCCGGGTCCGTGCGCGTCAGACCGCCAGGGCGCGGTCCGTCGGGCGGATCGGGGCCGGCAGGTCGCTGGCCCCGGTCAGGTAGCGGTCGACTCCGCGGGCGGCCGAGCGGCCCTCCGCGATCGCCCACACGATGAGGGACTGGCCGCGGCCGGCGTCACCGGCGACGAACACACCCGGCACGTTGGTCTGGAAGTCGGCGTCGCGGGCGATGTTACCCCGTTCGTCCAGGTCCAGCCCAAACTGCTCGACGAGGCCGTTCTCCCGGTCGGTGCCGGTGAAGCCCATGGCGAGGGTGACGAGCTGGGCCGGGATCTTGCGCTCGGTGCCCGGCTTGGGGGTCAGCCTGCCGTCCACGAACTCGACCTCGGTGAGGTGCAGCCACTGGACGTTGCCGTCCTCGTCGCCCTCGAAGTGGGTGGTGGAGACGGAGTAGACCCGCTCGCCGCCCTCCTCGTGCGCCGAGGTGACCTTGTAGAGCAGCGGGAAGGTCGGCCAGGGCTGGGCGACCGGGTGCCGCTCGTCGTTCGGGCGGGGCATGATCTCCAGCTGGGTGACGGAGGCCGCGCCCTGCCGGTGGGCGGTGCCCACGCAGTCCGCGCCGGTGTCACCGCCGCCGATGACGACGACGTGCTTGCCCTCGGCCGACAGGGGCGGGGTGACGTAGTCGCCCTCCTGGACCTTGTTGGCCAGCGGCAGGTACTCCATCGCCTGGTGGACGCCCTTGAGTTCGCGGCCCGGCACCGGCAGGTCGCGCGCGGTGGTGGCGCCGGCGGCGATCACGATCGCGTCGTACCGCTTCTTCAGGTCGCGGGCGTTGATGTCGCGGCCGATCTCGACGCCGGTGCGGAAGCGGGTGCCCTCCGCGCGCATCTGCTCGATCCGGCGGTTGATGTGCCGCTTCTCCATCTTGAACTCGGGGATGCCGTACCGCAGCAGGCCGCCGACGCGGTCCGCGCGTTCGTAGACGGCGACCGTGTGGCCGGCCCGGGTCAGCTGCTGGGCGGCGGCGAGACCCGCCGGGCCCGAGCCGATGACCGCGACCGTCTTGCCGGACAGGCGCTCGGGGATCTGCGGGGCGACGTCCCCGCTGTCCCACGCCTTGTCGATGATGGAGACCTCGACGTTCTTGATGGTGACCGGCGGCTGGTTGATGCCCAGCACACATGCCGCCTCGCACGGGGCCGGGCACAGGCGGCCGGTGAACTCCGGGAAGTTGTTGGTGGCGTGCAGCCGCTCGGAGGCGGCGCCCCAGTCCTCGCGGTAGGCGTAGTCGTTCCACTCGGGGATCAGGTTCCCCAGCGGACAGCCGTTGTGGCAGAACGGGATACCGCAGTCCATGCAGCGGCTGGCCTGCTTGCTGATGATCGGCAGCAGGGAGCCGGGGACGTAGACCTCGTTCCAGTCCCTGACCCGCTCGGCGACGGGGCGGGTCTCGGCGACCTCACGGCCGTGGTTCAGGAAGCCCTTCGGGTCAGCCATTGATCGCCGCCTCCATCATCTTCTCGGTGATCTCGGTCTCGGAGAGACCGGCTCGCTCGGCGGCGTCCTTGGCGGCGAGCACTGCCTTGTACGTGCTGGGGATGATCTTGCTGAAGCGTGCCGCGGCCGTGTCCCAGTCGGCCAGCAGCTTCGCGGCGACGGTCGAGCCGGTCTCCTCGGCGTGGCGGCGCACCACGTCGTGCAGCCACCGCTTGTCCGCGTCGTCCAGCGCCTCGACCGCACCGGCGTTGCCGGCGTTGACGTCGGCGGTGTCGAGGTCGATGACGTAGGCGACACCGCCGGACATGCCCGCGGCGAAGTTGCGGCCGGTCGGGCCGAGGACGACCGCGTGGCCGCCGGTCATGTACTCGCAGCCGTGGTCGCCCACGCCCTCGGAGACCACCAGCGCGCCGGAGTTGCGGACGCAGAACCGCTCACCGGTACGGCCGCGCAGGAACAGCTCGCCGCCGGTGGCGCCGTAGGCGATGGTGTTGCCCGCGATGGTGGAGTACTCGGCGAGGTGGTCGGCGGCCCGGTCCGGGCGGACCACGATCCGGCCGCCGGACAGGCCCTTGCCGACGTAGTCGTTGGCGTCGCCCTCCAGGCGCAGCGTGACGCCGCGCGGCAGGAACGCGCCGAAGGACTGGCCGGCGGAGCCGGTGAAGGTGATGTCGATGGTGTCGTCGGGCAGACCCGCGCCGCCGAACTTCTTCGTCACCTCGTGGCCGAGCATGGTGCCGACCGTGCGGTTGATGTTGCGGATGGCGACCTGGGCGCGCACCGGCTGGGCCTCGGTCGCGTCCTGCGCGGCGAGCGCGTCGGCGGCCAGCTTGATCAGCTCGTTGTCCAGGGCCTTCTCCAGGCCGTGATCCTGGGCGGCGACCTGGTGGCGGACGGCGCCGTCGGCCAGCTCGGGCACGTGGAACAGCGGGGCCAGGTCCAGGCCCTGCGCCTTCCAGTGGTTCACCGCGCGCTCGACGTCCAGCACCTCGGCGTGGCCGACGGCCTCCTCGATGGAGCGGAAGCCCAGTTCGGCCAGCAGTTCGCGGACCTCCTCGGCGATGAACCGGAAGAAGTTCACCACGTACTCGGCCTTGCCGGCGAAGCGGTCGCGCAGCACCGGGTTCTGGGTGGCGATGCCGACCGGGCAGGTGTCCAGGTGGCAGACGCGCATCATCACGCAGCCGGAGACGACCAGCGGAGCGGTGGCGAAACCGAACTCCTCGGCGCCGAGCAGCGCGGCGATGACCACGTCCCGGCCGGTCTTCAGCTGGCCGTCGGTCTGCACGACGATCCGGTCGCGCAGGCCGTTGAGCAGCAGGGTCTGCTGGGTCTCGGCGAGGCCCAGCTCCCAGGGGCCGCCCGCGTGCTTCAGCGAGGTCAGCGGGGAGGCGCCCGTGCCGCCGTCGTGGCCGGAGATCAGGACGACGTCCGCGTGCGCCTTGGACACACCGGCCGCGACCGTGCCGACGCCGACCTCGGAGACCAGCTTGACGTGGATCCGCGCCCGCGGGTTCGCGTTCTTCAGGTCGTGGATCAGCTGGGCCAGGTCTTCGATGGAGTAGATGTCGTGGTGCGGCGGCGGGGAGATCAGGCCGACGCCCGGGGTGCTGTGCCGGGTCTTGGCCACCCACGGGTAGACCTTGTGGCCGGGCAGCTGGCCGCCCTCGCCGGGCTTGGCGCCCTGGGCCATCTTGATCTGGATGTCGTCCGCGTTGACCAGGTACTCGGAGGTCACGCCGAAACGGCCGGAGGCGACCTGCTTGATCGCCGAGCGGCGCGCCGGGTCGTACAGGCGGTCCGCGTCCTCGCCGCCCTCGCCGGTGTTGGACTTGCCGCCCAGCTCGTTCATGGCGATGGCGAGGGTCTCGTGCGCCTCCTTGGAGATGGAGCCGTACGACATCGCGCCCGTGGAGAACCGCTTGACGATCTCGGAGACGGGCTCGACCTCCTCGACGGGGATCGGGCCGCGGCCGGAGTTGAAGCCGAACAGGCCGCGCAGCGTCATCAGGCGCTCGGACTGCTCGTTCACCCGGGACGTGTACTTCTTGAAGATGTCGTACCGGCCGGAGCGCGTGGAGTGCTGGAGACGGAAGACCGTCTCCGGGTCGAACAGGTGCGGCTCGCCCTCGCGGCGCCACTGGTACTCGCCGCCGATGTCCAGCGCGCGGTGCGCCGGGGCGATGCCGGAGACGGGGTAGGCCTTGGCGTGGCGGGCGGCGACCTCCGCGGCGATGACGTCGATGCCGACGCCGCCGATCTTGGTGGCGGTGCCGTTGAAGTACGTCTCCACGAAGCCCTCGTCCAGGCCGACGGCCTCGAAGACCTGCGCGCCGCGGTAGGAGGCGACGGTGGAGATGCCCATCTTGGACATGACCTTCAGCACGCCCTTGCCGAGGGCGTAGATCAGGTTCTTGATGGCCTGCTCGGGCTCCAGGCCGTTCAGGAAGGTGCCCGCGCGCAGCAGGTCCTCCACCGACTCCATCGCCAGGTAGGGGTTGACGGCGGCGGCGCCGTAGCCGATGAGCAGGGCGACGTGGTGGACCTCGCGGACGTCGCCGGCCTCGACCAGCAGGCCCACCTGGGTGCGCTGCTTGGTGCGGATGAGGTGGTGGTGGACGGCCGAGGTGAGCAGCAGCGACGGGATCGGCGCGTGCTCGGCGTCCGAGTGGCGGTCCGACAGGACGATCAGCCGGGCGCCGTTGTCGATGGCGGCGTCGGCCTCGGCGCAGATCTCCTCGATGCGCGCGGCGAGGGCGTCACCGCCGCCGGAGACCCGGTACAGGCCGGAGAGGGTCGCGGCCTTGAAGCCGGGCATGTCGCCGTCGGCGTTGATGTGGATGAGCTTGGCCAGCTCGTCGTTGTCGATCACCGGGAAGGGCAGGGTGACCGAGCGGCAGGAGGCGGCCGTCGGCTCCAGCAGGTTGCCCTCCGGGCCCAGCGACGAGCGCAGGGAGGTGACCAGTTCCTCGCGGATGGCGTCCAGCGGCGGGTTGGTGACCTGCGCGAAGAGCTGGGTGAAGTAGTCGAAGAGCAGCCGGGGGCGCTCGGAGAGGGCCGCGATCGGGGAGTCCGTGCCCATGGAGCCGATCGGCTCGGCGCCGGCGCGGGCCATCGGCGCGAGGATGACGCGCAGCTCTTCCTCGGTGTAGCCGAAGGTCTGCTGGCGGCGGGTGACCGAGGCGTGGGTGTGGACGATGTGCTCGCGCTCGGGCAGGTCGACCAGCTCGATCTCGCCGGCCTCCAGCCATTCGGCGTACGGCTTCTCGGCGGCGAGGGACGCCTTGAGCTCGTCGTCCTCGATGATGCGGTGCTCGGCGGTGTCGACGAGGAACATCCGGCCGGGCTGGAGACGGCCCTTGCGGACGACCTTGGCGGGGTCGATGTCCAGGACGCCGACCTCGGAGCCGAGGACCACCAGGCCCTCGTCGGTGACCCAGTAGCGGCCGGGGCGCAGGCCGTTGCGGTCGAGGACGGCGCCGACCTGGGTGCCGTCGGTGAAGGTGACGCAGGCGGGGCCGTCCCAGGGCTCCATCATCGTGGAGTGGAACTGGTAGAAGGCGCGCCGGTCCGGGTCCATGGAGACGTGGTTCTCCCACGCCTCCGGGATCATCATCAGCACCGAGTGCGGCAGCGAACGGCCGCCGAGGTGCAGCAGCTCCAGCACCTCGTCGAAGGAGGCGGAGTCGGAGGCGTCCGGCGTACAGACCGGGAAGAGGCGGTCCAGCTTGTCCTGGGGCCCGAACAGGCCGGAGAGCAGCTGGGACTCGCGGGCGCGCATCCAGTTGCGGTTGCCCTTGACGGTGTTGATCTCACCGTTGTGCGCGACGAAGCGGTACGGGTGTGCGAGCGGCCACGACGGGAAGGTGTTCGTGGAGAACCGGGAGTGCACGAGCGCGATCGCGGAGGCGAAGCGGCGGTCGGACAGGTCCGGGAAGAAGGGCTCGAGCTGGCCGGTGGTCAGCATGCCCTTGTAGACGATCGTCCGGGCGGACAGGGACGGGAAGTAGACCCCGGCCTCCCGCTCGGCGCGCTTGCGCAGCACGAACGCCTTGCGGTCCAGGGCGATGCCCTCGCTGGCGCCGTCGGCGACGAACAGCTGCCGGAACAGCGGCATGGTGGAGCGGGCGGTGGCGCCGAGCAGCTCCGGGGCGACCGGGACCTCGCGCCAGCCGAGGACGGTGAGGTCCTCCTCGGCGGCGATCGTCTCGATCTGTGAGACGGCGTCCTCGGCCCCGGTCTGGGGCAGGAAGGCGATGCCTACCGCGTAGGAACCGGCCGCGGGAAGGTCGAATCCGGCCACTTCGCGGAGGAAGGCGTCCGGCACCTGGGAGAGGAGGCCCGCGCCGTCGCCGGAGTCGGGCTCGGAGCCGGTGGCGCCGCGGTGCTCCAGGTTGCGCAGCACGGTGAGTGCCTGCTCGACCAGGGTGTGGGAGGCCTCGCCGGTGAGAGTGGCGACGAAACCGACGCCGCAGGCGTCGTGTTCGTTGCGGGGGTCGTACATACCCTGCGCAGCAGGGCGAGCATCCATGAACGACCAGTTTCGGCCGTTCGTGGAGTGCTGGGACGGCTGGCGCGGCGTACGCATCGGCTCTCCCGTCGTCGTCATATGGCATGTGGCAGGTGCCGAGGGACGACGTTGGCCCTCTGCGTGAGATCTACGGTGAGATCAAAATTTCGTGCAGGTTACATGATGGAGCGGTTCCCGGGAACCGGATACTCCGTTCCATCATGCGGACGCCGCGGTCGCGGCGGAGGTGCCACGGGGACGCGGCGGATGCCGCGCGGTGGCGGCGCGGTGCCGTACGGGACGGCGGTGCCGTGGGGTGGCGGCGGGGGCCGTGCGGTGACGGCCGACGTGGCGGAGGGACCGCCACGGACCCGATCGGTCGGATCGGCGTCCGGCGGCCCCGCGGGGGCCGGGGAGGGTGACATCACCCGCCCCGAGGGGGTGCGGCAGGCGTCATTGCCCGCAGCGCTTACGGCTCATGCCCGGTCGTCAAGGAACTGAAACCAGTGAGTAACGGGTACTTATGCGGCCCCTCGCATAGGTACCGGTCGGCCTATCCTACGGCCGTTCCGAACAGAGTGCCCAGGGCGTACGTCACACCGGCCGCCGCGCCGCCGAGCGCGAGCTGCCGCAGACCGCTGAACCACCAGCTCCGCGCGGTCACCCGGGCCACCACGGCACCGCATCCGAAGAGCCCCGCGAGGGCCAGCAGCACGGCCGGCCACAGCACGGTCGCGCCGAGGAGGTACGGCAGGAGGGGCAGCAGGGCGCCGAGGGCGAACGAACCGAACGAGGACACGGCGGCGACCAGCGGCGAGGGCAGATCACCGGGGTCGATGCCCAGTTCCTCGCGGGCGTGGATCTCCAGGGCCTGCTCGGGGTCCCGGGACAGCTGCCGGGCCACCTGGCGGGCCAGCTCGGGCTCCACCCCGCGCGCCGCGTACAGCGCGGCCAGCTCCGCTTCCTCGTCCTGCGGGTGCCGGCGCAGCTCACGGCGTTCGACGTCGAGTTCGGCCTCGACGAGTTCGCGCTGCGAGGCGACGGAGGTGTACTCGCCGGCCGCCATGGAGAAGGCGCCGGCGGCGAGGCCCGCGAGGCCGGTGATGACGATGGTGTGCTGGCCCACGGAGCCGCCGGCCACGCCCGTCATCAGGGCGAGGTTCGAAACCAGGCCGTCCATCGCACCGAAGACGGCGGGCCGCAGCCAGCCGCCGTTCACATCGCGGTGCGTGTGGTTGTCGCGGTGCGCTTCGTGCAGCGCGGCCTCGGTTTCGATGATGGCCATGCGGGCCCCCCAGGTGAGCTTAGCCAAAGCTGACTTTGGACGCGTTCTACTTTTTGACAACACAGAATCTACGCTGGTGATTCCGTCTCCGCCAGCAAGGAAAGGCTGGGCTAACCTGCGGTTTTGCCCTCCGGCACCGGCCGCGTGGGACGCGCCGGAACCCTGGAAACCGCGCGACCCGGACCGCCCAGGGGGATGATTCGGGACATGACGGTCAGAAACGAAGCACGCGTCGGCGCGTCCCCCGGCCCGCGGCGCACCGGAGTACCGGCCGGTGCGGCCGGCGGCAACGCCTGGCGCACCGCCCGGTCCCTCGCCCCGGCGGCCGCGGATAACGGCCGGCAGGGGCCGTGGGCGCCCGGCCCGGCGCCCGCCGGGGTCGCGCGCCGGGCCGCCGGCCGGGACGGGACCCGCGCCCCCGAGCGCGCGGCCGGTCCTCTCGGAGGCCGCCCGTGCTCCGTCTGACCTGGGTCCAGCCGGAAGACCTGCTGGGCCACGAACTGCGCCAGGCCCGGCTGGACGGGCGCGAACCGAAGGCGGTCGAGGCGCGCTGGCGGGCGGCGGGCGGCCCGGACGCCCCGGAGCGGGCCGGCGCGTCCGCGCCCGGCGTCACCCGCTACCTGCGCCTGCTGGCCGAGGACCTGCTGGACGAACTCGCCGATCTGCCCAGCCGCTTCGCCGAGGACGAGCCGACGGAGCCGGCCCGGATCACGGCGCTGTGCCCCGCCTGGCCGGCGCCCCCCGCCGGACCGCGCGCCCCCGCGGAGCGCTACCGCGCCGCCCTCGAAGCCGCCTGGCTGGGCCGGGCCGTCGGCTGTCTGCTCGGCAAGCCCGTCGAGGCGCTCCCCCTCGACGGCCTGCGCGCCCTCGCCGAGGCGGCCGGGAACTGGCCCCCCGCCGGCTACTTCACCGCCCGGTCGGTCCCCGGGGACCTCCTGGCCGCCCACCCGTGGAACCCCCGGGACGCCGCCCCCTGCCTCGCCGAGAACATCGACGGCATGCCCTCGACCGGCGAACTCGACCACACCCTGCTCGGCCTGCTGCTGCTCCAGCGGCACGGCAAGGCGTTCACGACCGACGACGTGGCCCGGCTCTGGCTCGACGAACTGCCGGCCGGCCGCACCTCCACCGCCGAGCGGCTCGCCCTGCGCAATCTGCTGGCCGGCGTGGAACCCCCGCACACCGCCCGCCACCGCAACCCGTTCCGCGAATGGACCGGCGCCCTGGTCCGCGCCGACGTGCACGGCTGGACCCACCCGGGCGACCCGGCCGCCGCCGCCCGGCAGGCGCACCGCGACGCGGTCCTCACCCACACCGCCAACGGCGTCTACGCGGCGATGTTCACCGCTGCCGTCATCGCCACCGCCGCCACCGGCACCGAGGACGTCCACGCCTGCCTGCGCGCCGGCCGCGCGGTCCTCCCGCCCCGGTCCCGGCTGGCTGCGGCCGTCGCCCACGCCGTCCGGCTGGCCCGGAGCACGACGGACTTCGCGGACGTGGCGGACGCCCTCCAGGACCGCTACGCCGCCACCCACCACCGGCTGCACGCCGTCCCCACCACCGCCCTGCTCGCCGCCGCCCTCACCCACGCCGACGGCGACTTCACCGGCTCCGTGGGCCGTGCCGTGTCCGGCGGCTGGGACACCGCCACGGCCGGCGCCGCCGCGGGCAGTGTCGCCGGTCTGCTCGCCGGCTCCCCGGACGCGCTGCCCGAACACTGGCGGGCCCCGCTGAAGAACCGGCTCGCCAGCCGCCTCGCCGACTTCGACGGGTCCGGTTTCGACACCCTCGCCCAGCTCACCCGCCGGCAGGCGCTCTGACGGGCCTGCCGGCCACCTTGCCGGACCGGGTCACCCCGGGGCCGCCCGCCCCCGCACACGCCGAGGGCGCCCGGGGTTCCCCGGGCGCCCTCCGTGTCGGTCCGCCGGCCGGTCAGCTCTTCTCGGCCGACTCCGGCTCCGGCTTGGAGTCCGGCGCGGGCGCCGGTTCCGTCTTGTCCGCCGCCGGCGCCGTCCGCCCGGCGGTCCCGGCCTCGCCCTCGGTGTCGGTGTCGGGCGTCGTGTCCTCGGCCGCGTCGCCGGCGCTCACCGCACCCGGTTCGACCACCGCTTCCCGGCCCGGCCGCTTCTTCGCCGACACCACCATGTACGTCACCGCCAGCAGGAAGACGACCAGTGCGGTCCAGTCGTTCAGACGCAGGCCCAGGATGTGGTGGGCGTCGTCCACCCGCATGTACTCGATCCAGCCGCGGCCCACGCAGTACGCCGCGACGTACAGGGCGAACGCCCGGCCGTGCCCCAGCCGGAACCGGCGGTCCGCCCAGATCACCAGCAGGCCGACGCCGACGCACCACAGGGACTCGTACAGGAACGTCGGGTGGTAGTAGCCCGGCACCCGGCCGCCCTCGGACGAGGTGATGTGCAGCGCCCAGGGCACATGGGTCTCCCGGCCGTACAGCTCCTGGTTGAACCAGTTGCCCCAGCGGCCGATGGCCTGCGCGAACGCGATGCCGGGCGCGACGGCGTCGGCGTACGCGGGCATCGGGACGCCCCGGCGCCGCGCGCCGATCCACGCGCCGAGCGCACCGAGCGCGATCGCGCCCCAGATGCCGAGGCCGCCCTCCCAGACCTTGAAGGCGTCCACCCAGTCGCGGCCCGCGCCGAAGTACAGCTCGTAGTCCGTGATCACGTGGTAGAGCCGGCCGCCGACCAGGCCGAACGGCACGGCCCAGACGGCGATGTCGGCGACCGTGCCGGGCTGCCCGCCGCGGGCGATCCAACGCCTGTTGCCGAACCAGACGGCAACGAAGACGCCGATGATGATGCAGAAGGCGTAGCCGCGCAGCGGGAGGGAGCCGAGGTACAGCACCCCGTGCGACGGGCTGGGGATATAGGCAAGGTTCATGGCAGGTCCGACGCTACCGTGCCGGGCCGTGGGGACGGCAAGCAGCCCGGCTACGGGTCCATAACGGGCGCGGTGCACGCTCACCGCCGGTCGGCCGCCTCCACCGTCTGCTTCAGCTTGGCCGGGGTCATCGTCCGGTCCTGGTAGATGTTCTTGCCGCCGAGCAGCACCGTGGGCGTGCCGTTGAAGCCGCCGGTGCGGAACGCCTGGTGGGACTTCTCCACCCAGCCGTCGTGGGTGCCCTTGTCGACGCAGGAGCGGAACGCGGGCGTGTCCAGGCCCTTCACCTTGCCGGCCAGCCCGGTCAGCCTGCCGTTGTCCGCGAAGGCGTCGTCGGTCTCCTTGGGCTGGTTCGCGAACAGCACGTCGTGGTAGTCGCGGAACTTCCCGGCGTCCTGGGCGCAGGCGGCGGCGTTGGCGGCGCGCAGCGAGCCGGTGCCGCCGAGGTTGCCGTCGATCAGCCGGACCAGGTGGTACTCGATCCTGAGCTTGCCGGCGTCGGTCAGCTCGTGGAGCACCGGCCGGTACGCCACCTCGAAGGCCTGGCAGGCCGGGCAGCGGAAGTCCTCCCAGACGGTGAGCGTCGACCCGGCGCCGTCCTTGCCGACCGGGAGCGCGAGGCTGTCCTTGCCCTGCGCGCCCGAGGGCGCCACGGCCGGGCCGGCGCCGGCGCTCTTCTTGTCCTTGCCGGCGTTCGCGGCGACCACGCCGATCACCGCCGCGAGGCCCAGGACGCACACGACGCTCGCGCCCACGATCAGCGCGCGCCGGCGCCTGTCCGCGGACTTCTGCTTCTCGCGCTCGACCGCCAGCCGCTCCCGGGCGGTGCGCTTTCCGTCACGGTTCTTCTCGCTCACACCCCCAGAACGAACCGGGGAGGCGCAGCGCGCCTCCCCGGTCCGAGGTCCACCCGTTCGAGTGACCGACTCCCTTGACGAAGGGCAGGCCGACGGTCACCGCGGGCGGTCACGCCTGTCCGCGTACGCCCTTCGCCAGTTCCCCGGCCAGCTCGCGCACCGCCGCGAGGCCGGCGGCGTGGTCCGGCGCGTCCAGCATCCGCTTGACGAACGCCGATCCGACGATCACGCCGTCGGCGAAGCCGGCCACCTCGGCGGCCTGGGCCGGGGTGGAGACGCCGAGCCCGACGCAGACCGGCAGCGCGGTGCCGGTGCCGCGGGTGCGCTCGACCAGGTCCTGGGCCTGCGCGCCGACGGACTCACGGGTGCCGGTGACCCCCATGAGGGAGGCCGCGTAGACGAATCCGCTGCCCGCCGCGGTGATCTCGGCGAGCCGCTCGTCCTTGCTGCTCGGCGCCACGACGAAGACCGTGGCGAGGCCGTGCTTTTCGGCGTGCTCCCGCCACAGCGCCGACTCCTGCACCGGCAGGTCGGGCAGGATGCAGCCGGCGCCGCCCGCCTCGGCCAGCTCGGCGGCGAAGCGCTCGACGCCGTAGCGGTCGACGGGGTTCCAGTACGTCATGACGAGGACCGGCTTCCCGGTGGCCCGGTGGGCCTCCCGGACCGTGCGGAGAACGTCGGCGATCCGCACCCCGCCGCGCAGGGCGATGTCGTCCGCGGTCTGGATGACCGGGCCGTCGAGCACCGGGTCGCTGTGCGGCAGGCCGACCTCGACCACGTCCGCGCCGCCGTCCAGGACGGCCCGGACGGCCTCGATGCCGCCGTCCACGGTCGGGAACCCGGCCGGGAGGTAGGCGATGAGCGCGGAGCGGCCCTCGGCCCTGGCGCCCGCGAGGGTGTCCGACAGCAGCCGGATGTTCCCGCTCACTTGACGTCTCCCTCGATCTCGGCGGTGTCGGCGGCGTCGGCCGCGACCTCGGCGTCGGTGTCGTACAGGCCGAAGTAGCGCGCGGCGGTGTCCATGTCCTTGTCGCCGCGGCCGGACAGGTTGACCAGGATCAGGCCGTCCTCGCCCAGCTCCCGGCCGACCTCCAGGGCGCCGGCGAGGGCGTGGGCGCTCTCGATGGCCGGGATGATGCCCTCGGTGCGCGACAGCAGGCGCAGGGCCCGCATGGCCGCGTCGTCGGTGACCGCGCGGTACTCGCCGCGGCCGGAGTCCTTCAGGTACGCGTGCTCGGGGCCGATGCCCGGGTAGTCCAGGCCGGCCGAGATCGAGTACGGCTCGGTGATCTGGCCCTCGTCGTCCTGGAGGACGTAGGACCGGGAGCCGTGCAGGATGCCGGGCTCGCCCGCGGTCAGGGTGGCCGCGTGCTCGCCGGTCCCGATGCCGTGGCCGGCGGGCTCGCAGCCGATCAGGCGGACGCCCGCGTCCGGGATGAAGGCGTGGAAGAGGCCGATGGCGTTGGAGCCGCCGCCGACGCAGGCGACGGCCGCGTCCGGGAGGCGCCCGGCGCGCTCCAGGATCTGGCGGCGGGCCTCGACGCCGATCACCCGGTGGAAGTCGCGGACCATGGCCGGGAAGGGGTGCGGGCCGGCGACCGTGCCGAACAGGTAGTGGGTGTGGTCGACGTTGGCGACCCAGTCCCGGAACGCCTCGTTGATGGCGTCCTTCAGGGTGCGGCTGCCGGACTTCACGGCGACGACCTCGGCGCCGAGCATGCGCATGCGGGCCACGTTGAGGGCCTGGCGCTCGGTGTCGATCTCGCCCATGTAGATGGTGCAATCGAGGCCGAACAGCGCGCAGGCGGTGGCCGTGGCGACGCCGTGCTGGCCGGCGCCGGTCTCGGCGATGACCCGGGTCTTGCCCATGCGCCGGGTGAGCAGGGCCTGGCCGAGCACGTTGTTGATCTTGTGGGAGCCGGTGTGGTTCAGGTCCTCGCGCTTGAGGAACACCCGGGCGCCGCCGGCGTGTCCGGCGAACCGCGGCACCTCGGTGAGCGCCGACGGGCGGCCGGTGTAGTGGACCAGCAGGTCGTCCAGCTCGCGGGCGAACTCCGGGTCGTGCTTGGCCTTGTCGTACTCGACGGCCACCTCGTCCACGGCGGCGACGAGGGCCTCCGGGATGAACTTGCCGCCGAACGCGCCGAAGTAGCCTTCGGCGCTGGGGACCCGGCCCTCGGGGTCGGGAACGAAGAAGTCGCTGGGCATGCGGAAACCTCACGGTGAGTGCGGAAGAGACACTGTGCGCCGTGGGGCGGGGGTGGTCAGCCGGCCGCGGGCCGGCCCGGCGTGTCGCGCAGTTCCCCGCGCCCCTGGAGGGCGCGCTGCCTTCGGCGGCCGTTGACCTGCCCGGGTTCGTCTCCGATGACGTACCGCACGCGGCGGCCGTGGACGCGGCGGGCCGGAGCACGGCAGCCGCGCGGGCGGCAGCCGCGCGCCAGGCGCGCGTGCCGGTCCACGGTCGTCACGGTGAGAGTCATCGGACCCAGCCTAGCGGCGCTCAGCCGCGCCCGTGGCGCAGGGCCGGGTGTTCGCCCGCCGCCACCAGGTCGGCCACCGCCGCCTTCGGGTCGCGGCCGGTGACCAGGGACTCGCCGACCAGGACCGCGTCGGCGCCGGCGTTGGCGTAGGCGATCAGGTCGTGCGGGCCGCGCACCCCGGACTCGGCGACCTTGACCAGTTCGTCCGGGATCTCCGGGGCGATCCGCTCGAACGTGCCGCGGTCGACCTCCAGCGTCTTCAGGTCGCGCGCGTTGACACCGATGATCTTGGCGCCCGCGTCCACCGCCCGCTCGACCTCGTCCTCGTCGTGCACCTCGACCAGCGGGGTCAGACCGATGGACACCGCCCGCTCGATCAGCGACTCCAGGGCCGGCTGGTCCAGGGCGGCCACGATCAGCAGCGCGAGGTCGGCGCCGTACGCGCGGGCCTCCCAGAGCTGGTACGACGTGACGATGAAGTCCTTGCGCAGCACCGGGATGTCCACGCGGGAGCGGACGGCCTCCAGGTCGGCGAGCGAGCCGCCGAAGCGGCGCTGCTCGGTGAGGACGGAGATGACGGCCGCGCCGCCCGCCTCGTAGTCCGCGGCGAGTCCGGCCGGGTCGGCGATCGCGGCCAGCGCGCCCTTGGACGGGCTGGAGCGCTTGACCTCGCAGATCACCTTGACGCCGTCGCCCTTGAGCGCGGCCACCCCGTCCTTGGCGGCGGGGGCCTTGGCCGCGCGCTCCTTGAGCTCGTCGAGGCTGACGCGTGCCTGCCGCTCGGCGAGGTCGGCACGGACTCCGTCGATGATCTCGTCGAGCACACTCACGCGAGCGGCCCCCTTCCAGACGGTGGTTCCTTCAGGTTCGGAAAACCTTTGGTCAATGCGATGGTATCCGCAGCGGGGCCGTGGCCCCGCATCCGGCGGAGGGCGGTCCCACTACCTGGACGTCCGTCAAGGGCGGAGCCAGCCACCGAACGGCAGGTTCCGGACGACGGTGAACACCAGCACCAGGGCGCCGGCCGCCCACAGGCCGGCGGGCGGGAGGCCGGGGAGCGGCGGGCGGCCGCGGGCCGCGCGGGCCGCGCGGGCCGCCCAGAGCGTCCACAGCACGGCGAAGCCCAGGGCGCCGGCCACGCCGAGCGCGTTGTCGCGCAGGGCGGTGAGCAGGTCGCCGTGGACGAGGGCGTGCGCGCCGCGCAGTCCGCCGCAGCCGGGGCAGTACAGGCCGGTGAGCCGGTACAGCGGGCAGACCGGGTAGTGGCCGGGTTCGCCCGGGTCGACGGCGCCGACGTAGGCGAAGGCCCCGGCGACGGCCGCGAGCAGCGCCACGGGGACGGCGAGCCGCCGGACGGGGCCGCGGGGCGCGAACCGCCGGACCGGAGCGCCGGGCGCGAGCCGCCGGGCGGGGGCGCGGGGCGGGGCCGGGCGGCCGGAGGCGTTCACGTCCGCATTCTGCCCCGCCGGACCGCCGCCCGCGCGCCGGCGGCCCCGCACGTGCGCGGGGCGGCCCGCGGCTCTAGGCCGCCGGGCCGCCCCGCGGGTGACGCCTGTGGATCAGCTCTCCGCCCCGACCGGCTCGCGGCTCGGCGCCGGGCTCTGGTGCGGCAGGGTGCCGGACTGCTTCGGCATGCCGAGTCCCATGGCGCGCATGATCGCGCCGACCACCGCGCCGAGGACCGTGATCGCCATACCGGCCCAGAAGCCGACGGGCTGGGCCATCACCATGAAGGCGCCCGCGACGCAGAAACCGATGAAGGCGATGATGACACCGGTCCAGGCGGCCGGGGTGTGACCGTGGCTGCTGCCCGCCATGACTTGCTCCTCGTTGCTGTGTACGTCTCGTGATAGGCGTCGTACGCTCGTCGTCCATTGTCCCGCACGGCCGCGGGCGCCGGACGCGGGGGTGGCGTCTGTTTCACCACACCGCTCAGGCGCCCGTCGGGTCCTCGCCCCGGTCCAGGGCCTTCCAGATCTCCTCGGGGCGCTCCGGGTCGGCCGGGCGGGCGGTGCGCCGGGGGCGGTCGGTGCCGCGTTCGTACCGGCCGGACATCGCGGGCCACCGGCCGCCGTAGCGCAGGGCGAGCAGTCCGGCGAGCAGGATCAGCAGCCCGCCGGCGGCGGCGACGTAGGGCCAGCCGGTGTGGGTGAGCGCGGCGACCGTGGCGGAGCTGTCCCCGCTCACCCGGGCCGCCTTCTCGTCCAGCGCGGAGCTGTCGGAGGCGGTCGCGAGGGCGGCGGCGGCGGTCCCGGCACCGGACAGCGCGAGCAGTGCGGAGACCAGGAGGCGGCCGGCCCGGCGGACGGCGAAGACGGCGACGAGCGCGGCGAGGCCCACTATGGCGAGGGCCGCGGGGACGCCGGTGACGTCGCTGCCCTTGGCCGTCAGCGGGAACGCGCCGCCCGCCACCGTCGCGGTGCCCTCCGCCCAGCGCTGCCGGGTGGCGAGCAGTGCCACGGCCGCGCCGAGCGCGCCGGACAGGAGGGCGACGGCGAGGCTCCGCCGGCCGGACCGGGCGGGCGCGGCGGCTTGGGAAGGGAGGTGGGGTACGGCAGTCACGTACTCCACTATCGCCTGAACCCCGGGCGAACCGTCACCCGGGGTTCGTATGAGAAACGCCCCAGGGTCTTTCGTTCGAATCCGGCCTGATCCAAACGAAAGACCCTAGCCGCCCAGGCGGTTCGCCGTGTGCACGGCGCGCAGTACCGCCGCCGCCTTGTTGCGGCACTCCTGGTCCTCCGCGGCCGGGTCGGAGTCGGCGACGACGCCGGCGCCGGCCTGGACGTAGGCCGTGCCGTCGCGGAGCAGGGCCGTGCGGATGGCGATCGCGGTGTCGGAGTCGCCGGCGAAGTCCAGATAGCCGACGCAGCCGCCGTACAGGCCGCGCCGGGACGGCTCGAGTTCGTCGATGATCTGCATCGCGCGGGGCTTGGGGGCGCCGGAGAGGGTGCCCGCCGGGAAGCACGCGGTGAGCACGTCGAAGGCGGTGCGGCCGGGCGCCACCTTGCCGGTGACGGTGGAGACGATGTGCATCACGTGCGAGTAGCGCTCGACGGACATGAAGTCGACCACCTCGACCGAGCCGGGCTCGCAGACCCGGCCGAGGTCGTTGCGGCCGAGGTCGACCAGCATCAGGTGCTCGGCGCGCTCCTTGGGGTCGGCGAGCAGTTCCTCGGCGAGCGCCTGGTCCTCCTGCGGGGTGGCCCCGCGGTGCCGGGTGCCGGCGATGGGGTGCACCAGCGCGCGCCCGTCCTCCACCTTCACCAGCGCCTCCGGGGAGGAGCCGACGACATCGAAGCCGTCGAAGCGGAAGAGGTACATGTACGGCGAGGGGTTGGTGGCGCGCAGCACCCGGTAGACGTCCAGGGCGCTCGCCGTGCACAGCGTCTCGAACCGCTGGGAGGGCACGACCTGGAAGGCCTCGCCCGCGCGGATGCGTTCCTTGACGTCCTCGACGGCCCGCTGGTAGTCGGGGCCGCCCCAGCGGGCGGTGTACCCGGGCAGCTCCGAGGGCGGCAGTTGCGCCGGGGGCTGGGCGACGGAGCGGGACAGGTCCGCCTCCATGGCGTCCAGGCGGGCCACGGCGTCCGCGTACGCCTCGTCGACACCGGTGTCCAGGTCGTTGTGGTTGATCGCGTTGGCGATCAGCAGGACCGAGCCCTCCCAGTGGTCCATCACCGCGAGGTCGCTGGTGAGCAGCATGGTCAGCTCGGGCAGCTCCAGGTCGTCGCGCTCGCCCGGGCCGATCTTCTCCAGGCGGCGCACGATGTCGTAGCCCAGGTAGCCGACCATGCCGCCGGTGAACGGCGGCAGGCCCTCCTGGTGCGGGGTGTGCAGGGCCTGGAGGGTGGCGCGCAGGGCCACGAGCGGGTCGCCGTCCGTGGGGACGCCGACGGGCGGGGTGCCGGTCCAGTGGGCCTGTCCGTCGCGCGCGGTGAGCGTGGCGGCGCTGCGGACGCCGACGAAGGAGTACCGGGACCAGGAGCGGCCGTTCTCCGCGGACTCCAGCAGGAAGGTGCCCGGGCGTTCGGCGGCCAGTTTGCGGTAGACGGCGACCGGGGTGTCGCCGTCGGCGAGGAGCTTGCGGGTGACCGGGATGACACGCCGGTCGGTGGCCAGTTCGCGGAAGGTCTCGAGGTCCATGGCGGCCGACCTTACTGAGCGGACGCCGGGGCGGCGGAACCGGCGTCCTGAAGGAGCACGTCCGCGTCGAAGCAGGTGCGCGCGCCGGTGTGGCAGGCGGCACCCACCTGGTCCACCTTGACCAGCAGGGTGTCGGCGTCGCAGTCCAGCGCGACCGACTTCACCCGCTGGACGTGGCCGGAGGTGTCGCCCTTGACCCAGTACTCCCGGCGGCTGCGCGACCAGTAGGTGCAGCGGCCGGTGGTCAGCGTCCTGTGCAGTGCCTCGTCGTCCATCCAGCCGAGCATCAGCACCTCGCCGGTGTCGTACTGCTGGGCGATGGCGGGGACGAGACCGTCGGCGCTGCGCTTGAGCCGCGCGGCGATCTCCGGGTCGAGGCTGCTGGGCCGGGGGCTGCCGGTCGTACTGGTCATGGGTGCCATTGTGCCGCGCGCGCCGGCCGGGCCCGCTCCCCCGTCCATTGGGCGGACCGGCCGCCTGGCCGTAGGCTTTCCCCATGTCGACCTTCGCCAAGCGTGAACGGCTGCTGCTCGCCGACCTCTTGGAAACCGTCGGGCCGGACGCCGAAACCCTCTGCGAGGGCTGGCGGACCCGGGACCTGGCCGCGCACGTGATCGTGCGCGAGCGCCGGCCGGACGCGGCGGGCGGCACGCTGCTCAGACAGCTCGCGCCGCGCCTGGAGAAGGTGATGGCCGAGTACACGGCCAAGCCGTACGAGGAGCTGATCCAGCTCATCCGCACCGGCCCGCCCCGGTTCTCGCCCTTCCAGCTCAAGCAGGTCGACGAGGCGGCCAACATCATCGAGTTCTACGTCCACACCGAGGACGTCCGCCGCGCCCAGCCGGACTGGACGCCGCGCGAGCTGGACCCGGTCTTCCAGGACACGCTGTGGTCCCGGCTGGAGCGGGCGGCGCGGCTGATGGGCCGGGGTGTGCCGACGGGTCTGGTGCTGCGCCGCCCGGACGGGCAGACCGTGGTGGCGCACCGGGGCACGCCGGTGGTCACGGTGACCGGTGAGCCGTCGGAGCTGCTGCTGTTCGCGTACGGGCGGCAGAGCGCGGCCCGGGTGGAGCTGGACGGGGACGCGGAGGCGGTCTCCCGGCTGCACGAGTCGAGGCAGCTCGGCATCTGAGACCACGGTCCGGGCGCGGTCAGCCGGGCAGTTCGGCGCCGCGCAGGGCCGGTACGGCGAGGACGACGAGGCCGCCGAGTCCGCAGACGGCGGCGCTGACGGCGTAGACCGGGCCGAGTCCGAAGGTGCCGGCCGCGGCGGCCGCCAGGGGCATGCTCAGCGGGGCCAGGCCGAGGCTGACGAGGCCGGAGACGGCGGTGACCCGGCCCAGGTAGGCGGGGTCGGACTGGGTCTGGAGCAGGGCGCCGCACAGGGCGCCGCTGAGTCCGGTGAGCAGACCGACCAGCAGGGCGGTGCCGACGGCGGCGGTCAGGGCCGGCACGAAGGCGAGGGCGCCGAGGGCCACGGCGCCGGCGGTGCACGCGCACCCGGTGACCAGTCCGGCGCGCGGCACCCGGCCGCGGGCCGCCAGCAGCAGCGCGGCGGCGCCCGCGCCGGTGCCGAATCCGGCCAGCACCCAGCCCAGTCCGGCGGCGCCCCAGCCGCGCCGGTCGGCGAGCAGGGTCAGACCGACGTTCAGCGGGCCGACGAAGCCGAGGTCGCCGAGGGCGATGGCGATCATCAGCGGTCCGAGGACGCGGTGGTGGCGGACATGGCGCAGACCGGCCCGCAGATCGCTCCAGGCGGTCCCCGCGGCGCCCGGCGGGCCGTCCGCCCGCGGGTCGGGGATCCGCACGGAGACCAGCAGCGGCACCGAGAGGGCGATGAGCGCCCCGGCGAGGGTGAAGGCGGCCGGGGCGCCGCCGAGGGCCACGCCGAGGCCGCCGAGCGGGGCGCCGACGACGCTCGCGCCCCGGTTGGCGAGGCCGCGCAGGCCCTGGACGCGGGCGAGCTGGTCCTGGCCGGTGATCCGGGCCGGCAGGGCGCCCACGGCCGGCAGGAACACGGCGTCGACGGCGCCGAAGACCAGGGCGAGCAGGGCGAGCGGCCACAGTCCGGGGCGGGTGAGGAACAGCAGCGCGGCGACGGCGAGGACGGCGGCGCAGCGGACGGCGTCGCTGCCGATGACGACCCTGCGCGGGCCCAGCCGGTCGGCGAGCACGCCTCCGCCGAGCAGGAGCACGGCCCGGGGCAGGGCGCTCGCGGACATCACCAGTCCGGCCTGCGCGGGCGTGCCGGCCTGGACGGCGGCCCAGGACAGCGCGAGGTAGTAGACGCTGTCGCCGAGCATCGAGGAGGTGTAGGCGCCGAGCCAGCGCAGGACGCGGGGGTCACGGTGGGCGTGCGCGGTCGCCGGCGGTATGAGCGGCGCGGTCACGGAAAGGGGCGCTCCTCGGGCGGCTGTCGCGGGCGTGCGGCAGGCCCCGGCCGGGCGGCCGGGGCCCTTGGGAAGGCGGCGGGTCTACCGGACGGGGTGGCCGGCGTCCCGCAGGGTCTGCTTGACCTGGCCGATGCGCAGGTCGCCGAAGTGGAAGACCGAGGCGGCCAGGACCGCGTCGGCGCCCGCCGCGACGGCCGGCGGGAAGTCGGCCAGCCGGCCGGCGCCGCCGGAGGCGATCACCGGGACGGTGACGTGCTTGCGGACCGCCGCGATCATCTCCAGGTCGTAGCCGTCCTTGGTGCCGTCCGCGTCCATGGAGTTCAGCAGGATCTCGCCCGCGCCCAGCTCCGCCGCCCGGTGCGCCCACTCCACCGCGTCGATGCCGGTGCCGCGCCGGCCGCCGTGGGTGGTCACCTCGAAGCCGCCCGGACCGGTCCGGCGGGCGTCCACCGACAGCACCAGCACCTGGCGGCCGAAGCGCTCGGCGATCTCGCGGATCAGGTCGGGGCGGGCGATCGCCGCGGTGTTCACGCCCACCTTGTCGGCGCCCGCCCGCAGCAGCTTGTCCACGTCCTCGGCGGTGCGGACGCCGCCGCCGACCGTCAGCGGGATGAACACCTGCTCGGCGGTGCGGCGCACCACGTCGTAGGTCGTCTCGCGGTTGCCGGAGGACGCGGTGATGTCGAGGAAGGTCAGTTCGTCGGCGCCCTCGGCGTCGTAGACCTTGGCCATCTCGACGGGGTCGCCGGCGTCGCGCAGGTTCTGGAAGTTGACGCCCTTGACGACCCGGCCGCCGTCCACGTCCAGGCAGGGGATCACCCGTACGGCCAGGGTCATGCGGTCACTCCCCGGAACGCCTCCACCTCGACCTCGACGACCAGGCTGGGGTCGACGAGACCGGAGACGATGATCATGGAAGCGGCGGGCCGGACGGTGTCGAACAGCTCCTTGTGGGCCCGGCCGACCTCCTCCACGTCCCGGGCGTGCGTGAGGTACATGCGGGTCCGCACCACGTCGTCCCGGCCGAGTCCCAGCCGCTCCAGCGCCGAGAGGGCGACCTGGAAGGCGTTGGCCGCCTGCTCGTAGGGGCCGCCCCCGGCGATCTGCCCGTCCACGACGGACGTGCAGCCCGAGACCAGCACCAGTCCGTTCGGCAGCTCCACCGCGCGGGAGTAGCCGAACTCCTCTTCCCAGGGCGCGCCGGTCACCACGCGTCGCACGTCGCTCACCGGGACACCGCCGTCAGGGCCTCTTCCAGGGTGAACGCCTTGGCGTACAGGGCCTTGCCGACGATGGCGCCCTCGACGCCGAGCGGGACCAGGCCGGCGATGGCGCGCAGGTCGTCCAGGGAGGAGACGCCGCCGGAGGCCACCACCGGGCGGTCCGTGGCCGCGCACACGTTCTTCAGCAGTTCCAGGTTGGGGCCCTGGAGCGTGCCGTCCTTGGCGATGTCGGTGACGACGTAGCGGGCGCAGCCCTCCTTGTCCAGGCGCTCCAGCGTCTCGTAGAGGTCGCCGCCGTCGCGGGTCCAGCCCCGGCCGCGCAGCGTGGTGCCCCGGACGTCCAGACCGACGGCGATCTTGTCACCGTGCTCGGCGATGACCTCGGCGACCCACTCGGGCGTCTCCAGGGCGGCCGTGCCGAGGTTCACCCGGGTGCAGCCGGTGGCCAGGGCGGCGGCGAGGGTGTCGTCGTCGCGGATGCCGCCGGACAGCTCCACCTTGATGTCCATCGCCCGGGCGACCTCGGCGATCAGGGCGCGGTTGTCCCCGGTGCCGAACGCGGCGTCCAGGTCGACCAGGTGTAGCCACTCCGCGCCGGCGCGCTGCCAGGCGAGGGCGGCCTCCAGCGGGGAGCCGTAGGAGGTCTCGGTCCCGGACTCGCCGTGTACGAGGCGGACGGCCTGGCCGTCGCGGACGTCGACGGCGGGGAGGAGTTCGAGCTTGGCCATGGTCTACAGGGTTCCGATCCAGTTGGTGAGGAGCTGGGCACCGGCGTCGCCGGACTTCTCGGGGTGGAACTGGGTGGCCCACAGGGCGCCGTTCTCCACGGCGGCCACGAACGGCTCGCCGTGCGTGGCCCAGGTGACCTTGGGGGGCTCGATCACCGGGTTGTGGGTCGGCAGGGACCACTCGTGGACGGCGTAGGAGTGCACGAAGTAGAAGCGGGCGTCGGCGTCCAGGCCGGCGAACAGCCGGGTGCCGGCCGGCGCGTCGACGGTGTTCCAGCCCATGTGCGGCACCACGTCGGCCTGGAGCGGGCCGACCGTGCCGGGCCACTCGTCCAGGCCCTCGGCCTCCACGCCGTGCTCGATGCCGCGCGCGAAGAGGATCTGCATGCCGACGCAGATGCCCATGACCGGGCGTCCGCCGGACAGCCGGCGGTCCACGATCCAGTCGCCGCGCGCGGCGCGCAGGCCCTTCATGCAGGCGGCGAACGCGCCGACGCCCGGCACCAGCAGGCCGTCGGCGTTCATCGCCCGGTCGAAGTCACGGGTGATCTCGACGTCGGCACCCACGCGCGCGAGGGCGCGTTCGGCGGAGCGGACGTTGCCGAAGCCGTAGTCGAAGACGACGACCTTCTTCGTGCTCAATTCCACACCTCCAGGCGCATGACGCCCGCCACCAGGCACAGGCCCGCGGCGATCGACAGGAGGACGATCAGGCTGGTGGGCATCTTCTGCTTGACGAAGGAGACGATGCCGCCGACCAGGAACAGGCCGACGACGATCAGCAGGGACGACAGACTGTTCATGGGGTTACAGCGCGCCCTTCGTCGACGGGAGGATGCCGGCCGCGCGGGGGTCGCGCTCGGACGCGTACCGCAGGGCCCGGGCCAGCGCCTTGAACTGGCACTCCACGATGTGGTGGGCGTTGCGGCCGTACGGCACGTGCACGTGCAGCGCGATCTGCGCCTGGGCGACGAAGGACTCCAGGATGTGCCGGGTCATCGTGGTGTCGTACGCGCCGATCATCGGCGCCATGGTCTCGGGCTCGGTGTGCACGAGGTAGGGGCGGCCGGACAGGTCGACGGTGACCTGGGCGAGGGACTCGTCCAGCGGGACCGTGCAGTTGCCGAAGCGGTAGATGCCCACCTTGTCGCCGAGGGCCTGCTTGAAGGCGGCGCCCAGCGCGAGGGCGGTGTCCTCGATGGTGTGGTGGGAGTCGATGTGCAGGTCGCCGTCGGTCTTCACGGTCAGGTCGAACAGACCGTGCCGGCCGAGCTGGTCGAGCATGTGGTCGTAGAAGCCGACGCCGGTGGCGATGTCGGTCCGGCCGGTGCCGTCGAGGTCTATCTCGACCAGCACCGAGGTCTCCTTGGTGGTGCGCTCCACGCGTCCTGTGCGGCTCATGAACCCTGCTCCTTCTTCAGCTGACGGACCGCGTCGAGGAACGCGTCGTTCTCCTCCGGGGTGCCGGCGGTCACCCGCAGCCGGCCCGGTACGCCGTTGTCCCGGACCAGCACGCCGTGGTCGAGGATGCGCTGCCAGGCCTCGTGGGCGTCCGGGAACCGGCCGAACTGCACGAAGTTCGCGTCGGACTCCGTGACCTCGTAGCCGAGCGCGCGCAGCTCGGTGACCAGCCGGTCCCGCTCGGACTTCAGCTGCCGGACGTAGCCGAGCAGGGTGTCGGTGTGCTCCAGGGCGGCCAGGGCGGTCGCCTGGGTGACGGCCGACAGGTGGTACGGCAGGCGGACGAGCTGGACGGCGTCCACGACGGCCGGGTGCGCGGCCAGGTAGCCGAGGCGCAGGCCGGCCGCGCCGAACGCCTTGGACATGGTCCGGGAGATCACCAGGTGCGGACGGCCGGCCAGCAGCGGCAGCAGCGAGGCGCCGTGGCTGAACTCGACGTAGGCCTCGTCCACGACCACCATCGACGGCTTGGCCGCCTGCGCCGCCTCGTACAGCGCGAGGACGGTCTCGGCCGGGACCGCGTTGCCGGTGGGGTTGTTGGGGGTGGTGACGAAGACGACGTCCGGCCGGTGCGCGGCGATCGCGCGCTCGGCGGCGGCGAGGTCGATCGTGAAGTCCTCGCGGCGCGGGCCGGGGATCCAGCCGGTGCCGGTGCCGCGCGCGATGAGCGCGTGCATCGAGTACGACGGCTCGAAGCCGATCGCCGTGCGGCCCGGTCCGCCGAAGGTCTGCAGCAGTTGCTGGATGACCTCGTTGGAACCGTTGGCGGCCCAGACGTTCTCGGCGCCGAGCCGGTGGCCGCCGGTCCGCGTCAGGTACGCGGCCAGCTCGGTGCGCAGCTCGACCGCGTCCCGGTCCGGGTAGCGGTTCAGGTCGCGGGCGGCCTCCCGCACCCGCTCCGCGATCCGCTCGACCAGCGGCTCGGGCAGCGGGTAGGGGTTCTCGTTGGTGTTCAGCCGGACCGGGACGTCCAGCTGGGGCGCGCCGTAGGGGGACTTGCCGCGCAGCTCGTCCCGTACGGGCAGATCGTCGATCCTCACGTCGCTCACTTGCTCTCGGGCACCTTCCAGCCGAACCTCGCCTTGATCGCCGCGCCGTGCGCGGGCAGGTCCTCCGCCTCCGCCAGCGTCACCACGTGGTGGGCGACCTCGGCGAGCGCGTCGCGGGTGTAGTCCACGATGTGGATGCCGCGCAGGAAGGACTGGACGGACAGGCCCGAGGAGTGGCAGGCGCAGCCGCCGGTGGGCAGGACGTGGTTGGACCCGGCCGCGTAGTCGCCGAGCGAGACGGGCGCCCAGGGGCCGATGAAGACCGCGCCCGCGTTGCGCACCCGGTCGGCGACCGCGGCGGCGTCGGCGGTCTGGATCTCCAGGTGCTCGGCGCCGTAGGCGTCGACCACCTTCAGGCCCTCCTCGATGCCGTCCACGAGGACGATCGCGGACTGCCTGCCCCGCAGCGCGGGCACGATCCGGTCCTCGGTGTGCTTGGTGGCCTCGGCCTGGGGCCCGAGTTCCTTCTCCACCGCGTCGGCCAGTTCGGCGGAGTCGGTGACCAGGACGGCCGCCGCGAGCGGGTCGTGCTCGGCCTGGCTGATCAGGTCGGAGGCGACGTGCACCGGGTCGGCGGTGGCGTCCGCGAGGATCGCGATCTCGGTCGGGCCGGCCTCGGCGTCGATGCCGATGCGGCCGGTGAAGTAGCGCTTGGCGGCGGCGACCCAGATGTTGCCCGGGCCGGTGACCATGGGGGCGGGCGGGCAGGACTCGGTGCCGTAGGCGAACATCGCGACGGCGGTGGCGCCGCCGGCCGCGTACACCTCGTCCACGCCGAGCAAGGCACAGGCGGCGAGGATCGTCGGGTGCGGCAGGCCGCCGAAACCGGCCTGCGCCGGCGAGGCGAGCGCGATGGACTCCACCCCGGCCTCCTGGGCCGGCACGACGTTCATGACCACGGACGACGGGTAGACGGACCGCCCGCCCGGCGCGTACAGACCGACCCGCTCGACCGGCACCCACTTCTCGGTGACCGAGCCGCCGGGCACCACCTGGGTGGTGTGGGTCTCACGGCGCTGCGCGCGGTGGACCAGCCGGGCCCGGCGGATGGACTCCTCCAGCGCGGCCCGCACGGCCGGGTCCAGGGCGGCGAGCGCGTCGGTGAGCGCCTGGGCCGGGACACGGACGGTTTCCAGCCGTACTCCGTCGAACTTCTCGGCGAAGTCGATCAGCGCCGCGTCGCCTCGATGATGCACGGCCTCGCAGATCGGCCGCACCTTCTCCAGGGCGGCCGAGACGTCGAAGTCGGCTCGGGGCAGCAGGTCGCGCAGGGCGGGGCCCTCGGGGAGGGCGTCGCCGCGCAGATCGATTCGGGAGATCACGGTTCCAATTCTCTCAGACCGCCGCGGCGGGCCGTTCGCGCGTATCAATGGCTGATACAGAACGGGCCCCGCCGACGGCCGCGCCGTGGGTCAATGCCCGGCACAGACCGTGGCCGGAATCCGGAAGATCACCTTCACGTGTGGTGTTCGGGAGGTCACGCAGCGGGCATGAACGGCTGTACGAAAACCACCGTGACGGGGAGAGGAGAACGGTGAGCGAGGGAGCCGGCATCCGCACCACCGGGGACCTGCCGGACGACCTGACCGCGAGCGAGGCGGGCATGTGGCAGGCCTTCCGCAACGGCAGTGTCTACGACCTGAGCAGCGGGGACTTCGCCGCGGACGATCCGCACGGCGGGTATCCGTGGGGTCCGGAGCGGACCGTGCGGGCCCGTATCGTCTGCTGGCTGCTGCTGGACGGCCCGCCCGCGCTCGCGGGCCGGGTGTCCGCGCTGAAGCTGGTCGGCGTCCGGATATCCGGGGTGCTGGACGTGTCGGGCGGCCAGATCACGCCGTACGTGGAGCTGACCGGCTGCCGCTTCGACGAGGAGGTCCGGCTGCCGGAGGCCCGGTTCACGACCGTGCGCCTGGCGGACTGCTCGGTGCCCCGCCTGGAGGCGGCCCGGGTGCACACCGAGGGCGACCTGCATCTGCCGCGCTGCCGGTTCCCGGGCGGGGCCCGGCTGACGGACGCGCACATCGGCACCGATCTGCTGCTCAACCAGGCGGTCGTGCACCGCGACCGCAGCGGCCGGTCGATCGCGGCGGACGGCATGACCGTAGGCCAGGACCTCCAGGCGGAGCTGCTGGAGTCGTACGGCGAGCTGAGCCTGCGCGGCGCCCAGATGGGCGGGTCGCTCAGCCTGCGCGGCGCCCGGCTGGCCAACCCGTACGCCCGGTTCGCCCTGAACGCCCCGCAGCTCACGGTCGAGCGCACCCTGTACCTGACCCCGGCCGGCCTGGGCGGCCCGGCGCTGAGCGGCACCACGCCCGCGCGCGGGACCCGCGTCCAGCGCTTCGAGTGCCGGGGCGGGGTGCGGCTGGACGACGGGCGGTTCGGCGACGCCGTCGACCTGGAGCGGGCCCTGTTCGCCTTCACCGACGACCAGGAGCTGTCGCTGCGCCGGGTGCAGACACCGGAACTGCGCTTCCTCGGGGACAAGCCGCAGCACGGCAAGGTCGTGCTGTCCGGCGCGCGGATCGTGAACCTGGTGGACCGCGCGAGCAGCTGGCCGGACGAGGGCAACCTGCACATGGGCGGGTTCGCCTACGAGAACCTGGTGCCGCAGGGCCCGTTCCCGCTGGCCCGGCGCCTGGACTGGGTGGCGGCGGCCACCGCCGAGTACGCCCCGGAGGCGTACGAGCGGCTGGCCGCGGTGCTGCGGGCCGCCGGGGAGGACGAGGACGCGCGCGAGGTGCTGCTCGCCAAGCAGCGCCGGCGGCGCGAGACGCTGCCGCCGGCCGGCAAGGTCTGGGGGTTCGTGCAGGACTGGACCGTGGCCTACGGCTACCGGCCCGGCCGGGCCGCGGTGTGGATGGCGGTGCTGTGGGCGGCGGGCACGCTCGCGTTCGCGCACGCCGACCATCCGCCGGTGAGCCCCGGCGGCCACCCGGCCTGGAGCCCGGCGCTGTTCACGCTGGACCTGCTGCTGCCGGTGATCGACCTGGGGCAGGCCGGCCAGTGGCAGTTGCGCGGCGGCTGGCAGTGGCTGGCGACGGTGATGATCCTGCTCGGCTGGGTCCTGGCGACCACGGTGGCGGCGGGCGCCACCCGCCTGCTGCGCCGTAGCTGAGGCACGGGCCGCGCTCACCCGTGCCGGAGCCGCGGGGCCACCCGCCGCTCACCGCCCGCCCGCCGCGCCACAGCCGTGGCCGGGCCGCCCGCGCCGGAGCCAGCGGCCACCCGTCCCCCACCGCGTGCCGGAACCGGCGGAACACACCCGTCCCTCACCACACCGCCACGAGACGCGCATTCACCCTTTACCGCCCCTTGACCGTCGGCCGTACAACTTTCCGTGACTTGCCCGGAGCCTCTGGCGCCGCCCCGACCTGCGGACTTTCAATGGTCGGCACCATGGCTCTGCTGCCCTCGTTCATCCGCCCCACCCGGATGACCCCCCGCCCCGCACTCCCGGCCGGCCGGCCACCGGCCGGGTACGAGGCCGTGCTCGACGCGCCCGACGACCGCCTCTCCCCCGCACTCGTCGCGGCCGGCCGGGGCGAGTACGCCACCGCGGCCGGACTGCTCGCCGCCACCCGCGCCGCGGCCGAGTGGGAGCTCAGGGACCGGTACGCGCGGCGCCTGGCCGCCTTCGCCCGCTCCCGCCCCGAGTGGTACGAGGCGTGGCGGGCCGCCGCGCCCGACGACCCCGGAGCGCTGCTGGTCGGCGCCCAGCTCGCGGTGGACCGCGCCTGGCCCTCGCCGGCCCGGGCCGAGCTGCTGCGCGAGGTGAGCCCGCTGATCACCGCCGCCGCCCGCGCCGACGACCGCGACCCGGTGCCCTGGCGGATCGCGCTCGACCACGCGCGCGGTTCCGGGGCCGGGCACCGCTACTTCGAGGAGCTGTGGGAGGCGGCCGTCCGGCGCGCCCCGCACCACTACGGCTGCCATGTGGCCGCCCTGCGCTATCTGGCCGCCTCCTGGCACGGCTCCCACCGCGAGTGCTTCGACTTCGCCGACCGGGCCGCGCAGGACGCCCCGGCCGGCTCGCTGGTCCAGGCGCTGCCCGCCCGCGCGGCCTTCGGCTATCTCACCGACGGCTGCGGGGCGGCGGTGCCGCGCGCCCGGCTGGACGCGGCGGCCGACCGCGCGATCGTGCTGTCCGCGCGTCTCCCGGCGGCCGACCCGGCGCCGGCCGAGGTCCGCAACAAACTGCTGTACGTGCTGCTGCGGCTGGACCGCCGCAAGGACGCCCGGACCCAGTTGCGCCTGATCGGCCCGTACGCCACGTCGTTCCCGTGGGACCGGTTCTCCGACGACCCGCTCGGCCACTTCCTGCGGCTGCGCGAGCACCTGGAGACGGCGGCCGGACCGGCCCCGGCCGGGCTTCTGACGGTGCCGCCGGGGCTCGTCGGCGGGCACGGCGGACACGGCCCCGCCGCCGACCACTAGGCTGGGGCGCCGTGACCACCGCCCGTCTCCCGCTCTTTCCGCTGAACTCGGTGCTGTTCCCCGGGCTCGTGCTGCCGCTCAACGTCTTCGAGGAGCGGTATCGCGCCATGATGCGCGATCTGCTGAAGACGCCCGAGGACGAGCCGCGCCGGTTCGCGGTCGTCGCCATCCGCGACGGCCACGAGGTCGCGCCGAGCGCCCCGGGCATGCCCGACCCCACCGCGCTGCCCGCGCGGGGCCCGGCCGCCGGCTTCGGCGCCGACCCGCTGCGGGCCTTCCACACGGTGGGCTGTGTGGCGGACGCGGCGACCATCCGGGAGCGGCCCGACGGCACCTTCGAGGTGCTGGCGACCGGCACGACCCGGGTGCGGCTGCTGTCCGTGGACGCCTCGGGTCCGTTCCTCACCGCGGAGCTGGAGGAGCTGGCGGAGGAGCCGGGGGACGAGGCCGGCCCGCTGGCCGAGGACGTGCTGCGGTCCTTCCGGCGGTACCAGAAGCGGCTGGCGGGCGCCCGCGAACGCTCGCTGTCCACCGGCGCGGAGCTGCCGGACGACCCGGGCGTGGTGTCGTACCTGGTGGCCGCCGCCATGGTGCACGACACGCCGACCAAGCAGCGGCTGCTCCAGGCGCCGGACACCGCGTCCCGGCTGCGGGACGAGCTGAACCTGCTGCGCGCGGAGACGGCCATCATCCGTGGCCTGCCGTCGCTGCCCGCGTTCGAACTGACGCGGACGCCGACGAGCCTGAACTGAGGTACCGGGACGGTACCGGGGCGGGGTACCGCCGACGAGGTACCGGGACGAGAGCGAGGGAACCGCACTCCTGATGGCGAAGAAGGCGAAGAAACAGCAGTCCGGGGGCACACCCGCGACGGTGGCGCTGACGGCGGCGGGCGTGGAGTTCACCGTCCACGCCTACGAGCACGATCCGTCCCACCCGTCGTACGGCGAGGAGGCGGCGCAGGCGACGGGCGTCCCGCCCGAGCGCGTCTTCAAGACGCTGGTGGCCGACGTGGACGGCTCCCTGGTGGTCGGCGTGGTCCCGGTGGCCGGCTCGCTGGACCTGAAGGCGCTGGCGGCGGCGGTGGGCGGCAAGCGGGCCGCGATGGCCGACCCGGCCCTGGCCGAGCGCACCACGGGCTACGTCCGCGGCGGCATCTCCCCGCTCGGCCAGCGCAAGAAGCTGCCCACGGTCCTGGACGACTCCGCGCGGGCGCACGCCACGATCTGTGTGTCGGCGGGACGGCGGGGTCTGGAGGTCGAGCTGGCCCCGGACGACCTGGCGAAACTCACGGAAGCGGTGCTGGCGCCCATCGGACGGGGCTGACGGGCTCACGCCCGGCTCCGGCCGCCCGTCGGCACGTACGCGAGCACGGCCCGCCGGTCAGGCGGGCGGCTCCTGGTCGCGGGGGCCGAACAGCGCGGTCAGGCCGAGGTGGGCCAGCAGCCCCGCGAACGGCCAGGCCAGCAGCGCGCCCTTCGCCGACAGCTTCAGCGGCGCCGGGAACGTCACGCCCTTGCCCACGGCCCGCGCGTGGGCGAGCACGTCGGACGCGGGGCCCAGCCAGACGCCGAGCCGCCAGGCCAGCAGCGAGCCGAGCAGGCCGCCGAGGCCCAGCGCCACCGCCAGCGGCACTCCGCCGCGCCGCTGCAGCAGGAACACGGCGACCGCGCCGACCAGCCCGAACCCGAGCCCCAGCAGCGTGAACGTGCCGTCCACCCCGACGGCCTGCTCGCCCTCGGAGTCCTTCAGATAGACGACCCAGTTCCCGTCCAGCTCGTCGCCGACCAGCGGCACATGCGGCGCCAGCCACCACCACAGCAGCCCGAGCAGCACCCCGCCGAGCGCCGTCGCCACCGTGATCACGGCGGCCTCGCGCAGTTCCGTCCGCATCCCGGGACCGTCCTGTTCCCGCCCGTGCCCGGCGAGCGCCCCGGCGGGCGGCGGCTGCCGGACCGGGTGCGCGGAGTCGTCGTGCGGCGGCGGTGGCGGAGTCAACGGTGCGGTCACCCTGCCATCGTGCCAGGTCGTCCTGTGGGCCGCGTCACCGGACGGCGGCCCTGCGGTAGGCCCGGGTCGCCACGGCCAGCGAGAGCACGCCGACCCCCGCGCACACGCCGAGGTCGACGAGGACGACGGCCCAGTCCGGGTGGGCGCCGAAGGTCCGCGCGTACGCCTCCACGCCGTAGGTGGAGGGCAGCAGATCGCGGGCCAGCCGGATCACCTCCGGCATCCGGTCGGCGGGCAGCACGCCCAGCAGCAGCGCCGCCGACATGCCCAGCTGGCCGAGCAGCGTGGCCAGCTCCGGCCGGGGCGCGAGCAGCCCGCAGGCGGCGCCGAGACCGGCCAGCGCGGCCCCGGCGAGCGGGACGACGGCCAGCAGGACCCACAGGTTGGTCAGCGGCAGCCCGAACAGCACACAGCCGAACACGGCGGTCACCAGGGTGCCCGGGACGGTGAAGGAGGCGTACGCCGCCGCCGCGCCCAGCACCACGGCGGCCGGCGGCACCGGCAGGGTGGCGTAGTGGTCGAGCCCGCCGCTGGCCCGTAGCTGCCCGAAGTACTGCGACAGCAGGTTCAGCGCCACATAGGCGACGACCAGTACGGCCGACCCGGCCACCACGGACTGGGCCTCGGGGCCGCTGTCGACGACCCCGCGCATCATCACGGCGATGCCGACCGACTGGAAGGTCGCCACGAACAGCAGCGGGATGCGCGCCACCCGGGCCCGGGACAACTGCGCCCGGTAGACGGCCGCCAGCGACGGCCACAGCCGCGCGGGCGGGCCCAGCTCGGCCGCGCCGGGCGCCGGCTCCGGCACGGCCCGGGCGCCGCCCGGCAGGACCTCGGCGGGTACGACACTCACGACGAGCTGCTCCTCATTCCCTACGGCGGTCGCACCGGCACCCGCGCGTCGCGGGGACCGTCCGCTCACGCCCTCACCAGTCCCTGCCGGGCCTCGCCGCCCAGCGCCAGGTAGACGTCCTCCAGGCTGGGCGTGGCGAGCGTGAAGTCGTCCAGGGCGGCGAAGGCGGCCCCGCCGGTCACCGTGGCGACGACGGCGCGGGCCTCCTCGGGCGCGAGCCGCAGCGTCCAGCGCCGGCCGGACTCCGCCGCCCGCTCGCGCAGGACGGCCACCTCGGGCACCTCCAGCGGCGCCCGCTCCCGCCACACCAGCTCCACCCGCACCTCGCCGGCGACCCGGGCCTTGAGCCCGGCCGGGCTGTCGCAGGCGATGACCCGGCCCTGGTCGAGCACCGCGACCCGGTCCAGGACCGTCTCGGCCTCGATGACGTTGTGGGTGACCAGCAGCACGGTCGTGCCGTGCTCGGCCCGCCGCCGGTCCACGGCCGCCCACACCGCGCGCCGGGCCACCGGGTCCATGCCGGTGGTCGGCTCGTCCAGCACGAGCAGCGGGCGGCGGCCGACGAGGGCGGCGGCGAAGCAGGCGAGCCGGCGCTGTCCGCCGGACAGCTTCCGCAGGGCCCGGCCGGCGATCGGGGTCAGCCCCAGCTCCTCCAGCACGGCGTCCCGTTCGGCCCGGGCCCGGCGTGCGTCCAGGCCGCGCAGGCGTCCGGTGGTCTCGACGGCGAGGGAGACGGTCAGCTCGTCCAGGGCCGAGGACTCCTGGCCCAGGTAGGCGAGGAGGCGAGCGGCCCGTTCCGGGTGCCGCACGATGTCGTGGCCCAGGATCTCCACGCTGCCCGTGTCCGGCCGCAGCAGTCCGGTGAGCTGCCGTACGAGGGTGGACTTGCCGGCGCCGTTCGGGCCGAGCAGCCCGAAGACCTCGCCGCGCCGCACGTCCAGTTCCACCCCGTCGGTGGCCCGCACCGGCAGGGTGGCCGGCGTGCCCCGGCGGCCCTTGACGGCCGGGTAGGTCTTGGCGAGTCCGCGCACGCGTACGACCTCGTCGTACCGAAGTGCCTGTCCCGCGCGCGTCATCACAAAGGACGAGCCTACGGGGTCGGGGGGCTTTACTCGCCTTTGGGGGCGGGTACGGGGGCACCGGCCGGGGCGGGCCGGGAGCGGCCGCGGGACCCGGCCGGCCGGATTCAGTCGGCGGCGGAGGGCTGCTGGTCGGCCGCCGCCGGGATGTCGAACTCCCGCCAGAACCCCGCCCGGATGGCGTAACGGTCGTGCTCGTCGATCTGGTCGTCCTTGTGCGCGAGCAGTCCGAAACGCGCCGCGTACCGCAGCAGCTCGCCGTCGATCCGGTGCGGGATGCGCGGATACATCTGCGACAGCCGCTGGAGGTGGCTCTGGTCGCCGAGCCGGGAGATCCAGCGGCGGGCGAAGACCTGCCCCACCTCGTACGGATCGCCGCCGACGGTGGTGATGTCCTCCTCGCGGTCGGCCCACCGCTGCTCGGCCGTGGTGAGCTGGGCCAGGGTCGGCATGGAGGCGGCCTCGGGCGGCTCGGCGGTCACTCCCGGCCGCTCGACCCAGCCCTTGTCGGAGGACCAGCGCAGGGTCGCGGTCGCCGGGGGCGGCGCGGTCTGGGTGCCGGGGGCGCGCAGCGCGGCCAGGTCCTTGGGCGTGGGGACGCCCTTGGGCGCGGGGACCCGCTCGGGGCTGCCGTTCTCCGTCGCGGCGGGCGGGTGCGCGGACTGCTGCGCGGACCGTTCGGCCGCCGCGAGCGCGGACTCGGGCAGCGGCGCGGAGAGGATCGCGGCGATCTCGGGGCGGGGCGCGGGCGGCGGGGCGCACACGCCGGTCAGCTCCTTGACGCGGACGGCCTGGGTGATCCAGGCGCGGTCCAGCACGCGCCGCTCGTCGGCCTCGGCGACCAGGTCCTCGGACTGGTTGTAGTCGCCGTCGGCGGCCTGGACGGCCCACAGGTGGACGGCGACGCCGTGCTCCTTGGCGGCCATCATCCCGGGCAGCAGATCACCGTCGCCGGTGACGAGGACGACGTCCGAGCAGGCGCGGTTGCGGGCCAGTTCGGTCAGTTCGGCGTGCATGGCGGCGTCGACGCCCTTCTGCGCCCAGCGTCCGTCGCTCCGGGTGAGGGCGCCGAGGCGGACGGTGACCCGGGGCATCACCCGCAGCCTGCGGTGCTCCGGCTGGGGGACCCGGTCGGGGGCGCCGTCGAACCAGTAGATGCGCAGCAGCGGGCGCCCGGTGTCGGACTCCGCGCGCTCCCGCAGGGCCAGGATCAGCGCCGCGTGGTCGACGGTGATCCGGGACCGCGAGGGCTCGCCGGCGAGGAGGCTGGCGGCGGCTCCCAGCAGATACCCGGCGTCCACCAGGACGATGCAGCGGTCCACGCGACTCACCCTCTTCCCGGGAGGCTTTGCTTCGGACTTCCTTCGAGTCTGCCCGACCACGCGGAGGTTAACGGCCCGAACTCGATCATCGGCGTGGCGTTTGCCGGTTCCCGTCGGCCCAGCTTCCCTGTCACACACGGTAATTATCCGACATGCGGCTGATGTCGGCATATGTGAATCTGGTCCCGGCTCTGGCCCCCAGATCCCCCACAGGAGGCAGATCACCATGGCCAAGAACAAGAACCGCAAGCAGGCCGGCCCGCAGAACCGCACCCCGCGGACCGAGCACGCCCAGCGGCCCGCGGCGGAGGAGCACGCCGATTCGCCGGTGTCGCACATCCAGGGCGGCCCGGCGGACGCCACGCGCAAGAAGCAGAAGAGCTTCGGCCACAACTAAGGGCAGTTGACGCCCGGACACGGAAGGGGCGCACCCGTGGCGGGTGCGCCCCTTTTCCGTCGCGGGACTCAGCCGGCCAGGCAGGACGGGCCGAGGAGCACCTTCAGGTCGCCGAAGAGGGCCGGGTCGGGCTTGACCCGGTGCCGGTCCAGGCGCAGCACCGTGGTCTTGCGCGGGCCCTGGAGCTTGATCCGCACCTCGCTGTCGCCCTTGTGGTGGCTGAGGATCTCACCGAGGCGGCTGACCATCGGCGGTGTCACCTTCACCGCCGGGATGGTGAGCACCACGGGCGCGTTGGTGCCGGCGTTGGACAGGTCCGGGACCATCAGCTCCATGGCGACCAGCCGGGGCACGTCCTCGCGCTTGTCGAGCCGGCCCTTGACGAACACCACGGCGTCCTCGACCAGTTGGGTGGAGACGAGCTGGTAGGTGGCCGGGAAGAACATGCACTCGATGGAGCCCGCGAGGTCCTCCACGGTGGCGATCGCCCAGGCGTTGCCCTGCTTGGTCATCTTGCGCTGGAGACCGGAGATGATGCCGCCGATGGTGACCACCGCGCCGTCGGCGTGCTCGCCGCCGGTGAGCTGGGCGATGCCCGCGTCGGCCTTGTCGGCGAGGACGTGTTCCAGGCCGAAGAGCGGGTGGTCGGAGACGTACAGACCGAGCATCTCCCGCTCCTGGGCGAGGAGATACGTCTTGTCCCACTCGTCGGTGGAGAACTCCACGTCGAGTCCGAAGCCGGGCTCGCTGCTGGTCTCCTCGCCCATCCCGCCGAAGAGGTCGAACTGGCCCTCGGCCTCCTTGCGCTTGACCGCGACCACGTTGTCGATCATCGGCTCGTACTGTGCCGTGAGGCCCTTGCGGGTGTGGCCCATCGAGTCGAAGGCGCCGGCCTTGATCAGCGATTCGGTGGTGCGCTTGTTGCAGACCACCGCCTCGACCTTGTCCAGGTAGTCGGGGAAGGAGGTGTACTTGCCCTTCGCCTTGCGGCACTTGATGATCGACTCGACGACGTTGGTGCCGACGTTGCGCACGGCGGACAGGCCGAAGAGGATCACGTCGTCGCCCTGGGCGGCGAAGTTCGCCTCCGACTCGTTCACGTTCGGCGGGAGCACCCGGATGCCCATGCGGCGGCACTCGTTGAGATAGACCGCCGACTTGTCCTTGTCGTCCTTCACGGAGGTCAGCAGGGCGGCCATGTACTCGGCGGGGTGGTTCGCCTTCAGGTACGCCGTCCAGTACGACACCAGGCCGTACGCGGCCGAGTGGGCCTTGTTGAACGCGTAGCCGGCGAACGGGACCAGCACGTCCCACAGCGCCTGGATCGCCTCGTCGCTGTAGCCGTTGCCGCGGGCGCCGGCCTGGAAGATGACGAAGTTCTTCTCCAGCTCCTCCGGCTTCTTCTTGCCCATCACGCGGCGCAGGATGTCGGCCTCGCCGAGCGAGTAGCCCGCGATAATCTGGGCGGCCTTCTGCACCTGCTCCTGGTAGACGATCAGGCCGTAGGTGACGTCCAGGACCTCCCGGAGCGGCTCCTCCAGCTCCGGGTGGATCGGGGTGATCTCCTGCTGGCCGTTCTTGCGCAGGGCGTAGTTGGTGTGCGAGTTCATGCCCATCGGGCCCGGCCGGTACAGGGCCGAGACGGCGGAGATGTCCTCGAAGTTGTCCGGCTTCATCAGCCGCAGCAGGGACCGCATGGGGCCGCCGTCGAACTGGAAGACGCCGAGGGTGTCGCCGCGCTGGAGCAGTTCGAAGGTCGTGGGGTCGTCCAGCGGCAGGGACAGCAGGTCGATGTCGAGGCCCTTGTTGGCCTTCACCATCTTGACCGCGTCGTCCATGATCGTGAGGTTGCGCAGGCCCAGGAAGTCCATCTTCAGCAGGCCGAGCGACTCACAGCTCGGGTAGTCCCACTGGGTGATGGTCACGCCGTCGGTGTGCCTGACCCAGACCGGGACGTGCTCGGTGATGGTCTCGCTGGACATGATCACGCCGGCGGCGTGCACGCCCATCTGCCGGACCAGGCCCTCCACGCCGCGCGCGGTGTCGATGACCTTCTTCACGTCCGGCTCGTTCTCGTACATCGAGCGGACCTCGCCCGCCTCGCTGTAGCGCGGGTGGGCGGGGTCGGTGATGCCGGACAGCGGGATGCCCTTGCCGAGGACGTCGGCGGGCATGGCCTTGGTGATGCGGTCGCCCATCGCGTACGGGTAGCCCAGCACGCGCGCGGAGTCCTTGATCGCGTTCTTGGCCTTGATGGTGCCGTAGGTGCCGATCATGGCGACCTTGTCGGCGCCGTACTTCTCGGTCACGTACCGGATCACCTCCACGCGCCGGCGCTCGTCGAAGTCGATGTCGACGTCGGGCATGGAGATGCGCTCGGGGTTGAGGAACCGCTCGAAGATCAGGCCGTGCGGGATCGGGTCGAGGTCGGTGATGCCGAGGGCGTAGGCGACGATCGAGCCGGCCGCGGACCCCCGGCCGGGGCCGACGGCGATGCCCTGGCGCTTGGCCCACATGATGAAGTCGGCGACCACGAGGAAGTAGCCCGGGAACCCCATCTGGATGATGACGTCCATCTCGTAGTCGGCCTGCTTCTGGCGGTCCTCCGGGACGCCGTCCGGGTAGCGGCGGTCCATGCCGCGGCGGACCTCCTCCTGGAACCAGGTGACCTCGGTGTAACCCTCCGGGATGTCGAACTTCGGCATGAGGTCGCGCTTCTCGAACATGCCGGTGGTGTCCACCATCTCGGCGATGAGCAGCGTGTTGGCGCAGCCCTCCTGCCAGGCGTCCGAGGAGTCGATGGCGTACATCTCGTCCGTGGACTTCAGGTAGTAGCCGGTGCCGTCGAACTTGAAGCGGTCGGGGTCGGAGAGGTTCTTGCCGGTCTGGATGCACAGCAGGGCGTCGTGGGCGCCGGCCTCGTGCGCGTACGTGTAGTGGGAGTCGTTCGTGACCAGCGGCGGGATGCCCAGCTTCTTGCCGATCTCCAGCAGGCCGTCGCGGACCCGGCGCTCGATCTCGATGCCGTGGTCCATCAGCTCCAGGAAGTACTTGTCCTTGCCGAAGATGTCCTGGTACTCGGCGGCGGCCTTCAGGGCCTCGTCGAAGTGGCCGAGGCGCAGCCGGGTCTGCACCTCGCCGGAGGGGCAGCCGGTGGAGGCGACGATGCCCTCGGACCACCGGGCGATGGTCTCCTTGTCCATCCGGGGCCACTTCTGCAGCCAGCCCTCGGCGTAGGCGTCGGAGGAGAGCCGGAAGAGGTTGTGCAGGCCGGTCTTGTTCACGGCCCACATCGTCTTGTGGGTGTAACCGCCGGAGCCGGAGATGTCGTCCCGCTTCTGGTGCGGCTGGCCCCAGAGGATCTTGCGCTTGTTGCGCCGGGACTCGGGAGCGACATACGCCTCGATCCCGATGATCGGGGTGATTCCGGCCTTCTTCGCGGAGTGGAAGAAGTCGTACGCCCCGTGCAGGTTGCCGTGGTCGGACATGGCGATGTGCGTCATGCCCATCTCGTTGCACGCGTTGAACATGTCCTTCAGCCGCGCGGCACCGTCCAGCAGCGAGTACTGGGTGTGGACGTGCAGGTGCGTGAAGGGCGGCTTCGACACGGTTTGGCCTCCAACGGAAACACGGACGACGGGCGGGCGGACGGTTGCGGGGGTCAGCGTCGAAGTCTATGCCTCGCCGCCGACAGCGGCCGACGGGCACGGCCCGCGGCGCCCCGGGCACCAGCGCGTACCTTCGTGCGTTGGAGACGGCAGACACACTGTCGTACGAGTGACGTACCGCACCAGGAGGCACCCCGCGATGTCGGTCCCCCAGCTCGACGAGGAGCAGCGCGGCGAGGAGATCCTCGCCGTCTTCGACACCGCCTTCGGCCGGCTCCTGGCCGCCGACCCGGCCGCGTTCCGGGTGAAGTTCCGGAAGATGGCGGCCTCGGCGTTCGCGTTCTACCGGGGCACGGCGTGCCTCTTCTACCACGACCTGGACGCCGGGCGGGCCGACGGGGACGCGCCGAGCGGTCCGTACCTGGACGAGCGCACCTCGCGGGTGTGGATCCACGGCGATCTGCACGCGGAGAACTTCGGCACGTACATGGACGCCAACGGCCGCCTGGTCTTCAACGTCAACGACTTCGACGAGGCGTACGTCGGCCCCTTCACCTGGGACCTGAAGCGTTTCGCGGCGTCGGTCGCGCTCCTCGGGTACGCGAAGGCGCTCAGCGACGCGCAGATCTCCGAGCTGGTGACGGTCTACGCGCACGCGTACCGCGAGCGGATCCGCTCCCTGGCGACGGGCGTCCGGCAGGACGAGGTACCGCCGTTCACGCTGGACACCGCGGAGGGGCCGCTGCTGGACGCGCTGCGCGACGCCCGCGCGCTGACCCGGTTCGGGCTGCTGGAGTCGATGACCGAGATCCGTGACTTCGAGCGCCGCTTCGCCGCGGGGGGCGGCGCGATCGAGCTGGACGCGGCCACCCGCTACAAGGTCCTGGCGGCCTTCGACGGCTATCTGGAGACGCTGCCGGACTCCTCCCTGGCCCGCCCGGACTCCTACCGGGTGAAGGACGTCGTGGGCCGCCGGGGCATCGGCATCGGCTCTGCGGGCCTGCCGTCGTACAACATCCTCCTGGAGGGCCACAGCGACGCCCTGGAGAACGACGTCGTGATCTACATCAAGCAGGCCCAGACGCCGGCCGTCTCCCGGCACCTGACGGATCCGGCCGTCGCGGGGTACTTCCGGCACGAGGGCCACCGCACGGTGATCTCCCAGCGCGCCCTCCAGGCGCACGCCGACCCGTGGCTCGGCTGGACCGAGCTGGACGGTGCCGGCCAGCTCGTCGCCGAGGTCTCGCCGTACGCCGTGGACCTGGGCTGGGACGACATCGACGACCCGGCGGAGATCGCCGCCGTCGTCGCCGACCTGGGCCGGGCCACCGCCGCCATGCACGCGGCGGCGGACGACACCTCCGGCGAGTCGCTGGTGCCGTTCTCCACCGAGCGGGCCATCGACGCGGCGATCGCGGCCGACGAGGAGGGCTTCGCGCCGCTGCTGGTGGACTTCGCGCACGGCTACGGCGCCCGCGCGCGGGCCGATCACCGCGTCTTCGTCGACCTGTTCCGCAACGGCCGGATACCGGGGCTGTAACGGCCGCCGGTTCACAGGCGCCCTTTAGGGGTCTTTTACCGGTCTCCGTGCCAGACTCTTCTTTCGCTATGGACATATCCGGGACCCAGCTCAGAGCCGTGCGCGCGGCGCTGTTCACGGCCTTCGTCGTGACGCTCGGCACCGCGTCGCACGTGCTGCTGTCCCGTGTTCCGCTGCCGGCGGCGACCGTGGGCGCGGTCGCCGCCGGGGTGTTCGTCACGGCGTACGCGCTGGCGGGCCGCGAGCGGGGCTTCGGCCGGATCGCGGCCCTGCTGGTCCCGCTGGAGCTGGCCGCCGACACGGTGTTCACCACCGGCCAGCACGCCTGCTACGGCCGGGCGGGCGGCCCGGTCGCCGGTCCGCTGCGCGCGGTCGGCCTGGACGTGCTGTGCGAGGGCCCGGTGGGCGGCCCGCTGGCCCGGATGGCCGGCGGTCCGGAGCGGACCGGCGCGCTGCTGGCGCAGGCCGGCCCGGCCGCGGCCTGGCTGCTGCTGGCCGCGCACCTGTGCGTGGGGCTGCTGGCCGCCGCCTGGCTGCGCCGGGGCGAGCGGGCGCTGGGCCAGTTGCTGCGCGCGGTCGCCGCCACCACCTTCCGGCCGCTGCTGCTGGCGGTGGCCGCGGTCACCGTACGGCCGCTGCCGGCCCGCCGGCCGGCCCGTCCGGCCCCGCCCCGCGCCGCGGGCCCCGACCGGCTCCTCGTGCACTCCCTGGGACGGCGTGGACCGCCGTGCTCACCGGCCTCCGCCTGAGCACGACCAGTCCCCACACGTATCCCGCGTACGACCTGTGCGCGTCCCACATGGAGATCAGACATGAGCAAGCGGAACAGCCAGTCGGCCAAGACGGCGGCCCGGGAGCGGCTGCGCCAGGAGCGCGAGCGGCAGGCCCAGCGCGCCAAGGTCAGGCGGCAGCTCACCGTGGCCGGCGCGGTCGTGGCCGTCCTGGCCGCAGCCGGCGGCATCGGCTACGCGGTCGTCCAGGCCAACAAGCCCGCCCACTGGGAGGCGGCGAAGGACGACAAGCTGGTCAAGCCCGCCCACACCTCGGGCGCGGACGGCACGACGGTCGTCCTCGGCAAGGCCGACGCCAAGAAGACCCTGGTGATGTACGAGGACCCGCGCTGCCCGGTCTGCGCCACGTTCGAGCAGACGGTCGGCCCGACCGTCAAGAAGGACCTGGACGCCGGCAAGTTCAAGATCCAGTACGTCGGCGCCACCTTCCTCGACAAGGGCATGGGCGGCGAGGGCTCCAAGAACGCGCTGAGCGCCCTGGGGGCCGCGCTCAACGTCAGCCCCGAGGCGTTCGCCGAGTACAAGTCCGCGATGTACTCGAAGAAGTGGCACCCGGAGGAGACCACCGACAAGTTCAAGGACGACTCCTACCTGATCGAGATCGCCGACACCGTCCCCGCCCTGAAGGGCAACGCGGCCTTCCGCAAGGACGTGCGGGACGGCACCTTCGACCGGTGGGCGCTGGAGGAGTCCGAGATCTTCGACAAGGACGGCATCTCGGGCACGCCGACGCTGAAGATGGACGGCAAGGTGCTGACGGGCGCCGACGGCAAGAACGCGCCGATGACCGTGCAGGAGTTCGACACCGCGCTCGCGGCGGCCCTCAAGGGCTGACCGACACCGGGGAGAACGGCGGGCGAACTTTCGGCAGTTCGTCCGCCTGGGTGGGTACCGGTCAGTAACCTGATCGACCGTGACCAGTCGATACAGATCAGCCGGGGCCGCTCCGGACCCCGGCCCGCTCGCGCCCCGTCGCCGTACGGTCGTCAAGGCCGCCGCGGCGGCCGCCGTCCTGGCCGGCCCGCTGGCCGCCGCGCGGCCGGCCCGCGCCGCCACGGGCGTTCCCGCCTTCCTGCACGGTGTCGCCTCCGGCGACCCGCTGCCCGACGGCGTCCTGCTGTGGACCCGGGTGACCCCCGTCCCGGAGGCGATACCGGGTTCCGGGCTCGGTCCGGACACCGAGGTCGGCTGGGTCGTCGCCCGGGACAGGGCGCTGACGGACGTCGTCGCCCGGGGCACCACCACCGCGACGGCCGCCTCCGACCACACCGTCAAGGCCGACATCCGGGGCCTGGCCCCGGCCACGGACTACTGGTTCCGCTTCTCCGCGGGCGGCACCGACTCCCCGGTGGCGCGCACCCGCACCGCGCCGGCGGCGGACGCGGTCGTGACCGGCCTGCGCTTCGGCGTGGTGTCCTGCGCCAACTGGGAGGCGGGCCGCTTCGCCGCCTACCGCCACCTCGCCGCCCGCGGCGACCTGGACGCCTGGCTGCACCTCGGCGACTACATCTACGAGTACAAGTCCGGCGAGTACGGCACCCGGGGCACGGTCGTGCGCCCGCACGCCCCGGCGGGCGAGATCCTCACCCTCGCCGACTACCGGCTGCGGCACGCGACGTACAAGACCGACCCCGACCTCCAGGCCCTGCACCTGGCGGCGCCGGTCATCGCGATCTGGGACGACCACGAGTTCGCCGACAACGCCTGGGCGGGCGGCGCGGCCAACCACACCGAGGGCGCCGAGGGCACCTGGGCGGCCCGTCAGGCCGCCGCCAAGCAGGCCTACTTCGAGTGGATGCCGGTCCGCCCGGCCGTCGCCGGCACCACCTACCGGCGGCTGCGCTTCGGCAGGCTGGCCGACCTGTCCCTGCTGGACCTGCGCTCGTTCCGCTCCCAGCAGGCGGCCACGGCCAACGGCTCGGTGGACGACCCGGACCGCACCCTCACCGGCCGGGCCCAGCTCGACTGGCTGAAGGCCGGCCTGCAAGCCTCCGACACCACCTGGCGGCTGGTCGGCAACTCGGTGATGATCTCGCCGTTCGCCATCGGCTCGCTCACCGCCGACCTGCTCAAGCCGCTGGCGAAGCTGCTCGGCCTGCCGCAGGAGGGCCTCGCCCTCAACACCGACCAGTGGGACGGCTACACCGACGACCGCCGCGAACTGCTGGCCCACCTGCGCGCCCACGGCATCCGCAACACCGTCTTCCTGACCGGTGACATCCACATGGCGTGGGCCAACGACGTGCCGGTGGACGCGGGCACCTATCCGCTGTCGGCGTCGGCGGCCACCGAGTTCGTGGTGACCTCGGTCACCTCCGACAACCTGGACGACCTGGTGAAGGTGCCCGAGGGCACGGTCTCCGCGGTCGCCGCACCGGTCATCAAGGCCGCCAACCGGCACGTCCACTGGGTGGACACGGACCGGCACGGCTACGGCGTGCTCGACCTGACCGCCGAGCGCGCGCAGATGGACTACTACGTCGTCTCCGACCGCGCCGACGCGCACGCCACCGCCGGCTGGGCGCGTTCCTACCGCACCCGCAGCGGCACCCAGCGGATCGAGCGGACGTACGACCCGGTGTAGCCGCTCAGCCGAGCGTGCCGAGGAAGCCGAGCGCCACCCGCCAGGTGGCCTCGGCGGCCTCGGCGTCGTAGTCCGGCAGGCCGGGGTCGGTGTAGAGGTGACCGGCCCCGGCGTAGCGGTAGACCTCCACGTCGGCGCCCGCCCGGCCCATCTGGAGGTACCAGGCGCTCAGCCAGTCGTCCGTCTCGAACGGGTCAGGCTCGGCCACGTGCAACTGCACCGGCAGCTCGTCCACCCGCGCGTTCGGCGCGATGTCCGACGTGCCGTGCAGGAGCAGCAGGCCGCGCGCCTTGTCGTCGCCGAGGGCCAGGGTCTGGGCGACGGACGCGCCGAGCGAGAACCCGGCGTACACCAGCCCGCGGTCGGAGTACGGCGCCGCCGCCAGCACGGCCCGCTTCAGCAGTTCGTCCTTGCCGGTCCGCTCCTTGAACTCCATGCCGTCCTCGACGGTGTCGAACGTGTGCCCCTCGAAGAGGTCCGGCGTCCACACCTCGTGGCCCGCCGCGCGCAGCCGGTCCGCGGCCTCGCGCACCGCCGGCCGGAGCCCGTAGGTCGAGTGAAAGAGCATGATGTTCATGAGGCCATGGTGCCAGCCGGGCCGGCCGGAGCCGTAGCGCGGCCGTACCCACGTGCGCCGGGAAGACACATGTTCATGCCCGCCGAAGCCGGTTACGTTCGGAGACATGGAGACCGTACTCCGACCCGTGATCGTAGTCGGCGGCTCCGTGTTCCTGACCGTTCTCATCGGCTGGGCCACGGACGTACTGCTGCGCAAGGCCGACGAACGCCGCACCGACACCCCGCTGTGGGACCTGCTGCGGCGGGGCCGCGTGCCGTACCAGCTCGTGCTGTGCGCCGCCCTGCTCAGAGGCTCCTACGACCAGGCCGACCTGCTCCAGGAGCACCGGACCGGGGTCGGCCGGACGCTGACCCTGGTGCTGATCGGGGCGGCGGCCTGGCTGGTGATCCGCATCGCGTCGGCCGTGGTGGAGTCGACGTACGCCCGGTACGCGCGCGCCCACCACGACCCGGCCCGGGTGCGCCGGGTGCGCACCCAGGTGACGCTGATCATGCGGGTGGTGGCGGCGATCGTCGGGGTGGTCGCGGTGGCGGCGATGCTGCTGACGTTCCCGGCGATGCGCGCGGCCGGCGCGTCCCTGCTGGCCTCCGCCGGCGTCCTCGGCATCGTGGCCGGTGTCGCCGCCCAGTCCACGCTGGCCAACATGTTCGCCGGGCTCCAGATCGCCTTCGGCGACATGGTCCGCATCGGCGACACGGTGGTGGTGGACGGCGAGTGGGGCACGGTCGAGGAGATCACCCTGACCTTCCTGGCGGTGCGGACCTGGGACGAGCGCCGGATCACCATGCCCGTGTCGTACTTCACCTCCAAGCCGTTCGAGAACTGGTCCCGCGGGACCCCGCAGATGACCGGCATCGTCTACTGGCACCTCGACCACAGCGCGCCGCTGGAGGCGATGCGCGAGAAGCTGCGGGACATCCTGCGCCACTGCCCGGCCTGGGACGGCCGCGCCTGCAACCTCCAGGTGACGGACTCCACACCGAGCACCATCCAGGTGCGGGCGCTGGTCACGGCGAAGGACGCGGACGACATCTGGACGATCCGGGTCGCGGTCCGCGAGCAGATGATCAGCTGGCTGGCCACGGAACACCCCTACGCGCTGCCCCGGGTGAACACCGCCGACTCGGTGCTCCCGCCGCACCACGTCCCCTCCCCCGACCGCATCGCGCTGCGCAGGGCGTACGACTTCCCGCGCACCGGCCGCGGCTGACCGCCGGCGCCCCGGCACCGGCGGTCGGCCGTCGGCGGTCGGCGGTCAGCGGTCAGCGGTCAGCGGTCAGCGGTCAGCGCAGACTGCGTACGTCGAGGTGACGGAGCACCCGGTCGACGATCTCCGGGTCCGCGCCGGGCTCGCTGCGCGCGGCCAGCACCTCGTGGCGCGCGGCGCTCAGCATCTCGTTCTGGATGCGCCGCACCCGCTTGATCCGCTTGGCCCGCTGGTACTGCGCCTCCCGGCGCTCCTCCTCGCCCATGTCCGGGCTGATCCGGATGCCGATGTCGAAGGCGCGCCGCAACATCTGCTCGGACAGTTCCTCGGGCAGCTCCTCCACCTGTTCGATCTCGCGCAGCCGGCGCTTCGCCGCCTTCGCGGCCCGCACCGCCAGCTCCTTCTCGAACTCCTTCTCCCGCTCGGAGTCGGCCCGCACCCCGAGCCGCTTCACCAGCCAGGGCAGGGTCAGCCCCTGCACCACCAGGGTGGCGACGATCACCCCGAAGGCGATGAAGATGATCTCGTCCCGGTCGGGGAACGGGGCGCCGGCGCCGGTGCGCAGCGGCACGGCCAGCGCCAGCGCCACCGAGGCCACGCCGCGCATCCCGGACCACCACATGACGACGGTCTCCCGCCAGCTCACCGGGATCTCCTCGTCGTAGTCCCGGCGGGCGTGCAGCCGTTTGGTGAGCCAGGTCGCCGGCAGCAGCCACAGCAGCCGTACGACGACCACCACGCCGACGACGGCCGCCGCCCAGCCGAGCATCTCGCCCCACCGGCCCTGGGCCGTGCGGATGGCGTTGTGCAGTTCCAGTCCGATGAGCCCGAAGGCGACGCCGGTGACGAGGGTGTCGATGATGTCCCAGAAGGTGTGCCCGGCGAGCCGGGTCATCACGTCGTCGGCGTCGGTGGCGTACTCGGCGAGGAAGAGCGCCGTGGTGAGCACGGCGAGCACCCCGGAGCCGTGCAGTTTCTCGGCGAGCACATAGGCGGCGTACGGCACCAGCAGGGTCATGCCGATCTGGAGCGTCGGATCGCCCAGCAGGTCCATCAGCCTGTTCGCGCCCCAGCCCAGCACCAGTCCCACGGCCACCGCGACGACGGCGGACAGCACCAGGTCGAGTCCGGCCTGCCAGGGCGAGAACGCGCCGCTGACGGCGGCGGCGATCGCCACGTGGTAGAGCACGATGGCCGTGACGTCGTTGAAGAGCCCCTCGCCCTCCAGGATCGACACCAGCCGGCGCGGCAGTCCCAGCTGTCCGGCGACGCTGGTCGCGGCGACCGGGTCGGGCGGGGCGATCAGGGCGCCGAGGGCGACGGCGGCGGCCATCGGCAGTCCGGGCACGATCGCGTGGGCGACGAAGGCCACGCACACCATCGTCACGAACACCAGCGCCACGGCCAGCAGGAGGATCGGGCGGACGTTGGCCGCGAACTGCCGCCAGGAGGTCCGGCGGACGGCGGCGTAGAGCAGCGGCGGCAGCAGTCCGGGGAGGATCAGTTCGGGCGGGATGTCGACGTTCGGCACGAAGTCGGCCACCGCCAGGACCCCGCCGAACACGGTCATCAGCACCGGCGCCGGCAGCCCCAGCCGGTCCCCGACCGGGACGCTCACCAGGGCCCCGAGCAGCAGTACGAACAACAGAGCCAGCTGGTCCACGGATGGCGCTCCGGGTTTCGACGATCACACGGCGGACCTCCAGTCTGCCATCGCGACCTGCGGATTCGGCACGGGCGGCTTGGTGCGGCCCGCGTGTTCGCATACACTGCACGCCCTACCCGGGAGGCAGGCGGCGGCACGGCGGCCAACGCCCTTTCCGGCACGCGTATTTGACGCATTGTCAGCCCTCGGCGGACTTCCGGGGAGTCCGTCGCTCCGGCCGTCGCCGCCGGCACCCACCTGGAGGTCACCATGGACATCGAACTCTCCGACCTTCTCGCGTCGTTGCGGTCCGAGATCGAGACCGCCCGTGCCGAGGCCGACGGCAAGGACGTCCGGTTCCGTATCGAGTCCGTCGACCTGGAGCTGCACGTCGCCGTCGAGAAGACGAAGCAGGGCAAGGGCGGCGTGAAGTTCTGGGTGGTCTCCGGCGACTTCACCGGCGGGTCGAAGAACACCCGCACCCATGTGGTCAAGCTGCGGCTGTCCCCCGAGACCTACGACGCGCAGGGCACGCCGGCCACGGTCCTCACCGGCGACGACGTCTCCGACCTGATCGGCTAGGGCGGGCATGGGGGCCGGGATCGACCACGGGGCACGCGTCGCGGAGATCCTCGTACAGCGGGGGGAGAACGCCGAGTACGGCTCGGGTTTCCTGATCAGCAGGCGTCTGGTGCTCACGGCCCGCCATCTGCTGCGGCCGCTGGCGGACGGGCCGGGCACCGTCGACGTCCTGCTCGGCGGCGCGGCGCTCCGGCTGCCCGCGGACGTGGCCTGGACGTCCCCGGCACAGGACCTGGCGCTCCTCAGGCTGCGCGAGCCCGTGCCGGACGTGCCGCTGGTCCGCTTCGGCCGCCTGCCCTCGGGCCCGGGCTCGGTGGAGGTGCAGGCCATCGGTTTCCCCCGGTTCGCCCGCCGTCCGGAGCTGTCGGGGCTGGCCGGGCGGGACAGCTTCGCGCCCGGGGGCGTGCTGCGCCTCGGCTCCCATCTGAAGTCCGGTCTGCTGGACATCGCGATCACCCACGCGCCCCGCTTCCCGTCCCCGGCCGGCGAGGTGTGGAAGGGCATGTCCGGTGCCGCCTTCTTCACGAAGGAGGGCACCTACCTCGTCGGCGTGCAGCACCAGTGCCGGACCGCCGCGGGGAGCAACACCGTCGAGGCCGAGCCGGTCAGCCGCGCGCTGGAGGACCCCGGCTTCCGGGAGGTGCTGATCGGCGAGGGCGTCCGGGCGACCAAGCTGAAGCCCACCGACGTGCTGCGGGCCGAGAGCGAGGACCCGCTGCCCGCGGTGGTCGACCAGGACGACCTGCTCGCCGGCCTGACCGGCTTCAAGAAGAACCTCATCTCCGACCACCTGCCGTTCGTCTCCCCCGGGGCCGGGCACGACGCCGACCCGCACCGGATCATGCGTCGCATCCTGGAGGGCGAGGACGACGGGCTGCTGCTCGTCGGCGCCGCCGGCACCGGCAAGACCCGCACCTCCATCGAGGTGGGCCGGGTGGCCCACGAGGCCGGCTGGCGGGTGCTGCACGTCCGGCCCGGCGGCTCGGCGTCCCTGGTCGACGACATCGCCAAGGCGGTCCTGGGCGGCTCCCAGGACGTCCTGGTCGTCGTGGACTACCTGAACCTGTTCATCACCGACAACGGCGAGTCACCGCTCGACCTGGAGGCGGTCAAGGGCCGGCTGCTGCCCGACGCCGCCAAGGAGGGCGTCGCGGTGGTGTTCCTGGCCTCCGTGCGGCCGGGCTGGCTCCAGCAGCACCGCGGCCGGCTGCGGTCCTTCTTCGGCGAGGTGCACCTGCGCCAGGACGAGGAGTTCCTCGCGCAGGTCGCCGACCAGGGCCTGCGGCGCCTGGCCGGGACGGCCGTGGCCGCGTACGGCCTGGAGCAGATGCGGCGGCTGTGCGGGCACCGGCCCATCCTCACCCTGCTGATCGCCTCCGAGATGGAGCGCCGTGTGGTGCGCGGTCTGGGCCCGCCGCATATCGCGGGCATGCGCGAGGGCGGCGAGCTGGCCAAGTGGCTGCACTCCCGGCTGCACGAGGACGCCCTCACCGTGCCCGCCCCCCGCTCGCCCCTGGACGGCGTGCACGCCTCCGACGACCTGGTGGCCGCCGCGGCCGCCGCGGCGGCCTGCCCGCAGCCGGAGGCCGAGGTCCGGGAGGCGGCCCGCGCCGCGCTCACCGCGACGCCCAGCGGCGCCGGCCGGGCCGACACCGTCGTCGACGCCCTGCTCGGCCTCGGCTGGCTGGAGGGCGAGGGCGGGCACCTGGAGGTGGCCCACGACATCGTCTGCGACCAGCTGACCGACTCGGTGATCCGCCCCGACGGCACCCGGGTCGACCGGCCGCGCACCCACGACCTGCTGTCCGGCTGCTTCACCGAGGCCCGCACCATCGGCCGGTACGCGACGAACCTCGCCCGGCTCCTCGACGACCTCGCGCAGCGGTCCCGGGACGCGGAGGTCCGCGAGGTGCTGGCGGACTGGTTCGCCGGGAACGCGCCCGCCATCGGCGACGTCATGCAGCGCGACCCCGACGTCGGCGGTTACGCGCTGGGCGCGATCTGCTCGGGGCCGCCCTGGGCCGGCGCCCTGGTAGGGCACTGGCAGGCGATCGTCGACCCCTGGCTGGAGGAGTACGGCGACAGCGTCAACGCCCGGCACGTGCTGCGCCGCGGCCTCAGACACCTGCCGACCGACGCCGCCCGGCGGCTGGTGCCCACCGCGCTGCGCTGGCTGGAGCTGCACAGCCGGCGCCGTGAGGGCGGCTTCGTGCTGGCCATCCTGCTCGAACGCGACGAGGTCGCCACCAGCTTCCTGCCGGAGGTCCTGCAGACCACCGTGGTCTGGCTGGCCGACAATTCCGCCCTCGTCGAGGCGAGCCACCTGCTCGCCAGGATGCTGGCCCGCCGGGACCTGACCCGGCACCAGGAGCAGCGGGTCGTCGCCGCCGCGCTGCGCTGGCTCGGCCGGTACCAGACCAGGCGCGAGGCCACGTACGTCCTCGCCCCGCTCCTGGAGCACCCGTCGCTGCGCGTGGACGCGCGCCGGGCCGTGCGGACCGCCGAGCTGTGGCTCGGCGAGTACGGCACCGGACCCGACGCCTGCCATGTGCTCGCCCGGCTGCTCTCCCGCGACGACCTCACCCCGGAGATGCGGCGGACGGTCTTCCGGCGGGCCGGGGAATGGCTCGCCGCGCACGGCCGCCTCCAGGAGGCCAGCCACGTGGTGAGCAGGCTGCTCTCCCGCGGCGACCTGACCGGCACCGAGCTGCGCGACGCCGTGCGGGCCGCCCTGGCCTGGACCCGGGACCAGCCGGTCGAGTCCAACTGGACCTACGTCCTCGAAGTGCTGCTCAGGCGCCAGGACCTGACCGACGGCGAACGCGAGAGCGCCGTCCGGCTCGCCGACGCGTGGCTGGCGCGGCACGCCGAGGACCCGGCCGCGGACTTCTTCCTCCGCGCCGTGCTGGAACGGCCCGACCTGACGCACGAGGTGGTCCGGCGGACGGTGGCCCACGCCGGCGCGTGGCTGGCGGTGCACGCCCTGGAGCACACCGCGGACCGCCTCCTGAACTTCCTGCTCGCCTACGACGGCCTGACCGCGGACGAGCGGGCCCTGGCCAACCGGTACGCCGAGCGGCGGCTCGCGGGCCGGCCGGACGACGAGGACAACAGCTACGCCCTGGTCACCCTGCTGGGGCAGCAGCGCGACATCTCCGCCGAGGAGGCCGCCGGCCATGTGGCGGCCGCGCTCGACTGGCTCGCCGCCCACGGCACCAGCCCGGCGGCCAGCCACGTCCTGCGCGCCCTGCTGGACCGGCAGTCCCTGGCCTACGACGCGCTGACCCGGTCGGCCGCCGCGGCCCTGGCCTGGATCGACCGCCACCCGTCCGAAGGCGGCACCGGCTATGTGCTCGGCGCGCTCCTGGCCCGGCAGGACCTGCCCGCGGAGTTCGTCCCGGCCACCCTCGGCCGGGCGCTGGCCTGGCTGGAGCGGCACGGCGGCGAGCACGTGGCGGGCATCGTCCTGTTCCACCTGCTGCTCAGGCGGGACCTGGACGGGCCGCGGCTGCGGCGCGTCTTCGCCCACTCCCTGCCGTGGCCCGACCTCCATCCGGCCGACGTGCCGCTGTCGGGCCGCGTCCTCGGCAGCCTGCTCTTCCGCGGCGACCTGGAACCGGACGAGGCCGAGCGCGCCGTCTCCCGGGCCCTGCCCTGGGTGCGCGAACACGTCGGGAACCACTGGGCGGAGCGCCCGGTGCGGGCCCTGCTGCGCCGCGCGGAGCTGACCGGGACCGACCGGCGGGAGGCGGTCGAACTCGCCGTCGTCTGGGCGCACACCCACCGCGAGCACCCGGTGGCGGCCAACGTCCTCATCGAACTGCTGGGCCGGACGGACCTCGACGACGCCCAGCGCGCCCGGGTCGAGGCGGCCGGCTCCGACTGGGCGGCGGCCAACCCCGCCAGCCCGAGGAACGCCGCCGTGCACGCGGCGAAGATCAAGGCGGCCACGGCCGCGGGCGCCGCGCACTCGATCGCCGAGGCGCTGGCCCAGCTCGCCCCGGACAGCGGCGAGCTGCCCCCGTTCGACCTGTTCCGGGCCCTGCTCAGCCGGCGGCAGCTCACCCAGGAGGCGTTCGAGTCGATCGTCACCGTCGTGCTGGACTGGGCCGACGCCCACCCGGACAGCCTGGACGGCGCCTGGCACCTCGGCCTGCTGCTCAGCAGGCACCGGCTCACCGGCGCCGTCCTGGACCGGGCCGTCGCCACGGCGGACCGCTGGCTCGGCCGGCACGGCGCGCTGCCGCAGGCCAGTTCGGTGCTGGCCGGTCTGCTCGACCGGACGGACCTCGGCGAGGAACCGCTCGGCACGGCGCTGGCGCACACCGAACGCTGGCTCGGCCGGCACGCCGCCCTGAGCGACGCGCAGTACGTGCTCAGGAAACTGCTCGCCCGCACCGATCTCGCCCCGGCCGAGGGACACGAGGTGCTGCGCACCACCTTCGCCTGGCTCCGGCTGCACGGCACCGGCGAGCAGGCGGCGCTGGTCCTGGGCCCGCTGAACGCCTCACCGTGGCCGGGGCCGCGGGAGACCGCCCTGCTGGTCGGGCACGCGCTGGCCTGGGTGGACGCCGGGTGGACCGGGCGTGACGTGCAGTACGTGCTGGAACCGCTGCTGGAGCGCCCCGACCTCACCCCGGCCCAGCTGACGGACGTCGCCCGGCGCGCCCTGCGCTGGAGCGACCGCAACCTCGGGGAGATCGGCGCGCCCAGGCTGCTGAAGGCCGTCCTGGCCCGCCCGGAGATCCCCGCCGAGGTCTCGGCCGCCTCGGTCGACCTCGCCTACGACTGGGTGGGCGCCCGCGCCACCGACTTCGACGCCTGCTTCTTCCTCGACGCCCTGCTCCGGGTGCGCGACCTGCCGGCCGACCGGCTCACCGCCCTGGTGGACCGGTCCTTCGACTGGCTGGGCCGGCACATGCCGCAGTTCAAGTCCCGGCTGGTGCTGCGGTCCCTGCTCGCGGTGGAACGGCTCTCGGTGGACCAGGCGCGGCAGACCAGGGACTACACGCTGCGGTGGCTCGGCGTGTACCAGGACCACCTGGTCCCGGGCTCCACGAGGAACGGATACGGGCGGGAGCTGGCCGATCTGCTGCTCGCGCGCGCCGACACGGACCCGGAGACGGCCGAACAGGCCCGGCGCTTCTCGTCGCAGCTCGACCCGGCGGGGTGAGCGCGGGCGGGGCGGGCGCGGCGGCGGGCCGGTGTCCGCCGCGCTACAGGGCCCGGCGCATCGCGCGGTGCGGTATGCCGGCGTCCAGGAACTCCGGGCCGTACGCCGTGTAGCCCAGGCGCTCGTAGAACCCCAGGGCCCGGGTCTGGGCGTGCAGGTCCACCGCCGCCAGGCCGCGGGCGCGGGCCGCGTCCTCGATGGCGCGCACCAGGGCCGCGCCGACGCCGAGGCCGCGTGCCGTCCGGGAGACGGCGAGCCGGCCCAGCGAGCCGGCCGTCGGGTCGCCGCCGGTCCTGGAGGCCGCCGCCTCGCCGTGGAGCAGCCGCCCGGTGCCCAGCGGCACCCCGTCCTCGCGGACCGCCAGCACATGCACGGCCACCGCGTCGTAATCGTCGTACTCGAGGTCCTCCGCGACGCCCTGCTCGACCACGAAGACCTCCTTGCGGACCGCGAAGCACGCCTCGCGGTCGGCGGGGTCCTCCGCCAGGCGGACGGTGTAGGCCGGGCTCACGCCCAGCTCTCCTCGCGGACCTGCTCCAGGGCCTTCTGGAGGTCCTCGGGATAGTCACTCGCGAACTCCACCCAGGCGCCGTCGCCGGGGTGCTCGAAGCCGAGGCGCACCGCGTGCAGCCACTGGCGGGTCAGGTGCAGCCGCTTGGCGAGGGTCGGGTCGGCGCCGTAGGTGAGGTCGCCGACGCACGGGTGGCGGTGGGCGGCCATGTGGACGCGGATCTGGTGGGTGCGGCCCGTCTCCAGCTTCACGTCCAGCAGGGAGGCGGCGCGGAAGGCCTCGACGAGGTCGTAGTGGGTGACGGAGGGCTTGCCTTCGGCCGTGACCGCCCACTTGTAGTCGTGCTGCGGGTGGCGGCCGATCGGGGCGTCGATCGTGCCGCTGGTCGGGTCCGGGTGGCCCTGGACCAGCGTGTGGTAGCGCTTGTCGACCGTGCGCTCCTTGAACTGGCGCTTGAGCGAGGTGTACGCGCGCTCCGACTTGGCGACGACCATCAGGCCCGAGGTGCCGACGTCCAGGCGGTGCACGATGCCCTGGCGCTCGGCGGCGCCGGAGGTGGAGATCCGGTACCCGGCGGCGGCGAGACCGCCGATGACGGTCGGCCCCGACCAGCCCGGCGACGGGTGCGCGGCCACACCCACCGGCTTGACGATCACGACCACGTCGTCGTCGTCGTGCACGATCTCCATGCCCTCGACCGGCTCGGCGACCACCTGGACGGGCGCGGGCGCCTGCGGCATCTCGACTTCGAGCCAGGCGCCGCCGCGCACCCGCTCGGACTTGCCGACCACCGCGCCGTCGACCTGGACCTTGCCGGCCGCGGCCAGCTCCGCCGCCTTCGTGCGGGAGAAGCCGAACATGCGGGAGATGGCGGCGTCGACACGCTCGCCCTCCAGGCCGTCGGGCACGGGCAGGGTTCGGATCTCGGGAATCGTGCTCACCCGTCGAGTATGCAGGACGGGCCGGACGCCTCCGCACGAGCCTGTGGAAAACCCGGGCCGGTACGGGCTCAGTCCTTGTGGACGGTGCCGTCCGGGTCCAGGCCGCGGAAGGACAGCAGCACGATCAGGATGCCGCCGCACACGATCGCCGAGTCGGCGAGGTTGAACACCGCGAAGCCCTGGGGCGCGATGAAGTCCACCACCTCGCCCTCGAAGACGCCCGGCGCCCGGAAGACCCGGTCGGTGAGGTTGCCGAGCGCGCCGCCGAGCAGCAGCCCGAGCGCGACCGCCCACGGGAAGCTGTACAGCTTGCGGGCCAGCCGGATGATCACCACGATCACGGCGGCGGCGATCAGCGTGAAGATCACCGTGAAGGCCGCGCCGAAGCCGAAGGCGGCGCCGGGGTTGCGGATGGCGTGCAGTTCCAGCAGGTCCCCGACGACCCGGATCGGCGCGTGGCCCTCCAGCCGGGAGACGACGAGCATCTTGCTGATCAGGTCGAGGGCGTACGCGAACGCGGCCACCGCGAACAGCACCGCGATCCGGCGGCCGCGGCCGGTCCGCCGCGCCGCGGCGTCGTCCTGCCCGTCCGCACCGGTCTGACCGGGCGCACCGGCGGGCGCCGCGGCCGCCGTCGTCCGCCCGTGGTCGTCGTCCGGGGTGTCCGGCGTACCGATGATGCGCTCCGCCTCTGCCACGTGAGTCCCTCAACCTAGGTGCCTGACTGAGGACGAGACTACGGCACGGCCTCCCGGCTCAGGAGCGGCGTTCCTGCTTCTGCTTGCACTCCACGCACAGCGTGGCCCGCGGGAACGCCTGCATACGGGCCTTGCCGATGGGCTCGCCGCAGTTCTCGCAGAGCCCGTAGGTGCCCGCGTCCAGCCGTTCCAGGGCGCGCCCGGTCTGGGTGAGCATCTCGCGCGCGTTGGCGGCCAGCGCCAGCTCGTGCTCGCGCGTGATGTTCTTGGTGCCGGTGTCGGCCTGGTCGTCGCCGGCGCCGTCCCCGGAGTCCCGCATCAGTCCGGCGAGGGACGCCTCGGACGAGCTGATCTCCGCCCGCAGCCGCTCCAGCTCGGACTGGAGTTCCGTGCGGGCCTCCTCGACCTCCTCCGGGGTCCACGGTTCCTCGCCGGGGCGCACCGCCAGCTCGCCGGGCTCCGCCGCGCCCGTCCGCGCCTTGGGTACGGCGCCCTGGTCCGCCGTGGCCGTGCCAGGAGTCTTCTTCGCAACCACTGTCGTGGCTCCCGTCTGCTCCGCGGCCCGTGCCGCGCCCGCTTCCTTGGCCGTGCTCCCCAGGCCCGCCGCCACGGCCGCGGCCGGGCCGGCCGTGGCCTTCGGGGCGGCGGTCTTCCCGGCGGCGGTCTTCGGGGCGGCCGTTTCCCCCACGGCCGCCGTGTGCTTCCCGGCCGTCTGCGTGGTGGCCGTCGTCTCCACAGCCGCCTCCTTGGTGACCGTCATCTCCGTAGCCGCCTCCTTGGCGCGCGTCTTCCCGGCGGCCGTCTTCTTCGCGGCCGTCCTCCCGGCCGCCGCCTCCTTGGCGGCGGACTTCTTCACGGCCGCGGTCTTCCCGCCGGCCACCGTCTTCCTACCCGCCGCCGCCTTCTTCACGGCCGCCTTCTGCGCAGCGGTCCTCCCCCCGGCCGCCGTCCCGGCGGAAACGTGCCCGGCGGCCTTCTCAGCGCCCCGCCCGGCGGTCTGCTCCGCGGCCGTCCCGCCGGCCGTGCTGCCCGGGGCCGTCTCCTCGGTGGCGGGCCCCGCGCCCGTCCCGCCGGTCGCCGGCTGCTGTACGGCGGTCTTCTTCGCCACCATGGCCGCGGCCCCTTCACATATTGTGATCTTGCTCGCGAATCGTGCTGGGACGATAAATCGACTTGAGTCCCGCGGCAACGGGGCACACCGCCCGATTCGCCCGCCCGCACCCCCCGGACCGCGGGCCTGCCTCGGTTGTGCCCCGCTGTCCGCCGGGTATTCCGCCGCGCCCGGCGCACCCGGAACCCGGGCCGCCGCCCCCTCGCCATCCGGGTCAACCGGCCCGGTCGCGCGCCCATGGCCCGGGCCCGCGGAAAACCGGTCCGCCACCGTCCGCGCGGCGCCGTACACTGGGCGGAGCGAGAAGCGTGGATGGGGACGAGTAGCGGCGTACGCAGCCCAGAGCGACCCGGGGACGGTGTGAGCCCGGGGGCGAGCGCGACGTGAAGATCACCCCGGAGCCGCCGGAAGAAAGCCGCGCCCCCTGGGACGACGGCGAGTAGAACCGGTTTCGCGACCCCAATGAGGGGGCTCACCGGCGCGTACGGCGCACCGGGGAGCCAAGGAGGGTGGTACCGCGGGAGCGCGCCGCACACGGCGTCGACAGGATCGAAGGCTCTCGTCCCTCCGACGGAAGGCAGCAAGTCCGTTGGAGGATGCTCGCAGATGACAGCGCCGACGTACCGCCAGGTGCCCGCACAGGTCGACCTGCCCGCTCTTGAGCACGCCGTGCTCGACTTCTGGCGCGAACAGAAGATCTTCGCCAAGAGCCTGGAGCAGTCCGAGGGCCGCCCCGAGTGGGTGTTCTACGAGGGCCCGCCCACCGCGAACGGCATGCCCGGCGCGCACCACATCGAGGCCCGCGTCTTCAAGGACGTCTTCCCGCGGTTCCGCACCATGCGCGGCTACCACGTGGCGCGCAAGGCCGGCTGGGACTGCCACGGCCTGCCCGTCGAGCTGGCCGTCGAGAAGGAGCTGGGCTTCTCCGGCAAGCAGGACATCGAGGCGTACGGCATCGCCGCGTTCAACGACAAGTGCCGCGAGTCCGTGACCCGGCACACCGACGCGTTCGCCGAGCTGACCACCCGCATGGGCTACTGGGTCGACCTGGACGACGCCTACCGCACCATGGACCCCGAGTACGTGGAGTCCGTCTGGTGGTCGCTGAAGGAGATCTTCGGCAAGGGCCTGCTGGTCCAGGACCACCGCGTGGCCCCCTGGTGCCCCCGCTGCGGCACGGGCCTGTCCGACCACGAGCTGGCCCAGGGCTACGAGACGGTCGTCGACCCGTCCGTGTACGTCCGCTTCCCGCTCACCTCCGGACCGCTGGCCGGCGAGGCCGCGCTCCTGGTGTGGACGACCACGCCCTGGACCCTGGTGTCCAACACGGCGGTCGCCGCGCACCCGGAGGTCACCTACGTCGTCGCGACCGACGGCCGGGAGAAGCTGGTCGTCGCCGAGCCGCTGCTCGCCAAGGCGCTCGGCGAGGGCTGGGAGACCACCGGCGAGACCTTCACCGGCGCCGAGATGGAGCGCTGGACCTACCAGCGCCCGTTCGAGCTGGTCGCGTTCCCGGCGCCCGCCCACTTCGTGGTGAACGCCGACTACGTGACCACCGAGGACGGCACGGGTCTGGTCCACCAGTCCCCGGCCTTCGGTGAGGACGACCTCAAGGTCTGCCGCGCCTACGGCCTTCCCCTGGTGAACCCGGTCCGCCAGGACGGCACCTTCGACGAGGACGTCCCGCTGGTCGGCGGCGTCTTCTTCAAGAAGGCGGACGAAAAGCTCACCGAGGACCTGGCGGAGCGCGGACTCCTCTTCAAGCACCTGCCGTACGAGCACAGCTACCCGCACTGCTGGCGCTGCCACACCGCGCTGCTCTACTACGCGCAGCCCTCCTGGTACATCCGTACGACGGCCGTCAAGGACCGGCTCATCCAGGAGAACGAGAAGACCAACTGGTTCCCGGAGACGGTCAAGCACGGCCGCTTCGGCGACTGGCTGAACAACAACATCGACTGGGCGCTGTCCCGCAACCGCTACTGGGGCACCCCGCTGCCCATCTGGCGCTGCGCGGAGGACCACCTCACCTGCGTCGGCTCCCGCGCCGAGCTGTCCGAGCTGTCCGGCACCGACCAGTCCGGCCTCGACCCGCACCGGCCGTACATCGACGAGGTCACCTTCGCCTGCCCGCACGAGGGCTGCGGCGAAACGGCCACCCGGGTCCCGGAGGTCATCGACGCCTGGTACGACTCGGGGTCGATGCCGTTCGCGCAGTGGGGCTACCCGTACAAGAACAAGGAGCTGTTCGAGAGCCGGTACCCGGCGCAGTTCATCTCCGAGGCGATCGACCAGACCCGCGGCTGGTTCTACACGCTGATGGCCGTCGGCACCCTCGTCTTCGACAAGTCGTCGTACGAGAACGTGGTCTGCCTCGGCCACATCCTGGCCGAGGACGGCCGCAAGATGTCCAAGCACCTGGGCAACATCCTCCAGCCGATCCCGCTCATGGACCAGCACGGCGCGGACGCGGTGCGCTGGTTCATGGCGGCCGGCGGCTCCCCGTGGGCCGCGCGCCGGGTCGGCCACGGCACCATCCAGGAGGTCGTGCGCAAGACGCTGCTGACGTACTGGAACACGGTCGCCTTCCAGGCGTTGTACGCCCGTACGTCCGGCTGGGCGCCGTCCGCGGCGGACCCGGAGCCGGCCGGGCGCCCGGTGCTGGACCGCTGGCTGCTGTCCGAACTGCACGCGCTGACCGACCAGGTGACCCAGGCGCTGGAGGCGTACGACACCCAGCGCGCCGGCAAGCTGCTGTCCGCGTTCGTCGACGACCTGTCCAACTGGTACGTCCGCCGCTCGCGCCGCCGCTTCTGGCAGGGCGACAAGGCCGCGCTGCGCACGCTGCACGAGGTGCTGGAGACGGTCACCAAGCTGATGGCGCCGATCACCCCGTTCCTCACCGAGCGGGTCTGGCAGGACCTGGTCGTCCCGGTCACGCCGGGCGCGCCGGAGTCGGTGCACCTGGCCGCCTGGCCGGAGGCGGACCTCGCCGCGATCGACCCGGAGCTGTCGCAGCAGATGGTGCTGGTGCGCCGGCTGGTGGAGCTGGGCCGGGCCACGCGCGCGGAGTCCGGCGTCAAGACCCGGCAGCCGCTGTCCCGCGCGCTGATCGCGGCCACCGGCTTCGCGTCCCTGGACCCGGAGCTGCACACGCAGATCACCGAGGAGCTGAACGTCTCGGCCCTGGCCTCCCTGTCCGACGTCGGCGGCAGCCTGGTCGACACGACCGCCAAGGCCAACTTCCGCGCGCTGGGCAAGCGGTTCGGCAAGCGGGTGCAGGACGTGGCGAAGGCGGTCGCGGCCGCCGACGCCGCCGCCCTCTCCCTCGCTCTGCGCGCGGGCACGGCGTCCGTGGAGGTCGACGGTGAGACGGTGACCCTCGCCCCGGACGAGGTGATCATCACGGAGACCCCGCGCGAGGGCTGGTCGGTGGCCTCCGACTCCGGTGCCACGGTGGCGCTGGACCTGGAGATCACGGAGGAGCTGCGGCAGGCCGGCCTGGCCCGGGACGCGATCCGGCTCATCCAGGAGGCCCGCAAGAACAGCGGTCTGGACGTCGCCGACCGGATCGCCCTGCGCTGGACCTCCACGGACCCGGCGGTCGTCGCGGCCCTCACCGAGCACGCCGGGCTGATCGCCGACGAGGTGCTGGCCACCGACTTCGGCCAGGGCGAGGCCGGTGACGGCTACGGCGAGCCCTTCACCGACGAGGGCCTGTCGCTCGTCTTCCGGCTGCGCAAGGCGTAACGCCCCCGCCCCCGACGGAAGGGCCCGGTCTCCCCACGGGGAGGCCGGGCCCTTTTGTCACGCGTCCCGGGCGTCCGCCCACGGCAAAGGGCGCGGCCCCGGACCGGAATCCGGGGCCGCGCCCTGAACGCTGCCGACGCCTGAGGCGTCCTACGCACCGTGCCCGGTGCTCAGTTGTCGTCCTCGTCGATCAGGAACCCGCGCATCGGCGAGGGAGCCTGGCCCATCGGGGACGGACCCTGCGGCCGGACCGGGGCCATGGGCTGCGTCATGGCCGGGGTCATCTGCTGCTGGCCGCCGTAGGACGGACCGGACGGGGCCTGCGAGCCGCCCATCGACTGGTTGCCGCCGTAGGACGGGGCACCGGCGCCCGCCGGCGCCATGGAGGGCGACGGGGACGGCGGCAGCGAGGCCGTGGCCGGGGTGCGCGGCGGGGCCAGCGAGTCGTCCGCCTGGGTCTCCAGCTGACGCAGCTGCGACTCCAGGTACGACTTCAGCCGCGTGCGGTACTCGCGCTCGAAGCCGCGCAGGTCCTCGACCTTGCGCTCCAGCGTGGCGCGCGCGGACTCCAGGGAGCCCATGGCGACGCGGTGCTTCTCCTGCGCGTCCCGCTCCAGGGCGTCGGCCTTGGCACGGGCGTCACGCTCCAGACCCTCGGCGCGGCTGCGGGCCTCGCCGACGATCTTGTTGGCCTCGGAGCGGGCCTCGGCGATCGCCTGGTCGGCGGTCTGCTGGGCCAGCGAGAGGACACGGGCGGCGCTGTCGCCGCCGGGGCCCTGACCGGGGCCGCCCATCGGACCGCCCATGGGACCACCCATGGGACCGCCCATCGGGCCGCCCATCTGCTGCTGCATGGGCGGCTGACCGCCCATCGGGCCTTGACCCATCGGACCCTGGCCCATCGGACCGGGACCCTGCGGGCCGCCCTGACCGCCGGGGCCGGCGGGCAGCTGCGGGGCACCGCTCGGCAGCTGGGGCGGACCACCCATGGGGCCACCCATCTGCTGCTGCGGCGGGCCCGATATCCCGGCGGGCACCGGCTGGCCGGGACCTCGCATGCCCTGCTGCTGCTGAGGGTGCTGCTGCTGGGGATGCTGCTGCTGAGGGTGCTGCTGGTCCTGCTCCGGGGGCTTGCGCTGGTTCTGCTGGTTCTGCGCGGCGGCTCGCGTCGCGGCGGCCAGCTTGGCGCGCAGGTCCTCGTTCTCGCGCAGCAGACGCGTCAGTTCGGCTTCGACCTCGTCGAGGAAGGCATCGACCTCGTCCTCGTCATAGCCTTCTCGGAGGCGGACGGTCGTGAACTGCTTGTTCCGCACGTCCTCGGGGGTCAACGGCATCTCTTCACCTCAACGTAGTCATCGGCAGTCGGCAAGACCGGATCGTCCCTCCTCATCTCACGAAGCTCCGCGCGACGGAGATGAGAATGTAGACGATGATCATCAGTACGAAGAAGGACAGGTCGAGCGCCACGCCCCCGAGACGCAGCGGCGGGATGAACCGCCGCAAGAGCTTCAGCGGTGGATCGGTGACAGTGTAGGTGGCCTCCAGAACGACCACCATCGCCTTGCCGGGTTGCCACGAGCGGGCGAACTGGAAGACGTAGTCCATGACCAGCCGGAAGATGAGCACGACGAGGAACACCATCAGCGCGATGTAGATCACCTGCGCGAACACGCTCATGGCCTGCGGTTCCCTCTCCCCTGTCCATGTTCTTCCGTACTGCGGTCCGGTCGTCCGTCTCAGCTCTGGTTGAAGAACCCGCCCTCTGCGATGCGGGCCTTGTCCTCCGCCGTGACATCGACGTTAGCAGGAGACAACAGGAACACCTTCTGCGTCACTCGCTCGATACTGCCGTGAAGACCGAACACCAAACCCGCCGCAAAGTCGACAAGTCGCTTGGCGTCCGTGTCGTCCATCTCCGTCAGATTCATGATCACCGGGGTGCCCTCACGGAAGTGTTCCCCGATGGTACGGGCCTCGTTGTAGGTCCGCGGGTGAAGCGTGGTGATCCGGTAAGGCTCTCGTTCCGATACGACCTTGGGCATGATCACCGGCGCGTTCTTCTCCAGGGACTGGCGTTCTTGTGTGATGGATGCCACGGGCGCGATCCGCGCCGGGCGTCCGGATTCCGCGGCGAGCGAAGTCGAACGGGCGACTGGTTCGCGCGGCGCGGGCGGCTGCACGATACGCACTTCTTCGTCCCTTTGGGACTGATGTGCGCTGTGCGGCTGATGTGACGGTTCGTGCCGCCGGTGGTCCCGTTCGGGCTCCGGGTCCAGCTCCGGCTCGAAGTCGTCGTCGGGGTCGAATCCACGGCCGTCGTACCCATCGTCCTCCACGAGGCCGAGGTAGACCGCCATCTTGCGCATCGCGCCGGCCATGCTCTGAGTCCTCCGCTCTGTGGTGGATCGGCTGACGACTGCCAAGTGCCCGCGATCCACGTGGTCGTTGTGCCCAACTTCACGGGCATTGACCATATTTTCTGCTGTGGTCCGACTTCCTGGCGACGTTACCCGAGCCTGGGGCGGACTCCGAGTACCGCGCTGCCAATGCGCACATGTGTCGCCCCGGCGGCCACGGCCTGTTCGAGGTCCGCGCTCATCCCTGCCGACACCATGGTCGCAGCCGGATGACCCCGGCGCAGGTCGGTCGACAAATCCATGAGCCGTTCGAACGCCGCTTGTTCGCGTCCCGCGTACGCGCCGGTGAGCGGGGCGACGGTCATCAGTCCGTCGAGCCGCAGCCCGGGCGCGTCGGCGACCAGACCGGCCAACTCTTCGATTCCGTCCGGGGCCACGCCCCCGCGCTCGCCCCGGCCGCTCGCCCCGGCGTCCAGCGCGACCTGGAGCAGACAGCCCAGCTCGCGCCCCGTCCGCACCGCCTCCTTCGACAGCGCGGTGACCAGCCGGGACCGGTCGACGGACTGCACGACATCGGCATAACCGACCACGGAACGCACTTTGTTGGTCTGCAACTGACCCACGAAGTGCCACTTCAGCGGCAGATCCGCGCAGGCGGCGGCCTTCGGGGCCGCGTCCTGGTCGCGGTTCTCGGCGACGTGGCGCACCCCGAGTTCCGACAGGATCCGCACGTCACTCGCCGGGTAGGTCTTGGTGACCACGATCAGGGTCACCTCCTCCCGGGCGCGCCCGGCCCCCGCGCACGCGGCGGCGATGCGCTCCTCCACCTTCGCCAGATTCGCGGCGAGTTCGGTCTTACGGTCCGTCATGCCCTATCAGTCCAGCCAGACATAGCCCGCGAGGCGTCCGGTGACGCGGTCGCGGCGGTACGAGAAGTGGTCCTGCGACTCCCGCGTGCACACCGGCGAACGCGCCCGGTCGCGCACCCCGAGCCGGTCGAGCTGGGCGTGCACGCCGGCGCACACGTCGACCGCCGGCGTACCCCAGCTCGTCTCGGCGTACGCCGCCGGTTCGACGGCGGCCACCTCGGCGCGCATCGCCTCCGGCACCTCGTAGCACCGGCCGCACACGGCCGGTCCGGTGCGGGCGACGATCCGGCCCGGCTCGGCGCCGAGTTCGGTCATGGCCCGTACGGCGGCCGGGACGACGCCCTCGACCATGCCGGGCCGGCCGGCGTGGGCCGCGGCGACGATCCCGGCGACGGGGTCGGCCAGCAGCACCGGCACGCAGTCGGCGGTGAGGACGGCCAGCGCGAGGCCGCGCCGGGCGGTGACGAGCGCGTCGGTCTCCGGCACCGCGCCGCCCTCCTCCCGGTTTCCCCCGAACGAGGGGACGTCCGTGCCCCACGGACCGTTCACCCGGGTGACGCCGGCGCCGTGCACCTGGTTCATCCAGACGACCAGGCCCGGGTCCAGCCCGAGCGACTTGGCCGCCAGCTCGCGGTTGACCGTCACCGACCCGGGCGTGTCGCCGACCGCGCCGCCGAGGTTCAGCTCCTCATACGGAGCGGCGCTCACCCCGCCCCACCGGTCGGTGAAGGCGAAGTGCGCGCCGCTCACGCTCTCGCGCTGTCCTATCACTTGAGGAAGTCCGGGACGTCCAGCTCCTCGGCCGCGCTGTCCGAGTAGGTCCGGGGCGACGGCGGTACCGGCGGGGCGACCGGGAGGTCGACCGCCGGCTCGGGTGCCGGCTCCGGCTCCTCCTTGGGCTTGACGCTGCCCAGCGAGCCGAAGGACGGCCGGCTGGGCTCGCTCGGCCGGGCCGGCGCGGGCTCCTCGCGGCGCCCGCCGGCCGAACCGGAGGCCGAGCCGAGGACGTTGTCCCGGCGGGCCGGCGGCTGGCCGCCGTCGAAGCCGGCCGCGATCACGGTGACCCGGACCTCGTCGCCCAGGGCGTCGTCGATGACCGCGCCGAAGATGATGTTGGCCTCGGGGTGGGCGGCCTCGCTGACCAGCTGGGCCGCCTCGTTGATCTCGAACAGACCGAGGTCGGAGCCGCCGGAGATGGAGAGCAGCACACCGCGGGCGCCGTCGATGGACGCCTCCAGCAGCGGCGAGGAGATCGCCATCTCGGCGGCGGCCACCGCGCGGTCGTCGCCGCGGGCCGAGCCGATGCCCATGAGGGCCGAACCGGCCTCGGACATGACCGACTTGACGTCGGCGAAGTCGAGGTTGATCAGGCCGGGGGTGGTGATGAGATCGGTGATGCCCTGCACACCGGAGAGCAGGACCTGGTCCGCGGACTTGAAGGCGTCCAGGACCGAGACCTGGCGGTCCGAGATGGACAGCAGCCGGTCGTTCGGGATCACGATGAGGGTGTCGACCTCTTCGCGGAGTTCGGCGATGCCGTCCTCGGCCTGGTTCGCGCGGCGCCGTCCCTCGAAAGTGAACGGGCGCGTCACGACGCCGATGGTGAGGGCGCCCAGCGACCGTGCGATGTTCGCCACGACGGGCGCCCCGCCGGTGCCGGTGCCGCCGCCTTCACCGGCCGTCACGAAGACCATGTCGGCCCCCTTGAGGACCTCCTCGATCTCCTCGCGGTGGTCCTCGGCGGCCTTGCGGCCGACAGCCGGGTTGGCTCCGGCGCCGAGTCCGCGGGTGAGTTCGCGGCCGACGTCCAGCTTGACGTCGGCGTCGCTCATCAACAGCGCCTGTGCGTCGGTGTTGATGGCGATGAACTCGACGCCCTTGAGACCGACCTCGATCATCCGGTTGATGGCATTGACACCACCGCCGCCGACACCGATGACCTTGATGACTGCGAGGTAGTTCTGCGGTGCTGCCACGTCGAAGGCCTCTCGCCTCGAATTACGTTGTCGCCGCCGTGCGGTGCCCCGCGCCGGGACGACGGATGCCGAATGGGACGGTCCGTAGCGCCGACCCGAACCCTAACCTTGAAGTTTAGGGTTACCAGTGTGTCCGTTCTCTGGAGTCTTCTGAACAGGACACTAAGTCGACAAGCGGCGCCCGTTCAACGAACACGCCGAACCTCCCGTTTTTCTTTTCACCCTATGTGATCAGGCATAGCGGTGCCCAACCAGGGTGCTGGCCTGCGCTGATGTGCGTCAACTCCCCGCTGACGCGGGGGCGGTGGGGACGCTGACATCGAAGTGCCGCGCGCCGGGAGCTGCTTTCATGAGAGCCGTGAGGGCCCGTGCCTTGGCGCGGCCGTCCTCGTCACTGCCCCATGCCACCACGCGGCCGTCGCCCAACTCCACGGAGATGGCGTCGTAGGAGCGCACCCGGACGGTCCGGGCGGTGCGGGCCACGGGACCGGGCAGGTCGCCGGCGACCCGGACGGCCGCGCGCACCAGCCGGCCGCTGCCGAAGCGGCGCAGGCTCGCCGCGCCGGGACCCGTGCGCGAGACGGACATCTCCAGGGTCGGCACGCCTTTCGGCGCCCGGGCGACCGTGGCGAAACGCACGCCCTCGTCGTCGACTTCGATGACGTCGCGGCCCTTGCGCACGAGCAGGACCGGAGTGCGTTCGGTCACGTTCAGACCGATTCCGCGCGGCCAGGACCGCACCACGTCCACGGTGTGGATCCGGGGCAGTTTCCGCCGCAGCCGGGCCGCGATGGCCCCCGTGTCGACCGAGGCCAGCGGCGCGCCGACGGGCACGGCCGCCGCCTCGCGGACCTCCGCGGGGGTCAGTACGAGCGTGCCCGACACCGAGACCTGCCGCACGCGCAGCCACTGCGAGCCGTACAGCACCCAGGTGGTGCCGGCGGCCAGCAGCACCAACGCCACGGCCAGAACGATGATCCTACGAAGGCGCGTTCGGCCGGGCCGGCGGGCGGGCGGCGGGCCGGACGACTCCTGCTGGCGTTCCCCGCGCTCGGCGGTCGTCCGTCCGGCCACGCTCACTGCCCTTTCGTCATACGGTCCTAACGGCGCGAGGCGATCGCCTCGTACACCATGCCGACGAGCAGCTCGTCGGCGTCCCGGCGGCCGAACTCGCTTGCCGAGCGGGACATCTCGTACAGCCGGTGCGGATCGGCGAGCACGGGCAGCACGTTCTGCTGCACCCACTCGGGCGTCAGGTCCGCGTCGTCGACGAGGAGTCCGCCGCCCGCCTTGACCACCGGCTGGGCGTTGAGCCGCTGTTCGCCGTTGCCGATGGGCAGCGGGACGTACGCGGCCGGGAGCCCGACGGCGGAGAGTTCGGCGACGGTCATCGCGCCCGCGCGGCAGAGCATCATGTCGGCCGCGGCGTACGCGAGATCCATCCGGTCCAGGTAACTTACCGGGATGTAGGGCGGCATTCCCGGCATCTGGTGCACTTGCGGCAGTTCGTTCTTCGGGCCGACCGCGTGCAGGATCTGGATGCCGGCCTGCTGGAGCCACGGGGCGACCGTCTGCGTCACCTCGTTCAGCCGCCGGGCGCCCTGCGAGCCGCCGGAGACGAGCAGCGTGGGCAGATTCGGGTCGAGGCCGAAGCGGGCGCGGGCCTCCGGGCGGACGGCGGCGCGGTCCAGCGTGGCGATGGAGCGGCGCAGCGGGATGCCGATGTAGCGGGCGTCCCGCAGCTTGCTGTCCGGGGTGGAGACGGCGACCCGGGCCGCGTACCGCGAGCCGATCTTGTTGGCCAGCCCGGGGCGGGCGTTGGCCTCGTGGATGACGATGGGCACCCCGAGGCGCTTGGCGGCCAGATAGCCGGGCAGGGCGACATAGCCGCCGAAACCGACCACGACGTCCGCCTTGGTGCGCTCCAGGATCTGCTCGGCGGCCTTGATCGTGCCGCGCAGCCGGCCCGGTACGGTGATCAGCTCGGGCGTGGGCTTGCGGGGCAGCGGCACCGCCGGGATCAGCGCCAGTTCATAGCCGCGTTCCGGGACGAGCCGGGTCTCCAGGCCGCGCTCCGTGCCCAGGGCCGTGATCCCCACGGTGGGGTCCTGCCTGCGCAGGGCGTCCGCGAGGGCGAGCGCGGGCTCGATGTGGCCGGCGGTCCCCCCACCGGCGAGTACGACATGCACCGAAATTCACCGCTCTCCGGACGAACGCGCCGCCGAGGCACGCCGTCGCATCGTGTTCCATCTCCGAGGCCCCCGCGCAGCGCCGGAGCCTCCCGCCCGCTTTCTACCAAAGCGAGGTTGCCGCATCGCAAGCGCGGCCCGCGCAGCGGGCTCGTCGCGTGCGAAGGCGATCAGCAGCCCGATGGCGAACATGGTCGGCAGCAGGGCGGACCCTCCGTAGGAGAACAGCGGGAGCGGGACGCCGGCGATCGGCAGCAGACCGAGCACCGCACCGATGTTGATCACCGCCTGGGCGGTGATCCAGGTGGTCACGCCTCCCGCGGCGTACCTCACGAAGGGGTCCTCCGTGCGTCCGGCCACGCGGATACCCGCATAGCCTAGAGCCGCGAACAGGGCGAGCACCGACAGCGTCCCCGCCAGACCCAGTTCCTCGCCGGTGACGGCGAAGATGAAGTCGGTGTGGGCTTCCGGGAGTTGGCCCCATTTTTCCACACTCGCGCCGAGCCCGGAGCCGAACAGTCCGCCGGAGGCGAGGGCGTAGATGCCGTGCACGGCCTGCCAGCAGTCGGCTACCCCGCTTTTCGGCTCGGTAGCACCGATGCAGGCGAGCCGGGCCATCCGGTTGGGACTGGTCTTGATCAGCAGGACCCCGATCAGGGCGGCGACCGACAGCACCCCGGCGAACAGCCGGGTGGGCGCGCCCGCCAGCCAGAGCAGGCCGAACAGGATCGCCGTGAGGATGATCGCGGTTCCCATGTCACCGCCCAGCATGATCAGGCCGAGCAGCAGGAAGGTGACCGGGACCAGCGGCACCAGCATGTGCTTCCACTGGGCCAGCAGCTTGCGCTCCTGCTTGCGGGCGATCAGGTCCGCGCCCCACAGCACCAGCGCCAGCTTGCCGAACTCGCTGGGCTGGATCTGGAAGGAGCCGCCGAGCGAGATCCAGTTCTGGTTGCCGTTGACCTCCCGCCCTATCCCGGGCACCTGCACCAGGACCATCAGGAAGACGGCGGCGGCGAGGATCGGGTAGGCCAGCGCCCGGTGCAGCTTCACCGGCATGCGGGAGGCGGCGAGCAGCAGCGCCCCGCCGATGAGCGCGGCGAGGAACTGCTTGCGGAAGAAGAACGACCCGGGCAGCGAGAGCTGGAGCGCGGTGATCTGGGAGGCCGAGTAGACCATCACCAGACCCAGCACGGTGATCAGCACGCTGCCGCCGACGATCAGGTAGTAGGCCGTCAAGGGCCGGTCCCACGCCTTGCGGGCGCGGTCGCCGAGCCGTTGTACGGGGTTCTCGCGCGGGGTGCGGGAGACGGCGGGGCGGCGGGACGCCCGCTGCACGGGCGGCCGGCCGGTACGGCTACTGGGCATCGGTCCCTCCGCTGAACGTCGACCGTCCCACGCGTCCCTCCCAAGGTCCGCCCGGCAGGCGGCCGGGGTCAGGCGCCGAGTTCGCGGACCGCCGCCGCGAACGCGTCGCCGCGCTGGTTGTAGTTGGTGAACATGTCCATGGAGGCGCAGGCCGGGGCCAGCAGCACCGTGTCGCCGGGCCGGGCCAGGCGCCCGGCCTCCGTCACCGCCTGGAGCATCGCCCCAGTGTCGGTCCGGTCGAGGTCGACCACGGGTACTTCCGCGGCGTGTCGCGCCAGGGCCTCGCGGATCAGGGCCCGATCGGCACCGATCAGGACCACGCCCCGCAGCCGCTTCGCCGACTTGGCGACCAGTTCGTCGAAGGTGGCGCCCTTCGCCAGCCCGCCCGCGATCCATACGATCTGCTCATATGCCGCCAACGAGGCTTCCGCGGCGTGGGTGTTGGTGGCCTTGGAGTCGTCCACGTACGCGACGCCGTCGACGTCGGCCACGTGCGCGATGCGGTGGGCGTCCGGCCGGAAGGCCCGCAGCCCGTCCCGTACCGCGCCGGCGGGCACCCCGAAGGCGCGGGCGAGGGCCGCCGCCGCCAGGGCGTTGGCGATGTTGTGCGGGGCCGGCGGCCGGACGTCGGAGACCTCGGCCAGTTCCTGCGCGTTCTTCTGCCGGTTCTCGACGAAGGCGCGGTCGACCAGGATGCCGTCCACGACGCCGAGTTGGGACGGGCCCGGGGTGCCGAGGGTGAACCCGACGGCCCGGCAGCCCTCTTCGACGTCGGCCGCGCGCACCAGGCCCTCGGTGGCCGGGTCCGCGACGTTGTAGACGCAGGCGACCTTGTTGCCCTCGTAGATACGGCCCTTGTCGCGCGCGTACGCCTCCATGGAGCCGTGCCAGTCCAGGTGGTCCGGCGCGAGGTTGAGGACCGCGGCCGAGTGGGCGCGCAGGGACGGCGCCCAGTGGAGCTGGTAGCTGGAGAGCTCCACGGCGAGGACGTCGTACTCCTCCTCGCCGAGGACCGCGTCCAGCAGCGAGACGCCGATGTTGCCGACGGCGGCCGTGCGCAGGCCCGCCGCCTTCAGGATGGAGGCGAGCATCTGGACGGTGGTGGTCTTGCCGTTGGTGCCCGTCACGGCCAGCCAGGGGGCCGCGTCCGGCCCGCGCAGCCGCCAGGCCAGCTCGACGTCGCCCCAGACGGGCACGCCCGCCTCGCGGGCCGCCAGGAACAGCGGCTTGTCCGGCTGCCAGCCGGGCGCGGTGACGATCAGCTCGGTGCCCTCCGGCAGGGTCGCCCCGTCGCCGAGGCGCACGGTGACACCGAGCGCCGTCAGGTCCGCGGCCTGCTCCCGCGCGCGTGCGTCGTCGCCGTCGTTGACGACCGTGACGACCGCTCCGCGCGCGTGCAGCGCTCTGGCCGCCGGGACACCGGAGACGCCGAGCCCGGCGACGGTGACGTGCGTGCCCTGGAAGTCGAAGAGCCCCGAGGTGGAGGTCACTTGTCCGCTGCCCATCCCGCATAGAAGAGGCCCAGTCCGACGATCACACAGATGCCTTGGATGATCCAGAACCGGACCACCACCAGGACCTCGGACCAGCCCTTGAGTTCGAAGTGGTGCTGCAGTGGCGCCATCCGGAAGACGCGCTTGCCGGTGAGCCGGAAGGAGCCGACCTGGATGACGACCGACATGGTGATGAGGACGAACAGGCCGCCCATGATGGCCACCAGCAGCTCCGTGCGGGAGAGGATGGCCAGACCCGTGAGGACACCGCCGAGCGCCAGCGAACCGGTGTCGCCCATGAAGATCTTCGCCGGCGAGGTGTTCCACCACAGGAAGCCGAGGCAGGCGCCCATCAGCGCGGAGGCGACCACGGCGAGGTCCAGCGGGTCGCGCACCTCGTAGCAGGCGCCCGGGTTGGTCAGGGTCTGCGCGTTGGCGCAGGACTCCTGGAACTGCCAGACGCCGATGAAGGTGTAGGCGCCGAAGACGAGGACCGAGGCACCGGTGGCGAGGCCGTCCAGACCGTCGGTCAGGTTCACGCCGTTCGACATCGCGAGGATCATGAACAGCGCCCAGACCACGAACAGCACCGGGCCGATCGACCAGCCGAAGTCGGTGATGAACGACAGCTTCGTGGACGCCGGGGTGTTGCCGCGCGCGTCGGCGAACTGGAGCGAGAGCACCGCGAAGGCGATGCCGACGATCAGCTGGCCGGCCATCTTCGCCTTGGCCCGCAGACCCAGCGACCGGCGCTTGACGATCTTGATGTAGTCGTCCAGGAAGCCGACCAGGCCCATGCCGAACATCAGGCCCAGCACCAGCAGACCCGAGTAGGTCGGCGGCTGGCCGGTGATCACCTTGGACAGGAAGTAGGCGACGATCGTGGCCAGGATGAAGGCGATGCCGCCCATCGTCGGCGTACCGCGCTTGCTGGCGTGTTCCCGGGGGCCGTCGTCACGGATGTACTGGCCGTAGCCCTTGCGGGCCAGCAGCTTGATCAGCAGCGGCGTGCCGATCAGCGTCAGGAAGAGGCCGATGACGCCCGAGAAGAGGATCTGCTTCATCATCGGGCATCAACCCCACGCCCGGCACCGGCCTCGACGAGCGCCTGGGCGACGCTCTCCAGCCCCACCGAACGGGACGCCTTCACGAGCACGACGTCCCCCGGGCGCAACTCGCTGCGCAACAGGTCGATCGCCGCCTGTGCGTCGGACACGTGCACCGACTCCTCACCCCACGAACCCTCGTTATATGCGCCCAATTGCAGCCAGGAGGCCTCAATCCCCCCGACGGCGACGAGCTTGCTGACGTTGAGCCGGACGGCGAGCCGTCCGACGGCGTCGTGCTCGGCGAGCGCCTCGTCCCCCAGCTCGGCCATCTTGCCGAGCACCGCCCACGTGCGGCGCCCCCTGCCCATGGCCGCGAGCGCCCGGAGGGCGGCCCGCATGGACTCGGGGTTGGCGTTGTAGGCGTCGTTGACGATGGTCACGCCGTCCGGGCGCTCGGTGACCTCCATGCGCCAGCGGGAGAGGGAGCCCGCCTCGGAGAGCGCGAGGGCGATCTCCGCTGCGGACATGCCCAGCTCATGGGCGACGGCGGCCGCGGCGAGCGCGTTCGACACGTGGTGCTCACCGTACAGGCGCATCGTCACATCGCTTGCACCGGAGGGTGTGTGAAGCCTGAAGGCGGGCTGTCCGCTGTCCGTGAGTCGCACGTTCTCGGCGCGTACGTCCGCTTCGGCCGACTCTCCGAAAAGCACCACCTTCGCCTGGGTACGGGAGGCCATGGCCCGCACCAGCGGGTCGTCGGCGTTGAGGACGGCGGTCCCGTCCGCGGGCAGCGCCTCCACGAGTTCGCCCTTGGCCTGGGCGATCTGCTCACGGCCGCCGAACTCGCCGATGTGCGCGGTGCCGACGTTGAGCACCAGGCCGATCTTCGGCGGGGTCAGGCCGGCGAGGTAGCGGATGTGCCCGATGCCGCGGGCGCCCATCTCCAGCACGAGGAACCTGGTCTCCTCGGTGGCGGTCAGGGCGGTCAGCGGCAGCCCGATCTCGTTGTTCAGCGAGCCGGGCGTGAACACGGTCGGCGCCTTGCGTCCGAGCACCTGGGCGATCAGGTCCTTGGTGCTGGTCTTGCCGGCCGAGCCGGTCAGCGCGACGAGGGTCGCGCCGAGCCGGGCCACGACATGCCGGGCGAGGGCGCCGAGGGCGGCCTGGACGTCGTCCACCACGACGGCGGGGACGCCGACCGGCCGGGACGCCAGCACGGCGACCGCGCCGGCCTCGACGACCCGCTGCGCGTAGTCGTGGCCGTCCACGCGCTCGCCGACGAAGGCGGCGAACAGGCTGCCGGGCACCACCTCCCGGGAGTCCCGGACGACCGGTCCCGTGACCTGTGCGGACGGATCCGGTATGTCGTGCGTCTGCCCGCCGACGACTGCTGCGATCTCGGCGAGGGAGAGGGCGATCACAAGTTCATCCCTGGGTCTTCTGGATAGCTTCGCGAAGCACCTGGCGGTCGTCGAAGGGACGGATCACGCCGGCGATGTCCTGGCCCTGCTCGTGGCCCTTGCCCGCGACCAGCACCGTGTCGCCGGCCTGGGCGCGGCCCACGGCGGCGGCGACGGCGGCGGCCCGGTCCTCGAAGAGGAGCACCTCGCCGCGCTCGTGCGCGGGCACCGAGGCGGCGCCCTGGAGCATGGTCGCAAGGATCGCGAGCGGGTCCTCGGAACGGGGGTTGTCGGAGGTCAGTACGGCCGTGTCGGCGAGCCGGGCCGCGGCGGCGCCCATCGGGGCGCGCTTGGTCCGGTCGCGGTCGCCGCCGCAGCCGAGGACGATGTGCAGCCGGCCCTTGGTGACCTTGCGCAGCGCCCTGAGCACCGACTCGACCGCGTCCGTCTTGTGCGCGTAGTCGACGACGGCGAGGTAGGGCTGCCCGGCGTCGACGCGCTCCAGGCGGCCCGGGACGCCGGGTACGGCGGCGATGCCGTCGGCGGCGGCCTGCGGGTCGAGACCGGCGACGGCGAGGGCGACGATGGCGGCGAGGGTGTTGGCCACGTTGAACGGGCCGGCGATCGGCGACCTGGCGTGGACGCGCAGGCCGTCCGGGCCGAGCACGGTGAAGGTCGAGTCCATCGGGCCGACCTGGACGTCCTGGGCGCGCCAGTCGGCGTCGGGGTGGCCCTCGGCGGAGTAGGTGACGACGGGGACGGTCGCCTCCCGGGCGAGCCGGCGGCCGTACTCGTCGTCGGCGTTGACCACACCGAGCCGGCTGCGCCAGGGCGTGAACAACTGCGCCTTGGCCCGGAAGTAGTCCTCCATGTCGGAGTGGAACTCCATGTGCTCCGGGCTGAGGTTGGTGAACACGGCGATGTCGAAGACGCAGCCGTCGACCCGGCCGAGGACCAGGGCGTGGCTGGAGACCTCCATGGCGACCGCCTCGACCCCGCGTTCGCGCATGACGGCGAACAGGGCCTGGAGGTCGGTGGCCTCGGGGGTGGTGCGCTCGGACTTGATCCGCTCGTCGCCGATGCGCGTCTCGACGGTGCCGATGAGCCCGGTGGCGCGGGCGGTCCGCAGGCCGCCCTCCACCAGGTAGGCGGTGGTGGTCTTGCCGGAGGTGCCGGTGATGCCGATCTGGAGCAGGTCGCGGCCGGGCCGGCCGTACAGGGTGGCAGCGAGTTCGCCCATCCGGGCGCGCGGGTCGTCGACGACCAGCACCGGCAGACCGGTGGCGGCGGCGCGCTCGGCGCCGCTCGGGTCGGTGAGCACGGCGACCGCGCCGAGGCCGGCGGCCTGGGGGGCGAAGTCGGCGCCGTGCAGCCGGGCGCCCGGCAGGGCGGCGTACAGGTCGCCGGGGCGGACGGCACGCGAGTCGTGGGTGATGCCCGTGACCTCGGCGGCGGCGTCCGGAGCGGCGGCACCCAGCTGATCGGCCAGTTCCGCGAGGGGGGTGGCGGAGACCTGAACCGGTCGCGGCGGTCCCGGATACGTCACGGAAGCGCCCTTCTGGGTGGTTTGGGACTGATCAGCGTGTGGCACGGCGGTGAGCGTACCGGGCGTACCGGCTCCGGAGCGAAGCGAGGGGCTGTCGTCCCTGTGGTTCCCGGGGTCGGGGGTGATCGTTGTCACGGGCTCGTTCCTGGTGTTTCCGTGCTGACCAGTGGGGGTGCTGATCAGGGCTTGTACTCGACGGGCAGGCTGGCGGGCTTCGCCCCGGTCGGCGGGACCTGGAGGGTCTTGAGGGCGAACTCCATCACCTGCTTGTAGATGGGGCCGCAGATCTGGCCGCCGAAGTAGTCGCCCGACGTGGCGTTCTGGATGGCGCAGTAGACGGTGATCCGCGGGTTGTCGGCGGGCGCGAAACCGGCGAACGACGAGGTGTAGCCGCGGTAGCGGCCGGTGGCCGGATCCACACGGTTGGCCGTGCCGGTCTTGCCCGCCACCCGGTACCCGGGGATGCGGGCCTTGATGCCGGTGCCCTGCTCGTCGTCCACGACGGACTCCAGCATCTGGGCGAGGCTCTTGGCCGTCCTGGCGCTGACCACCCGGGTCTGCTTGGGCTTCGGCGCCGGTGTGAACCGCCCGTCGGCGCCCTTGGTGCCGCGCACCAGGGAGGGCTCGACGCGGACCCCGCCGTTGGCGATGGTGGAGTACACGGAGGCGGCCTGCATCGCGTTGATGGAGAACCCCTGGCCGAAAGGGATCGTGTACTGCTGCGAGGTGGACCACTTCTGCGGCGGCGCGAGGATGCCGGGCGTCTCGCCGGGGAAGCCGAGTCCGGTGTAGCTCCCGATGCCGAACTTGCGCAGGTAGGAGTAGAGGACCTTGTTGGCCTCGGGCTGGCTCTTGGCGAGTTCGCCGGTGGCCAGGATGGTGCCGATGTTGCTGGACTTGGCGAGCACGCCGTTGAGCGTGAGGTACCAGGTGCCGTGGTCGACGTCGTCCTGGAAGAGCCGGTCGCCGCGGTGCAGCCGGTTGGGGATGACGACGTGGGTGAGCGGGGTCGCCGCGTTCCGCTCCAGCACGGCCGCCATCGACATCACCTTGGCGGTGGAGCCGGGCTCGTAGGCGTCCTGGAGGGCCGCGTTGCCCATCGCGTCGCCGTCGGCCTTGGCCAGGTCGTTCGGGTCGAAGCCGGGCGCGTTGGCCATGGCCAGGATCTGGCCGGTGCGGGTGTCCTGGACGATGACGTAGCCGCGGTCCGCCCCGGACTTGCGCACCTGCTCGCTGATGGCGCTCTGCGCGGCCCACTGGATGTCCCGGTCGAGGGTCAGCTCGACGTCGGCGCCGGGCACCGCGGGGGTCTCGGCGGAGCCCACCGTGGGCACCTCGCGCCCGCCGGCCTGGGCATAGCGGACCTTGCCGTCCTTGCCGGAGAGCCGCTTGTCCAGCTGCTGCTCGACGCCGCCGCCGCCCTTGCCGTCGGCGTTGACCCAGCCCAGTATCCCGGCGGCCAGGTCGCCGTTGGGGTACACGCGCTGGCTGCTGGGGTCGGCGAAGACGCCGGCCAGCACGTTGACGGTGGTGTGGTCGGTGCCGGCCTTGTTGGCGAGCGCGGTCTTCAGGTCCCTGATCTGCTTCCAGACCTGCGGGGTCTGCCGGGTGGCGAGCCGGGTGTAGCGGGCGTCCTTGTTCGCGGGCCGCAGCTTGCCGGCGAGCGTGGCCTGGTCCTGGCCGAGGATCGGGGCGAGCAGCGCGGCGGCCCGCTCCGGACCGTCGCCGATCTTCAGCTGCCGGGCGCTGAACATGGTCGGGTCGGCCGTGATGTCGTAGGCGTCCTCGCTGACGGCGAGGGCGACGCCGTTGCGGTCGGTGATCTCGCCGCGCTCGGCGGCCAGGGTGTGCACCACGTACCGGTTCTGCTCGGCCCGCGCCGCGTAGGCGCTCGCGTCGACCGCCTGGACCTGGAGCAGCCGTACGACGAAGACGAGCAGCACCAGGGTCAGCGCGAGGCCGACCAGGCGCAGCCGGGGCCGGGGGCTGCCGAGCCGCAGCGGGCGCGCGGGCATGGGCCGGGACCCGCCGGGACGGCGGGCCGGCCGGGCGCCGGGTCCGGGCTGCCGCCGGACGGCGCTGCGCGGCCGCGGGGGCCTGGCCGGCCCGGGCACCCGGCGGCGCGGCGGTTGCCTGTCGGACACTTCCGTCACCTGCCGGGGGTCGGGGTGGGCACGGTCTGGGGGGCGGCGGGCGGCGCGGAGGCCGCGGGAGCGCCCGGCGGCTGGGCCGGCGGGACGGTGGGCGCGGCCGCGGGGTCCGGGGCGGCGGGATCCGGCGCGACGGCCGGGATCAGGGCCTCGGGGGCGGCCGGGCCGGAGAGGGCCGCGGTCCCGGCGGCGGTCCCGGGTGCGGCGCTCGGTACGCCCTTGACGGTGCCGTCGGGGCCGAGGAAGGCGGGGTCGCCGCCGGGGACCATGCCGAGTTCGCGGGCGCGCCGCTGGAGGGCGTCGGGGGACGAGTAGGCGTCGATGTCCCGCTGGAGGGCCTGCTCCTCGTCGGTGAGGCTCTTCGTCCGCTTCTGCAGGTCGTCGAGCCGGAAGGAGCCCTCGCTGAGCGCGGAGTTCAGCACCAGCAGCCCGATGAGGCCGCCGCCGAGGAGGAGGACGACGAGGAGGACGAACGGGGTGCGGGCCGCCCGGGCGCGGCCGGCCGGGAGGAGCCGGGCGAGCCGCGCGGCCCTCCCCTTCAGCTCGGGTTTCCTGCTCACCGCTCCCCCGCCGCGTGGGGGCCGCCGCCGGCCGGGCGCGCCTTCGGGTACGCGAGGGGGCCCGCCGGCCGGACCCCGGGCTGCGCGGAGGAGACCCTCCGACCCGTCTCGCTCACTCGACGTCCTCCCTGATGCGCTCGGCACCCCGCAGTCTGGCCGGTGCGGCCCGGCGGTTGTCGGCGATCTCTTCCTCGGTGGGAAGTTCGGCACCACGGGTGAGCAGCTTGAGCCGCGGCTGGTACCGCTCGGGCACGACCGGCAGTCCGGGCGGCGCGGTGTTCGCGGCGCCGGCCGCGAACACCTGCTTGACGAGCCGGTCCTCGAGCGAGTGGTACGACAGCACGGCGATGCGCCCGCCCACGTCCAGGGCCTTCACGGCGGCCGGCACCGCCCGCTCCAGCACGGACAGTTCGCCGTTGACCTCGATGCGCAGCGCCTGGAAGGTGCGCTTGGCCGGGTTGCCGCCGGTGCGCTTGGCGGCCTGCGGCAGGGCCTCCCGGATCAGTTCCACCAGCCGCGCACTGGTGCTGAACGGCTCCTTCTCCCGTTCCCGGACGACCGCGGCGACGATCCGCTTGGCCTGCTTCTCCTCGCCGTACGCGCGCAGGATGCGCACGAGTTCGCCGGGCGGGTAGGTGTTGAGGACCTCGGCGGCGCTGACGCCGGTGGTCTGGTCCATGCGCATGTCCAGGGGCGCGTCCTGCGCGTAGGCGAAGCCGCGGCCGGCCTCGTCGAGCTGCATGGAGGAGACCCCGAGGTCGAACAGGACGCCTTGCACGCGCGCGATGCCGAGCCGGTCGAGTACGCCGGGCAGCTCGTCGTAGACCGCGTGCACGAGGGTGGCGCGGTCGCCGAACGGAGCCAGCCGCTCGCCGGACAGGCGCAGCGCCTCCGTGTCCCGGTCGAGGCCGACCAGCCGGACGCCGGGGAACCGGGTGAGCAGCGCCTCGCTGTGCCCGCCGAGGCCGAGGGTGCAGTCGACGACCACCGCTCCGGGCCGCTCCAGGGCGGGTGCCAGCAGGTCCAGGCACCGCTGGAGCATCACCGGGACGTGTCGACTCTGGCTCAAGGGGGCCTCTCAGTTCCGGCGGGCCGTACGCACCGTCGGTCCCCCGAGCCGTACGTACGCGCCGCGCGCGCGGGGAGACGAATCCGGGTGTGCGCCGGGGTCTCCGGGGGTCTCACCAGCGGGGAGAGACTCGTCTCCCGCTTTCGCGTCACTTTAGTCCACGCCGTCCCCGGGTCAATCAACCGGCCTGCGCGTCGCGCACCGGGGCGCGGCGGGAACCCCGTCGCGCGCCGTTCCACCCGTTCGGCCGTGCCGCGCCCTCCCTGTGGGTTAGCTCACACCAAGCCGCGATGACGTTCTTTGTCCCCTCTCACGGCAGGCCGGAAGGTGACGTGACCAGTACCGTCGTCGGCATGACGACTTCCGCTGCAGTTCCCGCCGGGCCCGAAGGCGCCATACCCGCGGACGGCACCGTGACCGACCGTCTGGTGACGGCCAACCACCACTACGCCGAGGCGTTCGAGGACCCCGGCATGGACGCCCGGCCGGTGCTGCGCGTCGCCGTCGTCGCGTGCATGGACGCCCGTCTCGACCTGCACCAGGCCCTCGGTCTGCAGCTCGGCGACTGCCACACCATCCGCAACGCGGGCGGAGTGGTCACCGATGACGTCATCCGCTCGCTGACCATCAGCCAGCGCAAGCTGGGCACCCGCAGCGTCGTGCTCATCCACCACACGGGCTGCGGCCTGGAGGCCCTCACCGAGGACTTCCGCACCGAGCTGGAGCGGGAGATCGGGCAGCGGCCGGCGTGGGCGGTGGAGTCCTTCCAGGACGTCGACCAGGACGTGCGCCAGTCCATGCAGCGGGTGCGCACCTCGCCGTTCCTGCCGCACACCGACGACGTGCGGGGCTTCGTGTTCGACGTGCGCACCGGTCTGCTGCGCGAGATCGACCCGTCCTGACCCGGCACCGGCCGGCCGGCCGCACCGGGGCGCGTCCCGCCGCCCCGGCCGGGAACGCGGCCCCGGAAAGTCGTAGGACCGGCGCCGCGTGGGCAGTTGTCCACAGGCGAGTGACACGAATCGGTAACGGCGGCAAGAATGCGGGGTGGGGCGGCACGCGGAACTTTTCCCGCGTGGCGTCCGTGTTTCGGGGTGGGCCGGTTTCGCTAGCGGAGCGTCGGCCCGTAATGGATGGGCCGAGGAGGGCCGGGTGACCACCTATGACGATCCTGCTAGCCATGGGGACGCCCCCGCCCGGCCGTACGGGAGCCCGGGGGACGACCTGACCGCCACGGTGGAGCGGGTGCGCGGCTCGGTGGAGAGCGTGATCGAGGGCAAGCCCGAGGTCGTACGGCTCGCGCTGACCGTGCTGCTCGCCGAGGGCCACCTGCTGATCGAGGACGTCCCCGGAGTGGGCAAGACGATGCTCGCCAAGGCGCTGGCGCGGTCCATCGACTGCTCGGTGCGGCGCATCCAGTTCACCCCGGACCTGCTGCCCTCGGACATCACGGGCGTGTCGATCTGGGACCAGCAGCGCCGGGACTTCGAGTTCAAGCCGGGCGCCATCTTCGCGCAGATCGTGATCGGCGACGAGATCAACCGCGCCTCGCCCAAGACCCAGTCGGCGCTGCTGGAGTCCATGGAGGAACGGCAGGTCACCATCGACGGGCAGACGTACGAACTGCCCAGCCCCTTCATGGTGGTGGCCACCCAGAACCCGGTGGAGATGGAGGGCACCTACCCGCTGCCCGAGGCCCAGCGCGACCGCTTCATGGCCCGCGTCTCCGTCGGTTACCCGAGCGTGGAGGCCGAGTTGCGGATGCTCGACGTGCACGGCGGCGTCAGCCCGCTGGAGGACCTCCGGCCGGTGGCGCACGCGCACGAGATCGTGAAGCTGATCGAGGCGGTGCGCGGCGTGCACGTCGCGGAGCCGGTCCGGCGGTACGCGGTCGAACTGGTCGCCGCCACCCGTGTCCACCCCGACCTCAGACTCGGCGCCTCCCCGCGTGCCACGCTGCACCTGCTGCGCGCGGCCAAGGCGTCCGCGGCCCTCGCCGGCCGGGACTACGCGCTGCCGGACGACGTCCAGGCGCTGGCCGTCCCCGTCCTCGCCCACCGTCTGCTGCCCACCGCCCAGGCCCAGCTCGGCCGCCGTACGGCCGAACAGGTGGTGCTGGAGATCCTCCAGCACACCTCGGTGCCCACGGGCCCGGGTCGGCAGGGCGGCCCCGGCGCCGTCGGCCGGACCGTCCCGGCCTATCCCGAACAGCCCCCGCGGATCCGGTGATGAGCTTCGGGGGGACCGGGCCGGCGGAGCCCGACCGCGGCGAGGCGGGCGGTGTGCGCACGGCCCTGGCGGGTCTGACCACCCGGGGCCGCTCCTTCCTCGCGGCCGGGATCGCCGCCGCCGTCTGCGCGTTCGTGCTGGGCCAGAGCGATCTGCTGCGGGTCGGCCTGCTGCTCGCCGTGCTGCCCCTGATCTGCGCGGCCGTGCTGTACCGCACGCGCTACCGGGTGACCGCCACCCGTGTGCTGGCCCCCGCCCGCGTCCCGGCCGGCGACGAGGCCCGGGTGCACCTGCGCATGGACAACGTCTCCCGGCTGCCCACCGGTCTGCTGATGCTCCAGGACCGGGTGCCCTACGTCCTCGGTCCGCGCCCCCGGTTCGTGCTGGACCGGATGGAGCCGCAGGGCCGCCGCGAGGTGTCCTACCGGGTCCGCTCCGACCTGCGCGGCCGCTATCCGCTGGGTCCGCTCCAGCTACGGCTGGCGGACCCCTTCGGCATGTGCGAGCTGACCCGCTCCTTCTCGACGTACGACACGCTGACGGTCATCCCGCGCGTGGAGCCGCTGGCCCCGGTCCGCTTCGGCGGCGCGGCCCGCGGACACGGCGACGGACGGCGGCGCTCGCCGGCCCTGGCCGGCGAGGACGACGTGATCCCGCGCGGCTACCGCCACGGCGACGACCTGCGCCGGGTGCACTGGCGCTCCACCGCCCGCCACGGCGAGCTGATGGTGCGCCGCGAGGAGCAGCCCCGGCGCTCCCGGTGCACCGTGCTGCTGGACACCCGGGGCGGGGCCTACGAGGGCGCGGGCCCGGACTCGGCCTTCGAGTGGGCCGTCTCCGGTGCCGCCTCGGTGCTGGTGCACATGCTGGAGCGCGGCTTCTCGGTGCGGCTGCTGACCGACACCGGCAGCGCGGTGCCCGGCGAGGGCGGCGACGGCTTCGCGGGCACCGGCCAGGAGACGGCGGACGCGGCCGCCCTGATGCTGGACACCCTCGCGGTGATCGACCACTCCGACGGCACCGGCCTGTCCGCGGCGTACGACGCGCTGCGCGGCGGCCACGGCGGACTGCTGGTCGCCTTCCTCGGCGACCTGGACGAGGAGCAGGCCATGACGGTCGCCGGGATGCGGGGGCGCGGCGGCGCCGTCGCCTTCGTGCTGGACCCGGACGTCTGGACGCGGGAGGCGACCGACGTGCCCCGCGCGGGCGACCGGCACGCGTGGCGGCTGCGGCTGCTGCGCGAGGCGGGCTGGACGGCGCTGAGCGTGCCGCGCGGCGCCGCGCCGGCCGATCTGTGGCGGCAGGCCGACCGGGAGCGCTCCGGTACGGCCCCGGTGGGCGGGGAGGTCCCGGGATGAGCGGACGGGCACGGCTGGCGCTGTGCGCGGCGGCGGCCACGCTGATGGCTTCCTGCGCGCTGCTGCCGCTGGTCAGCGAGCCGACCTGGCTGCTGCAACTGGTCCCGCTGGTGGCCGTGCAGGCCGGGGTGGGCGCGGCGGCCCGGCGGGTGCCGCTCGGCCGGGCGCCGACCGTGCTGGCGCAGGCCCTGGCCACCCTGGTGCTGCTGACCCTGGTGTGCGCCCGGCGGCAGGCGATCGCCGGACTGGTCCCGGGCCCGGAGGCCTTCCGGCACTTCGCGCACCTGCTCCAGCAGGGCGGGGACGACATCGGCCGCTATGCGATACCGGCGCCGCTCACCGACGGCATCAAGCTGATGCTGATCGGCGGTGTGCTGGTGATCGGGCTGCTGGTGGACACGCTCGCGGTGACGTTCCGCAGCGCGGCCCCGGCCGGGCTGCCGCTGCTCGCGCTGTACTCGGTGGCCGCGGGCCTGTCCGAGGGCGGCGCCGACTGGCTGTGGTTCCTGGTGGCGGCGGCCGGCTATCTGATGCTGCTGCTCGCGGAGGGCCGGGACCGGTTCGCCCAGTGGGGCCGGGTCTTCGGCGGCGCGCCCCGCGCGCCCGGCGGCTCCGGGACCGGCGGCGCCCTGGGGCCGGTGCGCACCGGCCGCCGGATCGGCGTGCTGGCGCTCGGCGTGGCCCTGGTCGTGCCGCTCGCCCTGCCCGCGCTGCACGGCGGCCTGCTGGACGCCGCCCGCGACCGGGTGGGTGCGGGCAACGGCGACGGCGGCACGATCTCGGCGGTCAACCCGCTGGTGTCGCTGCGCGACAACCTGAACACCGACGACGACCGCCAGGTGCTGTCCCTGCGCACCAGCGACGGCGACCTGTCCGGCCTGTATCTGCGGATCGTCTCCCTGGACGAGTTCGACGGCACCACCTGGAAGCCGGCCCAGCGGCACGTCGTGGGCGTGCCGGACCGGCTGCCCACGCCCGCCGGCCTGGGCCCGGACGTCCGGCGCGGCACGGTGCGCACCACGGTCACGGCGGCGGACACCTACGCCCAGGACTGGCTGCCGATGCCCTATCCGCCGAGCGAGGTCAAGGCCGGCGGCCGGTGGCGGTACGAGCCGGTCGGGATGACCCTCGTCGGCGACCACGGGCAGACCACGCGCGGCGAGACGTACGAGGTGACCAGCCTGGACGTGGAGCCGACCGCGCGGCAGCTGGCCGCCGCGCCGCAGCCGCCGGCCGCCCTGCGCGCCGAGTACACCAAGGTGCCCTCCGCGCTGCCGGAGGTGGTGGCCCGCACCGCGCGGGAGATCACGGCCGGCAGCAGCAGTCACTACGAGGAGGCCGTCAAGCTGCAGGACTGGTTCGCGGTGACCGGCGGGTTCCAGTACGACACCCGGGTGGAGGTCGGCCGCGGCCCGGGCGCCATCGCGAACTTCCTGGAGAAGAAGCAGGGCTTCTGCGTCCACTTCTCCTTCGCGATGGCGGCGATGGCCCGCACGCTCGGCATCCCGGCCCGGGTCGCGGTGGGCTTCGCGCCCGGCACCCCGCAGGCCGACGGCACGGTCGCGGTGAGCCAGCGGGACGCGCACGCCTGGCCGGAGCTGTACTTCGAGGGTGTGGGCTGGACCCGCTTCGAGCCGACCCCGACCCGGGGCACCACGCCGTCGTACACCCAGTCGGACACGCCCGGCAGTTCGCTGCCGGACGAGGTGCTGCCGTCCAAGGGCGCGTCCTCGGCGCCGTCGGCGGCGGCCTCGCCGGGCGAGAGCTGCGCCTCCGGCCCGCACGGGGCGACGCCGTGCGACAGCCCGTCGGCGGCGGTGGTCGCGCCCGACGGCCGCGCCGGTGCGCAGGGGTGGGCGTGGCCGCTGACCGCGCTGGGCGCGCTGCTGGTCCTGGCGGCTTCGCTGGCGCCGCTGCTGTGGCGCCGGCGGACGCGCGCGCGGCGGCTGGGCGGGCACGCCCGGACCGAGCAGGGCGCCGCCGCGCACACCCTGGCCGCCTGGCAGGAGCTGACGGACAGCGCCTGGGACCACGGCATCGTGCCGGACGAGTCGCTGACCCCGCGCAAGGCCGCCGCGCGGATCGTCCGGCTCGGGGCTCTGGATCCGGCGGCCGGGGCCGCCGTGCACCGGGTCGCGGACGCGGTGGAGCAGGTCCTGTACGCGCCCCGGCCGCGTCCGGCGGCGGGCGCGGCCGAGGACGTGCGCCGGGTGATCGAGGGGCTGCGGGCCGTGGCGGGCGCCGGGACGCGACTGCGGGCGCTGTTCCTGCCCCGCTCGTCGGTGCGGGCGTGGCGGGCGGTGGCGGCCCGCTGGTCGGCGCTCGGGGCCAGGGCCGCGGCGGTCCGGCCGGCGCTGCGCCGGCCGGACGGTCAGCGGGGCTGAGCGGCAGCGGCAGCGCCGAGGGGCGGCCACCGGATGGTGGCCGCCCCTCGGCGGATGTCTGGTCTGCGGATGTCTGGGTCTGCGGGAGTCCGGTCCGGGGACGCTCCGGCCGGTGCGCGCCGCCGGTCAGCGGCCCTGTTCGTCCCGGCGGCGCTGCCAGCGCTGCTCGATCCGGTCCATCACGGTCCGTTTCGGCCGTGGCTGGCGGCGCACGGCGGCCGGGGGGCGCTCACCCGGTTTGGGGGTCTTGCGCCAGCCGGTGACGGCCAGCACGGCGCAGCCCAGCATGACGAGGAAGCCCACCACACTGACCCAGATGAGCTGCATGACCATTCCGGTCATGAGGAGCGCGATACCGATGAGGAAACCCGCGACCGCCTGGTAGACCCGCCGACGGGTGTACGTCCGCAGGCCGTTTCCCTCAAGCGCCGACGCGAACTTGGGATCTTCGGCGTACAGCGCTCGCTCCATTTGCTCGAGCATGCGCTGCTCGTGCTCCGAGAGCGGCACGGAGTCCTCCTCATCGTGCAGTCGCCGGGGCGACCCGGGGGGTCCCTTCAGGATAGGCAGGGAATCGCCCCCGTGAAACCCGCCCCTCTACGCCTACTGGCCAACCGGAGTCCGTCATGGCCGTCCGGCTCGCTGAGGCTTGCATTCCCCGGCAGCCGACCCGTCATGCCGGGCGGTGTACCTCGATCATACGGCGCAAACCGCTCGATCGGGGGGCATGTGGCGTACTCCATCCGCCGCCCAGGCCCTGATCAGCGGCTGTTCCACGGGGGTGTGGGCCCGGGCCCCGGGCCGGCGGGGCCGCGCGCTCAGACCGCCGCGGCGCCCGGTGTCTCGCCGAGCACGTGGAGCTGGGTGGCGACGGAGTGGAAGGCGGGCAGTTCGGCCGCCGCGGCCTCCAGCCGCAGCAGCGCGTCGAGGGCGCCGGGCTCGGTGTCCACCAGGACGCCGGGCACCAGGTCGGCGAAGACCCGCACGCCGTGCACCGCGCCGACCCGCAGACCGGCGCCCTCGACCAGCGCGGTGAGCTGTTCGGGGGTGAACCGGCGGGGCATGGGGTCGCCGGCGCCCCAGCGGCCCGCGGGGTCCTGGAGCGCCTGCCGGGCCTCGGTGAAGTGGCCGGCCAGGGCGCGGGCGAGCACGGCCCCGCCGAGCCCGGAGGCGAGCAGGCTGAGGACGCCCTCGGGGCGCAGCGCCGCGACCGCGTTGCGGACGCCCTCGGCCGGGTCGTCCACGTACTCCAGGACGCCGTGGCACAGGACGGCGTCGTACGCGCCGCGTTCGGCCACGTCGAACAGGCCGTGCGCGTCGCCCTGGACGCCCGTGACCCGCTGGGCGACGCCGGCCTCGGTGACGCGGCGCTCCAGCGCGAACAGGGCGTTGGGGCTGGGGTCGACCACGGTGACGCGGTGGCCGAGGCGGGCCAGGGGCACGGCGAAGTTGCCGCTGCCGCCCCCGGTGTCGAGGACGTCCAGCGAGTCCCGGCCCGTGGCCTTGACCCGGCGGTCGAGAGCGTCCTGCAAGACGTCCCAGACCACGGCGGTACGCAGGGAGGCGCGGGGGCGCGACGGGTCCGACACGGCAGTTGACTCCTCGGCGGGGCGGGCGGATTTCAGGCCTCTCCACCCTATTGCCTCCCGATTGCCTCCCATGCCGCGGCGGCTCCTCGCGTCGCGGCCCGGCGGGGTGTGCCGCGGGGCGCGCCGGCCGGGCACCCCGCCGGTGTCGGGCAGTGCGGCAGCCGGGTGCTCAGCCGGTGTCCGGGAGTGCGCCGGCCGGGCGCTCAGCCGGTGTCCGGGAGTGCGCCGCGCGGTGCCGGGGCGCGCGGTGCCGGGCCGTCGGGTCCGCCGGTGTCCTGGCGGGGCTGGGGCAGGACCGGCTGGAGGACGAGCATCCGCTCCACGAGGCGCAGGAACATCGCCACGTCCCGTATCAGGTCGTCGGCGTCCCGCCGGCCGGCGGCGCCCCGGATGCCGGCCTCGGCGCGGGCGCGGCGGGCGGCGCCGGAGGCGAACAGCGCGCTCCACTCGGCCAGTTCCGGGGCGATCTCGGGCAGCACCTCCCAGGCGCTGCGGATCCGGGCCCGGCGGCGCGCGGAGGTCTCGGGCCGGCCCCGGGCCGCGAGCACGGCGGCGGCGGTGCGCAGGGCGGCGAGGTGGGCCGTGGCATAGCGCTCGTTGGGGGTCTCCAGGACGGTGGCCTCCTCCAGTGCGGCACGGGCCTGGGCGAGCAGGTCGAGGGCGGCGGGCGGGGCCGTGGCCCGGCGCAGCACGGGGTGCACGTCGCTCGCCGGTCCGGTCAGTGAGGGGGCAGGGCCGGTGGCGCGGCGCCGGGGTGCGGCGGCTGCGGACGAGTGGGCCATGACGAACCTCCTGTCGTCTGGGTGACGGCACGTATGCCGTATGTGCCCATCGTGAGGTATGCCACTGACAATCCGTTCTGACCAGGGCTTTTGCCTCGGTCGTAGGTTCGGGCGTATTTTTGTACTGACTAGTCAGTACAACTGACCGGGGCACACCAGGCAGGGGGGCTCGTGAACGACACGGCCGGTACGCACGGCGCCGAGGGCATCGACGTCACCGAGGACACCGAGGACACCGACGACACCGACGGCGCCGAGGACACGCACCACCCGGACGATCCCCCCGGCGTCGGGGTCCGGACCGAGGGCCTCGGGGTCAAGGGGCCGCGGGGCTGGGCCTTCCGCGGCATCACCCTGGACGCGGCGCCCGGCTCGCTGATCGCGCTCGACGGACCGTCCGGCTCCGGCCGCACCTGTCTGCTGTTGTCCCTCACGGGGCGGATGAAACCCACTGAAGGAGTCGCCACGGTCGGCGAGTTGAAACTTCCCCGGCACATGGCGGCCGTGCGCCGCCTGTCCGCGGTGGCCAACGTGACCGGCGTGACCGACCTGGAGCCGGCCCTGACCGTGGGCGAACACCTGCGGGAGCGGGCCCTGTTGGAGCACCGCTTCGGCGGCTCCCTGAGCGGGCTGCTGCACCCGCGGCCCCGGCGCGACCACGAGGCCCGGCTGCGCGTCGACGCGGCGCTGGCCGCCGCCCGGCTGGACCTGGAGACGCTCCCGAAGGGCTCCCGGACGGCCGTACGGGACCTGGAACGGCCGCAGGAGGCGCGGCTGTCCCTCGCGCTCGCGCTGCTCGGCCGGCCCCGGCTGCTCGGCGTCGACGACGTCGACATGAAGCTGTCGGACACCGAACGCACCGCGATGTGGGACCTGCTGCGGTCCCTCGCCCGCGCGGGGACGACGGTCGTGGCCGTGTGCCGCACCGCGCCCGGCGACTGCGTGACCGTGCCGACCGGACCGAAGGAGGACGCCGGTGACGCGCTCGCCGAGGCTGGCCGCGCTTGAGCTGAGGCGCTTCGGACGCGGACGGCTGCCGCGCGCCGCGCTGGTCGCGCTGCTCGTGCTGCCCCTGCTGTACGGCGCCCTGTACCTGTGGTCCTTCTGGGACCCGTACGGCCGGCTGGACCGCGTCCCGGTGGCCCTGGTCAACGACGACAGGGGCGCCACGGCGGGCGGGAAGCGGATCACCGCCGGCGACGACATCACCGACGGGCTGCGCGACAGCCGGACCTTCGAGTGGCACGAGGTGAGCGACGAGGAGGCCCGCGCGGGCGTGGAGGACGGCACCTACTACCTGTCGCTGACCCTGCCGGCCGACTTCAGCCGCCGGATCGCCTCCAGTTCCGGCGACTCCCCCGAGGCCGGCGCCCTACAGGTGCGCACCAACGACGCGAACAACTACATCGTCGGGCAGATCTCCCGCACGGTCTTCGCCGAGGTGCGCTCGGCCGCGTCCACGAAGGCGTCCCGGGGCTTCCTGGACAAGATCTTCGTGTCCTTCTCCGACATCCACGACCAGACCGTCACGGCGGCCGCGGGCGCCGACAAGCTGAACAGCGGTATCGGCAAGGCGGAGAAGGGCTCCAAGGACCTCGCGGACGGGCTGAAGGACGCCAAGAGCGGCAGCGGCGAGCTGGCCAAGGGCCTGAAGAAGCTGGACACCGGCTCCGGTGACCTGCAGAAGGGCGCCCGGCAGGTCGCCGACGGCACCCAGGCGCTCGCCGACCAGGTCAACGGCGTCTACGCCGACGCGGGCCCGTTCCTGAAGGACAACGAGAAGACCGTCGGGGACACCGCCCGGCTGGTCTCCGACTCGGCCAAGGCGGTCGGGGACAACCTGGAGACGCTGGTGAAACTGGCCCCGGGCACCGCCAAGGCCGCGCACGCCTCCGCCGCCGTCCTGGACGAGGTCTACCGGGCGCGCTGCGAGAAGGCGCCCGTCCCCGACCCGGCCTGCCCGCAGCTCAAGCGGGCCGAGCGGGCCGCCGCCGAGACCGCCACCGTCGCCGACGACCTCAACACCCTCATCGCCGACCAGCACGGCGACCTGAAGACCATGCGGGACAACCTGGGCGCCCTGCGCAAGCAGGCCGACGCCCTCGCCGCGCGCGCACCGCACCTGTCCGAGGACGTCGCCCACGCCGTCAAGGACATCAACACGCTGAACACCGGCGCGCGGAAGGTCGCCGCCGGCGCCGAGCGGCTGCACACCGGGCTCGGCACCGCGCACACCGGCGCGGTCGCCCTGGACCAGGGCATCGGCACCGCGAAGTCGGGCGCCGAGACCCTGAACGGCGGCCTGTACAAGCTGTCGGACGGCTCCGGGAAGCTGGCCGGCGGACTGCACTCGGGCGCCCGGAAGATCCCGGACTACGACAAGCGGGACCGCGACCGGCGCACCGGCGTGATGGCCGACCCGGTCCGGCTCGCCTCCCAGGACCTGCACCGGGCGCCGAACTACGGCACCGGGTTCGCCCCCTACTTCATCCCGCTGTCCCTGTGGGTCGGCGCGATGGTGGCCTACATGCTGATCCCGCCGCTCAACCGGCGGGCCCTCGCGGCCGGCGCCTCCGCCTGGCGGATCGCGTGCGCCGGCTGGCTGCCGGTGGTCGCCGTCGGCGTGCTCCAGGTGACGGCGCTGATGGCCGTGCTGCACTGGGCGATCGGGCTGCGAATGCTCCGGACGGCCGGCACGCTCGGTTTCCTCTTCCTGGTCACCGCCTGTTTCGCGGCGCTCGTGCAGTGGCTGAACGCCCGGTTCGGCGCGGCGGGGCGGATCCTGGTCCTTGCGCTGCTGATGCTCCAGCTGACCTCGGCGGGCGGCACCTATCCGGTGCAGACCAGCCCCGGCTTCTTCGCCGCCGTGCACCCGTTCCTGCCGATGAGCTACATCGTGGAGGCGCTGCGCCGGCTGATCACCGGCGGCGGGCTCGGCCCGGTGTGGCAGGCGTGCGGGGTGCTGACCGCGTTCACCGCCGGCGCCCTGGCGCTGACCGCCCTCGCGGCCCGCCGCCGCCAGGTGTGGACGCCGGCCCGGCTGCATCCGGAGCTGACCCTGTGACGGGGGCCGGGGGAAGCGCCCGCACCCGCGCGGACCTGTGAGAATCGGGGCCATGGAAAGCAGCAGCGCTCGGGCCGGCGGCAGCACGCGCCGCGAGGCCACCCGGCAGAAGCTCTACGAGGCGGCCGTCACGCTCATCGCGGAGCAGGGCTTCTCCGCGACCACGGTGGACGAGATCGCCGAGCGGGCCGGGGTCGCGAAGGGCACGGTGTACTACAACTTCGCGAGCAAGTCCGTCCTCTTCGAGGAGCTGCTGAGGCACGGCGTCGGCCTGCTCACCGCCTCGCTGAAGGAGGCGGCCGAGCGGACGGCGCGCGCGGGCGGCGGCAAGGTGGACGCGCTGGACGCGATGGTCCGCGCGGGCCTGGTCTTCATCGACCGCTACCCGGCCTTCACCCAGCTGTACGTCGCCGAGCTGTGGCGCACCAACCGGGCCTGGCAGTCCACCCTGATGGTGGTGCGGCGGGAGGCGGTCGCGGTGGTGGAGGGCGTGCTGCGCGACGGCGTGGCGGCCGGCGAGTTCAGCGACGAGATCGACGTCCCGCTGACGGCGGCGGCGCTGGTCGGCATGGTGCTGGTGGCCGCGCTGGACTGGAAGTCGTTCCAGCCGGAGCGCTCCCTGGACGATGTCCACGCGGCCCTGTCCCGGCTGCTCCAGGGACGGGTCAGCGGCAGGGTCTGAGCGCCCGGGGACCTCCCGGCCCACGGAAGAAGGCGCCGGTCCGCTCCCGGACCGGCGCCTCTTCTCTCCCCCGTGCTCCCCCGTGCTCCCCGTACGTCCTTCCCGTTCTCCCCCGTACGGGTTCCCCCTGGTCTCCCCCTGCGGACCCCCGTGGCGGTCTTCCCCCGAGGCCCCCCGTCTCGCTTCCGCCGACGGATCGGCGGAAGGAGCGGCCGGCGGGCGGGCGCGGTTCCGCCGCCCCGTGTCGGCGGTGCCGGCCCCGCCCCCTGCCGTGGCTCCACTCTCTCGTCCCGGCGGCCGGCGGCCCATCCGCGCGCGTACTCATCCGGCGGTCTGAGTACGCGTACTCAGCCGTCCGCGCGCGGGCCGGGCCGTACGCCCGCCGGGTGGCTACGATCGCCTGCGTGTCCGTACTCCCCTTGGTCTTCACCAGTGGCTGGGCCAGCGGCGTCAACGCCTACGCGGTGGTGTTGCTGCTCGGCCTGTTCGGCGTGACGGGGATCAGCGACGACGTGCCGCAGGCGTTGCAGCGGCCCGAGGTGCTGATCGTCGCGGGGGCGCTGTTCCTGTGCGAGGCCGTCGCCGACAAGATCCCTTACGTCGACTCGGTCTGGGACTCCGTGCACACGGTGGTCCGGCCGGCCGCCGGCGCCTGGGTGGGGGCGCTGCTCGCCGGCCACAGCGGCTCCGTCCCCGAGCTGGCGGCCGGTGTGCTCGGCGGGTCGACGGCGCTGGCCAGCCACACCGTCAAGGCCGGGACGCGGATGGCGGTCAACGCCTCGCCCGAGCCGTTCAGCAACATCGTGCTGAGCCTCGCCGAGGATCTCGGGGTCGGCGCCGTCGTCGCGTTCGCGATGTTCCATCCGCTGGCCGCGGCGGTCGTCTCGGGTGTCCTGCTGGCCGGCGGGCTGCTGGCCCTGGTGTTCCTCGTCACGCGCATCCGGCGTTTCCTGCGCCGCCGGGCCCAGCGGCGCGAGGAGCGGCGCATCGCCTCGCGAGTCCCCTGACCTGCGGCGCGGCGGCCCGGCGGCCGCGTTGTCGGTGGCGGTCGATAAAGTCGCGGGCATGGCACGGATTGCGGTGATCGGCGCCGGGATGGGCGCGATGGCGGCCGCCGCCCGGCTGGCCGTCGCGGGCCACCGGGTGGTGGTGTACGAGCGGACGGAGACGTACGGCGGTGCGGTGCGCCGGTTCGAGCGGGAGGGTTTCCGCTTCGACACGGGCCCGGGGCTGCTGACGCTGCCGGCGGTGTACCGCGATCTGTTCGTCAAGACCGGGAAGGAACCGCTGGAGGAGTGCGTCGGGCTGGTCCAGGTCGACCCCTCGTCCCGGCACGTCTTCGCGGACGGCTCCGCGGTGTCCCTGCCGAACGCCTCGCGCGCGGGCGTCGTCGCGGCCCTGGACGAGGCGCTGGGCGCGGGGGCGGGCGAGCGGTGGGGCGCGTTCCTGGTGCGGGCCCGGGAGGCCTGGGACCGCACCCGCCGGCCGCTGCTGGAGGAGCCGCTGTGGCCTGACTGGCGGGTGCTGGCCGAGAAGGAGCCGTATCCGGCGGTCCCGCACAAGCGGCTGCTGCGCACCCGCCGGGCCGGGACGCTGGCCGAGATCGGCGCCTTCGAGCTGCGGGACGAGCGCCTGACGGCCCTGCTGACGAGTCACGCGCTGGCCTACGGCCTCGATCCCCGCACCACCCCGGCGAGCGCGGCCGTGCTGGCGTACATGGAGCACGCCTTCGGCACCTGGTACGTGCGCGGCGGCCTCCGGGAGCTGGCGCGCGCGGTGTACGAGCGGTGCCTGGCGCGGCGGGTGGAGTTCGTCTTCGGCGCCGAGGTCACCCGGATCACGGAGCGGGACGGCCGGGCGGCCGGCGTGGAGCTGGCCGGGGGCACGGCCGCCGAGGCGGACCATGTCGTGGCGGGCGTGCATCCGGCGCGGCTGCGGGCCCTGACGGACCGTCCGCTGGACGGGGAGGGCGAGGTGCGGGCCGACCCGGAGGCCGCGCCGCCCGCCCGGTTCACGCTGCTGCTCGCCCTGCGCGGCGCCCGGGAGCCCGGTGCCGCGCACCGCACGGTCGTGCACCCGGCGGACGCCGGGGCGGAGTGGGACTTCCTGGCCTCGCCGGGCGGTGCCGAGCCGCCCGCGCCGACGGTGACCGTGCTGCGCCCCGGTGATCCCGCGCTGCGCCCCGACGACGCGCACGAGTCGGCGGTGCTGTCCGCCGTGGTGCCCGCGGGCGCCGGCCGGGACGAGCGGTACACGGACCTCCTCCTGGCCGCCGGCGAGCGCGCGATACCGGGGCTGCGCGAGCGGCTGCTGTGGCACGAGGTGCGGGCGCCGGGCGACGCCGGGGCGGAGACGGGCGCCCCGGACGGGTCCGTGCCCGCGCCCGCGCTCGCCGCCGGCGGGGGCCGCTTCCTGCACCCGGCGAACACCACGCGGCTGCCCGGGCTCTACCGGGCCGGCGGCTGGGCCCACCCGGGCGGCGGACTGGCGCACGCCGGGATGTCGGGCGCGCTGGTGGCCGGGCTGATCGTGGAGGGACCGCAGTTCCGCGGCTCCCAGTGAGCGGGGTCCGCTGAGCGGGGCCCGGGCCCCGGCGGACGGGGCCCGGACGGCTCAGAAGCGGTACTGCTCGTCGTAGCCGGCGCCGGGCTGCGGCCGGTGTCCGTCCGGCTGCGGATACGGCTGCTCCTGCGGGAGTTCGCCGCCGTGGCTGTCGTCGGTGCGCTGCTGCGGCACCCAGACGCCGCCCGGCGGGGTCTCGGGGTAGCCGCCGGGGGCGTACGGGTCCGGGGCGTAGCCGGGCTGCTGGCCGTACTGCTCGCCGTAGCCCTGGTCGTAGCCGCCGTAGGACTGGGTGCCGATGTACGGGTCGGAGTAGTTGGCGTACCCCTGCGGCCGGCCGGCGGTGTCGTAGCCGTAGTCCTGCGGCCGGCCGTAGGCGGGGTAGTCGTAGGCCGGGGTCTGCTGGGCGGTGTCGCCGTAGCCGGTGTAGCCGCCGGGGTCCTCGGGGAGGACCAGCGGTTCGTAGACGGCGGCTGTCTCGGCGGGGGCGGTGCCGTCCGCACGGGAGGCGGCCGGCGTGAAGACGTCGTCGCGGTCGAAGTCGGCGCGGTCGAAGTCGGCGCGGTCGAAGCCGTCGTGGTCGCCGGGCGCCTGGCCGTAGGCCGGGTGATCGGTGCCGTGACCGGTCTCCTGCCCGTAGGCCGGCCGGCCGGTGTCCTGCTCGTCGGCGGGCCCGGGGTCCTGCGGGGCCGCGGTCTGCCGGTCCGTGCGGCCCCGGCGGCGCTTGCTGCCGCCGGTCCCGGGGCCGGGCCGCTTGACCGCCCAGCCGGAGGCGAAGCCACGGCGGAACGAGAGCGTCACATAGGTCTGGCCGACCGCGAAGGCGATCGCGCCGACCCCGATCACGATCACGGAGGGCAACAGCACACCGGCCACGACCCCGGCGAAACCGGCGAAGGCCAGCAGCCGCCAGCGCAGCCGCGCCTTGTATTGCAGCAGCACCTCGCCCAGCAACCACAGCGCGACGCCGCCGAACGCGATGTAGAGGACCGCCCAGCCCATGTACGCCCCTCTCCCAGTGACCGCTACGCAGTGTGTCGTATCGCGGTGCGGCCGGTCTAGGCCCGCGGGGGGTGGTGCAGGCCCAGGTTCTCGTAGATTTCCAGGGTCGCCGTGGAACTGTTCAGCGTGATGAAGTGCAGTCCGGGCACTCCTTCGGCCAGCAGCCGAGCGCAGAACTCCGTGGCGAACTCGATACCGATGGAGCGTACCGCCGCCGGATCGTCCCGCGTCGCCAGGATCCGCTCTTTCAGGGCGTCCGGGACCTGGGCGTTGCTCAGTTTCGGCAACCGTTCCAGCATCTTCACGCTGGTCACCGGCAGGATCTCCGGGATCACCGGGGTGTCGCAGCCCGCCGCCGCCACCCGGTCGCGCAGCCGCAGATACGACTCCGGCTGGAAGAACATCTGTGTGATGGCGTAGTCGGCGCCCGCGCGGCACTTGTCCACGAAGTGCGCGACGTCGGTGTCCCAGTCCGAGGAGCGCGGATGCATCTCCGGGAACGCGGCCACGCCCACGCAGAAGTCGCCCGACTCCTTGATGAGCCGGACGAGTTCGGCCGCGTAGGTGAGCCCCTTGGGGTGCGGGACCCAGGTGCCCATCGGGTCGCCGGGCGGGTCGCCGCGCACGGCGAGCATGTTGCGGATGCCGGCGTCGGCGTACTGGCCGATGATGTTGCGCAGTTCGGCGATGGAGTGGTCGACCGCGGTGAGGTGGGCAACCGGGGTCAGCGTCGTGTCGGCGACGATCTGCTGGGTCTCCTTGACGGTGCCCGCGCGGGTGGAGCCGCCGGCGCCGTAGGTCACGGAGACGAAGTCGGGGGCGACCGCCTCGACCCGCCGGAGCGCGCTCCACAGGTTCCGCTCGCCCTTGGGAGTCTTCGGCGCCGAGAACTCGAAGGAGTACGTCGTCTTGCCGGTGGCGAGCATGTCGCGCACGGTGCGTGCGCGATCAGTCCTGGTGGATGGGGTTCCGAGGGCCATACGGGCAGGTTAGCCAGGGGTGGGCGGTCCCCCAACCGAACCTGGGAAATTGCCCGGATTGTCGGCCGCGTGTCCACCCCTTGGACACCGATCCGGCCACCGGGCGCTATCAAGCCTGCCGCAGCCGCTTGCCGAACTCGGCCGCCGCAGCGCCCGGGTCGTCCGCCTCGGTGAGCGCGCGGACCACGACCACCCGGCGGGCGCCCGCGTCCAGCACCTCGTCCAGGTTGCCGAGGTCGATGCCGCCGATGGCGAACCAGGGGCGGCCGGTGCCGAGGGCCGCCGTGTGGCGGACCAGGCCGAGGCCGGGCGCGGGGCGGCCGGGCTTGGTGGGGGTGGGCCAGCAGGGGCCGGTGCAGAAGTAGTCCACGCCGTCTTGGACGGCCGCGGCGGCGGCCTCGGCCTCCGTGTGCGTGGAGCGGCCGATCAGCACGCCGTCGCCGAGGATCGCGCGGGCCGCGGGGACGGGCAGGTCGCCCTGGCCCAGGTGCAGCACGCCGGCGCCGGCGGCGTGGGCCACGTCGGCCCGGTCGTTGACCGCGAGCAGCTTGCCGTGCCGGGCGCAGGCGTCGGCGAAGACCTCCAGGTGCGCCAGCTCCTCGGCGGCCTCCATGCCCTTGTCGCGCAGTTGCACGATGTCCACACCCCCGGCCAGGACCGCGTCCAGGAACTCGGGCAGGTCGCCCTGGCGCCGGCGGGCGTCCGTGCAGAGGTACAGGCGGGCGTCGGCGAGCGCGGCGCGGGCGGTGTCGGTCATGTGCGTGGGTCCCCCCGTGGTCGGTGTCCCTGGCGGTGCTGCGGCGGCGGTGTGCGGGCGTCCGGCCCGCACACCGCCTCCTGCTCCCCGGTGCGGCTCAGACGGCGAGCGCCTGGGCGCGGCGCTTCACCTCCGTGCCGCGATTCTCGCTCAGGGCCTGCGCGGGCGTGCCGGGCAGGGTCGGGTCGGGCGTGAAAAGCCACTCGATCATCTCTTCGACCGTGAAGCCGTCGTCCCGCAGGAGCGTCAGGGTCCCGGACAGGCCCTTGACGACCTTGTCCCCGTCGATGAAGGCGGCGGGGACGTGCAGCGCCCTGTTCTCACCCCGGCGTACGGCGATGAGCTGGCCGTCCTTGACCAGCTGCCGGACGCGCGTCACCTCGACGCCGAGCATGTCGGCGATGTCGGGGAGGGTGAGCCAGGCGGGGACGAGAGCATCGATCTTTGCGTCAATCTCGGTCACGGATCTAGCGTAGGCGCTCCGCCGGGGCGCCCGCGATGTGTCGTCGGCCGTCCGCGGGTCCGTCGTGGCCGGTCACGCCCCCGCGGGCGGCCGTGGCGCTCAGTCGGCCGTGGCGTTCTTCAAGGGGCAGGCCGGGTCCGACAGGGCCTTGGGATCCATGGCGCGGCCGGCCTCGATCAGCCGGCGGCCCTGGGCGAGATCCCGGGGCCGGCCCACGGCCAGCAGGGCGACCAGGCGGCCCGCGCGCAGCCAGCAGACCGTCCAGGACGGGCCGGCCGGGTCGCCGCGCCACACCAGGCGGTCGGCCGCGGCGTGGTGCCCGGCGTACTGCACGAACCGGCCGAACTGCTCCGACCAGAAGTACGGCACCGGGTCGTAGACCGCGGGGGTCTCGCCGAGGATGTTCGCGGCGACCGTGCGCGGGCCCTGAAGGGCGTTGTCCCAGTGGTGGACGAGGAGCCGTTCGCCGTAGCGGGCCGACGGGAAGGACGCGCAGTCGCCCACGGCGTACACGTCCGGCAGCGAGCTGCGCAGCCGGTCGTCGGTGAGGACCTCGCCGTGCGCGCCCAGGGCGACGCCGGAGCCGGCCAGCCAGGCGGTGGCGGGACGGGCGCCGATGCCGACGACGACGGCGCCCGCGGGCAGCCGGGTGCCGTCGGCGAGCACCACCGCGCCGGGCTCGACCCGCGCCACGCGCGCGCCGGTGCGCAGTGCGACGCCCGCGTCGGCGTACCAGGCGGCCATGGGCGCGGCGGCCTCGGCGGGCAGGGCGCCGGCCAGCGGCCGGCCGGCGGCCTCCACGACGGTCACCGCGCAGCCGGCCTCGCGGGCGGCGGTGGCGAACTCGGCGCCGATCCAGCCGGCGCCCACGACGACGACGTCGTGCTGCCGGGCGAGCACGGGCCGCAGCCGGCCGGCGTCGTCCAGGGTGCGCAGCAGGTGCACGCCGGGCACGCCCTCGGTGCCGGGCAGCGTGACCGGTTCGGCGCCGGTGGCGAGGACCAGGACGTCGTAGGGCACCGGGCCCGCCTCGGTGTCCAGCTCGCGCGCGTCCGCCCGCAGGCCGCGCACCGCGCAGCCGAGCCGCAGTTCGACCCCGAGGGACTCGAAGTCGACGTCGAAGGCGGAGTCCTCGGCCTTGCCGAGCAGGACCGCCTTGGACAGCGGCGGCCGGTCGTAGGGCTGGTGGGGCTCGGCGCCGATGACGGTCACCCGGCCCCGGAAGCCCTGTTCCCGCAGGGCCACGGCGGTCTGCACCCCGGCCATGCCCGCGCCGACGACGACCACGCGCGGCCCCGGTGACGTGCCCTCTTGTGCTGTCTGCTCGCTCACCCGGTCACCTTAGACACATGACGGAACGTCAGTCAGCGGGCGTGCTCGGTGACCTGCTCCACAACGCTCGTGCCGGCGCCCGGACCGGACTCCCACTCCCAGGTCTCCGTCAGCCGCAGCCGCCCGTCCGGCAGCTCCCCGACCGTGGACACGCAGTGCCCGGAGGCGGTCGTCCCGTCGGTCCTGAGCTGCACGTACCGGAAGTCCAGCCGGTCGCCCTCGCGGGTGCCGACCAGATGGCCGCGCACCACGTCGCCGCCCGCGTACTCGGCCCAGACGGCGCCGTCCCGCTCGTGGTACGCGAACCGGGTGGCGGTGCCCACCTGGCCCGGGTCCTGGTCCGACACGGGGGCGAAGGCGAGTCCGTCGAGCGACCGGGCCATGGAACGGGGCTCCCTTACGGGTGAGGAGGGGTGCGGGCTAGGGTGGCCACCGTACAAGCACTCGCGGGAGCCCGGACGACCGGGCTGAGAGGGAGGCTCGCGGCCTCCGACCGTACGAACCTGATCCGGGTCATGCCGGCGAAGGGAGGGGCTCACCGCCCATGTCGTCACGTACGTCCGACGTCCTCGTCATCGGGGGCGGAATCATCGGCCTGGTCACGGCCTGGCGCGCGGCGCAGCGCGGGCTCGCCACGGCCGTCGTGGACCCCGCGCCCGGGGGCGGCGCCGCCCAGGTGGCGGCCGGGATGCTGGCCGCGGTCACCGAGCTGCACTACGGCGAGGAGACGCTGCTCGGGCTGAACCTGGAGTCGGCCCGCCGCTATCCGGAGTTCGCCGCCGAGCTGACCGCGCTGACCGGCCACGACCTCGGCTACCGGCGCTGCGGCACCCTCGCCGTCGCGCTGGACGCCGACGACCGGGCCCACCTGCGCGAACTGCACGCGCTCCAGCAGCGCTGCGGTCTGACGGCCCAGTGGCTGTCCGGGCGGGAGTGCCGGCGCCTGGAACCGATGCTGGCGCCCGGGGTGCGCGGCGGGCTGCGGGTCGACGGCGACCACCAGATCGACCCGCGCCGGCTGGCCGCGGCCCTGGTCGCCGCGTGCGAGCGGACCGGTGTGGTGTTCCACCGCGACCGGGCGGAGCGCCTGGACGTGGTCGCGGACCGGGCCGCCGGCGTCACCACGGCGGACGGCACCGGGCTGCGCGCGGAGCAGGTGGTGCTCGCCGCCGGCAGCCTGAGCGGACGCCTCGCGGGCGTGCCGCGGGAGCTGTCGCCGCCGGTCCGGCCGGTCAAGGGGCAGGTGCTGCGGCTGGCCGTGCCGCCCCGGTACGCGCCGTTCCTGAGCCGGACCGTACGGGCCGTGGTGCGCGGCGGCCACGTCTATCTGGTGCCCCGGGAGAACGGCGAGCTGGTCGTCGGCGCCACCAGCGAGGAGCTGGGCTGGGACACGACGGTCACGGCCGGCGGCGTGTACGAGCTGCTGCGCGACGCCCACGAGCTGGTGCCCGGCATCACCGAGCTGCCGCTCACCGAGACCCGGGCCGGACTGCGCCCCGGCTCCCCCGACAACGCGCCGCTGCTCGGCCCGTCCGGCCTGGCCGGGCTGCTGCTGGCCACCGGTCACCACCGCAACGGGGTGCTGCTCACGCCGGTCACCGGGGACGTCCTGGCGCACACCCTGACCACCGGCGAACTCCCCGAAGAGGCACGTCCCTTCACTCCCCGGCGCTTCGGTGCCGCCCGCCCGGAACAGCAGGAGCAGCCCGTATGAGCACCTCCGTGACCATCTCCGTCAACGGCGAACCCCGCCGCGTGGCGCCGGGCACCGCGCTGGACGCCCTGGTGCGCACGCTCACCGCGGCGCCGCGCGGGGTGGCCGCCGCCGTCAACGAGACCGTCGTCCCGCGCGCGCGGTGGGCGGCGACCGCGCTCGCCGAGGGCGACCGCGTCGAGGTCCTCACCGCCGTACAGGGAGGCTGAGCCATGGCCGACGATCCGCTGGTCCTCGGTGACCTGACCTTCTCCTCCCGGCTGATCATGGGCACGGGCGGGGCGCCCAGCCTGGAGGTGCTGGAACGGGCGCTGGTCGCCTCCGGCACGGAGCTGACGACCGTCGCGATGCGGCGGGTGGACCCTTCCGTGCACGGCTCGGTGCTCTCGGTGCTGGAACGGCTCGGCATCCGGGTGCTGCCGAACACGGCGGGCTGTTTCACGGCCGGCGAGGCCGTGCTGACCGCGCGGCTGGCCCGGGAGGCGCTCGGCACGGACCTGGTGAAGCTGGAGGTGATCGCCGACGAGCGGACGCTGCTGCCCGATCCGGTGGAGACGCTGGAAGCGGCGGAGACGCTGGTCGACGACGGGTTCACGGTGCTGCCGTACACCAACGACGATCCGGTGCTCGCGCGCCGGCTGGAGGACGCCGGGTGCGCCGCCGTGATGCCGCTCGGCTCGCCGATCGGCTCCGGGCTCGGCATCCGCAATCCGCACAACTTCCAGCTCATCGTGGAGCACGCGCGCGTGCCGGTGATCCTGGACGCGGGGGCCGGCACGGCGTCCGACGCGGCGCTGGCGATGGAGCTGGGCTGCGCGGGGGTGATGCTGGCGTCGGCGGTGACGCGGGCGCAGGAGCCGGAGCGGATGGCCGCGGCGATGCGGCACGCGGTGGAGGGCGGCCGGCTGGCCCGGCTGGCGGGGCGGATCCCGCGGCGCTACCTCGCGGAGGCGTCCTCCCCGGCGGAGGGTCTGGCCCGGCTGGACCCGGAGCGGCCGGCGTTCTGACGGCGCCTTCCCGCGCGGGTCCGGAGCCCGCCGTGTGACCCTCGTCCCGCGTGCCGCTCGTCACAGGTCGGCTGCAGTGCCGCCGCGGGGGCGGCCGGCGGGGCGGGGGCGCGGGCGGTGCCTCGTAGACTCGCCTCTCGTGGATACGACCCTTCAGGACCCCTTGGTCGGGCAGGTGCTCGACGGCCGCTACCGCGTCGACGCGCGGATCGCGGCGGGCGGGATGGCCACGGTCTACCGGGCCCTGGACACCCGTCTGGACCGTGTGCTCGCGCTGAAGGTGATGCACCCGGCGCTCGCGGCCGACGGGTCGTTCGTGGAGCGGTTCATCCGGGAGGCCAAGTCGGTCGCCCGGCTCGACCACCCGAACGTGGTGCAGGTCTTCGACCAGGGCACCGACGGGTCGTACGTCTACCTGGCGATGGAGTACATCGCCGGCTGCACGCTGCGGGACGTGCTGCGCGAGCGCGGCGCCGTGCAGCCGCGGGCCGCGCTGGACATCCTGGAGCCGGTGCTCGCCGCGCTCGGTGCCGCGCACCGGGCCGGGTTCGTGCACCGCGACATGAAGCCCGAGAACGTGCTGATAGCCGACGACGGCCGGGTGAAGGTGGCCGACTTCGGGCTGGTGCGCTCCGTGGACACGGTGACCAGCACGACGGGCGCCGTGCTCGGTACCGTCTCCTACCTCGCGCCCGAGCAGATCGAGCAGGGCACGACCGGCCCGCGCGTGGACGTGTACGCGTGCGGGGTGATGCTGTACGAGATGCTGACGGGCGCCAAGCCGCACTCCGGGGACTCCCCGGCCCAAGTGCTCTACCAGCACCTGCACGCGGACGTGCCGCCGCCCTCGGCCCTGGTGCCCGGGCTGCCGTCCGCGCTGGACGATCTGGTGGCGTCGGCCACCGCGCGCACCCCGGACGCCCGGCCGCAGGACGCGGTGGCGCTGCTCGGCCAGGCGCGGCAGGCCCGGCCGGCGCTGACCGACGAGGAGCTGGACACGCTGCCGCCGCAGGCGCTGGCCGCGCGGCACGACAACGCCGGGGACCGCACGAGCGTGATCCCGCGCGCGCTGACCGCCCCCGTCCCCCGCTCCGCCGGCGCGGTGGAATCCCCGTCCGGGCCGCTTGCCGACGGCGAGAACCCGCCGCTGACTGCCGCGGCGGACGGTGTCGACCGCACGGCCCGGCTGCAGAGCCCGCCCGTGCCGCCCCGGCGCCGCCCGGCCCGGCCGCGGCGCGCGGTGCTGGCCCTGATCGCGGCCGTGCTGGTGGTGCTGGGCGGGGGCGCCGGTGTCTGGTACATCAACTCCGGCCAGTTCACCAAGGTGCCGCCACTGCTGGCGAAGACGGAGGCCCAGGCGCGGGACCGGCTGGAGGCGGCCGGGCTCGGCGTCGGCGAGGTCGAGCACGCCTACAGCGACACCGTCGAGCGGGGCACGGTGATCGGCTCCGACCCGGCGCCCGGCGCCCGGATACGCGACCACGACGCGGTGTCGCTGACCGTGTCGCTCGGCCCGGAGACGGTGAACGTGCCGAACGTGGAGGGCCAGTCGCTGGCGAAGGCGCGGGCCCGGCTGAAGGCGGACGGCCTGGAGCCGGGCATGGTCACCCGGGAGTTCAGCGACGACGTGCCGCGCGGCTCGGTGGTCCGGACGACGCCGGACGCGGGCACCAAGCGGCACGCGGGCTCGGCGATCGCGCTGACCGTCAGCAAGGGCAGCCCGGTCGACGTGCCCGACGTCACCGGCGACGACCTGGACAGCGCGCGGCAGGACCTGACGGACGCGGGGCTGAAGGTGCGGATCGCCGCCAAGCGGGTCCACTCCGAGTACGACAAGGGCGCCGTCGCCGCGCAGAGCCCTCAGGAGGGCAACGAGGCGGCCGAGGGCGACACGGTGACCCTGACGCTGTCCGAGGGCCCGGAGCTGGTCGAGGTCCCGGACGTGGTCGGGGACAGCGTGGACGACGCCCATGAGGCGCTGGAGGCGGCGGGCTTCGAGGTGGACGAGGACCGCGGGCTGCTCGGACTGTTCGGCGACACCGTGAAGAAGCAGTCGGTGGACGGCGGCGACAAGGCGCCCAAGGGGTCGACGGTCACGATCACCATCCGGTGACCGGTCTCACCGGTGATCACGGTCCGGGCGCGGGGGCGGACATGACACCCTGAACGGGTGAGTCCCGTTCGATCCCCCCGCCCCGGCAGTCCCCGCAATCCCGTCGGCAGCCATGTCCCGGTGGCCGGCGGTCTGCACTCCGTCGGGCTGTCCTACGCCCGTGAGCTGCAGGCGGAGGCCGTGCAGGTCTTCGTCGCCAACCCGCGCGGCTGGGCCACGCCCGCCGGGAACCCGCGGCAGGACGAGGCGTTCCGCGCGGCCTGCGCCGAGGAGTCGGTCCCGGTGTACGTGCACGCGCCGTACCTGATCAACTTCGGTTCGCACACCGAGGCGACGGCGGAGCGGTCGGTGGAGTCGCTGCGGCACTCGCTGCGGCGCGGGCGCGAGATCGGCGCGCTGGGTGTGGTGGTGCACACCGGCAGCGCGACCGGCGGCCGGACGCGGGAGGTGGCGCTGCGGCAGGTGCGCGAGCGGCTGCTGCCGCTGCTGGACGAGCTGACCGAGGACGACGACCCGTTCCTGCTGCTGGAGTCGACGGCCGGGCAGGGCGCCTCGCTGTGCTCGCGGACCTGGGACTTCGGGCCGTACTTCGCGGCGCTGGACGCCCACCCGAAGCTGGGCGTGTGCCTGGACACCTGCCATGTCTTCGCCGCCGGGCACGACCTGACCGGGCCGGCCGGTATGCACCAGACGCTGGATCTGCTGGTGGAGACGGTCGGCGCGGGCCGGCTGAAGCTGATCCACGCCAACGACTCCAAGGACGTGGCGGGCGCGCACAAGGACCGGCACGAGAACATCGGCGCCGGCCACATCGGTGAAGACCCGTTCCGGGCGCTCATGACCCACCCGGCGACCGAGGGCGTCCCGCTGGTCATCGAGACGCCCGGCGGCAAGGAGGGGCACGCGGCGGACGTGGAACGGCTGAAGAAGCTGCGCGACGCCTGACGGCGCCCGGAGTCACAGCTCGGGGCCGTCCCCGGGCTCCTCCTGGTAGGAGTAACGCTGCTCCCGCCAGGGATCGCCGACGTTGTGGTAGCCGCGCTCCTCCCAGAAGCCGCGGCGGTCGGCGGTCATGTACTCCACGCCCCGGACCCACTTCGGGCCCTTCCAGGCGTACAGGTGCGGGACGATCAGGCGCACCGGGAAGCCGTGCTCGGCGGTGAGCAGCTCGCCGTCCTTGTGGGTGGCGAAGATGGTCCGGTCGGAGCAGAAGTCCGACAGGCGCAGGTTCGAGCTGAAGCCGTACTCCGCCCAGACCATCACATGGGTGACGTCGGGCGCCGGCGGGGCCAGCTCCAGTACGGCGCTCGCCGGGACGCCGCCCCACTCCGCGCCGACCATGCTGAACTTCGTCACGCAGTGCAGGTCGGCCGTCACCGTGGTGTACGGCAGGGCCGTGAACTCCTCGTGGTCCCAGGTCCGCTTGTCACCGTCGGCGGTGGCCCCGAAGACCCGGAACTCCCAGCGCTCGGGCCGGAACTTCGGCACGGGCCCGTAGTGCGTGACCGGCCAGCCGCGCTGGAGCCGCTGACCCGGCGGAAGCTCTGAACCTGCCGCTGCCCCAGACCCTCGCTCCACCGGATGACCCATGTATCCATCCTGACAGACCTCGGGCAGTGCCCTTGACCATCACTCTCCGAAAAGGGCATATACGGACAAGTCGGTGCGAACTTACTAAGTATCCACTTACTGGACGATCTTCTCCGTCGGTGCAATCATGCGGCGCTATCGGCCGGGTCCCTCTGGAAGGAGTCCACAGCGATGCAAGGCGACCCCGAGGTCATCGAACTGCTCAACGAACAGCTGACCGCCGAGCTGACCGCGATCAACCAGTACTTCCTGCACGCCAAGCTGCAGGACCACAAGGGATGGACCAAGCTGGCCCGGTACACCCGGGCGGAGTCGTTCGACGAGATGCGCCACGCCGAGGTGCTCACCGACCGCATCCTGCTCCTCGACGGTCTGCCCAACTACCAGCGGCTCGGCCATGTGCAGGTCGGGCAGACGGTGACCGAGATGTTCCAGGCGGACCGGCAGATCGAGGTCGAGGCCATCGACCGGCTGCGCCGGGGCGTGCAGGTGATGCGCGAGAAGGACGACATCACGTCGGCCAACGTCTTCGAGGCGATCCTGGCCGACGAGGAGCAGCACATCGACTATCTGGACACCCAGCTGGAACTCGTGGACAAGCTGGGCGAGGCGCTCTATCTGGCGACCGTCATCGAGCAGAGCCAGCCCGACGCCTCGGGCGGCCTGTCCGGCCACTGAGCGGCCGGCGTCGTCAGGCCGCGTCGTCCAGCCGTACGAGCGCCGGGGCGCGCTGGCCGGCCAGCTCCCGGCGGGGGCAGGCGCCGCGGCCGAGCAGGGCCTGGATGCGCCGGACGCAGCCGCCGCAGTCGGTGCCGGCCTTGCAGGCGGAGGCGATCTGGCGCGGGGTGCAGGCACCCTTCTCCGCGTGCTGCTTGACCTGGTCCTCGGTGATGCCGAAACAACTGCAGACGTACACGCGGGTTCACCTCCCCGGAGGGTCGCTGGTCACTGCCCTCCCCTGTTCGGTGAGGCAAACCTAACCTAACCCATTCCCGGCACCCGGAGAAGTGACCGGGGCGCGGATCCGGTGTGATCCGCGCCCCAGGGTGACTCAGTGCCGGCCGGTCACTGGTCCCGGTACATCTCGGCCACCAGGAACGCCAGGTCCAGCGACTGGCTGCGGTTCAGCCGCGGGTCGCAGGCCGTCTCGTAACGCTGGTGCAGGTCGTCCACGAAGATCTCGTCGCCGCCGCCCACGCACTCGGTGACGTCGTCGCCGGTCAGCTCCACATGGATGCCGCCCGGGTGGGTGCCGAGCTCCTTGTGGACCTCGAAGAAGCCCTTGACCTCGTCCAGCACGTCGTCGAAGCGGCGCGTCTTGTGCCCGGAGGCCGCCTCGAAGGTGTTGCCGTGCATGGGGTCGGTCACCCAGGCCACCGTCGCGCCGGACGCCGTGACCTTCTCGACCAGCTCGGGCAGCTTGTCGCGGATCTTGTCGGCGCCCATCCGGACGATGAAGGTCAGCCGGCCCGGCTCCCGCTCGGGGTCGAGGCGGTCGATGTAGCGCAGCGCCTCCTCGGCCGTGGTGGACGGGCCCAGCTTGATGCCGATCGGGTTGCTGATCCGCGAGGCGAACTCGATGTGCGCGTGGTCCAGCTGCCGGGTGCGCTCGCCGACCCACACCATGTGCGCGGAGACGTCGTACAGCTTGCCGGTGCGGGAGTCGACCCGGGTCAGGGCGGACTCGTAGTCCAGCAGCAGCGCCTCGTGCGAGGAGTAGAACTCGACGGTCCGGAACTCCTCCGGGTCGGTACCGCAGGCCCGCATGAAGTTCAGCGCGTTGTCGATCTCCCGCGCGAGCTGCTCGTAGCGCTGGCCGGACGGCGAGGTGCGCACGAAGTCCTGGTTCCAGGCGTGCACCTGGTGCAGGTCGGCGTAGCCGCCGGTGGTGAAGGCGCGCACCAGGTTCAGCGTGGAGGCCGACGCGTGGTACATCTGCTTGAGCCGCTCCGGGTTCGGGATGCGGCTGGCCTCGGTGAAGTCGAAGCCGTTGACGGAGTCGCCCCGGTACACCGGCAGCGTCACACCGTCGCGGGTCTCGGTCGGCTTGGAGCGCGGCTTGGAGTACTGCCCCGCGATCCGGCCGACCTTCACCACGGGCACGGAGGCCGCGTAGGTCAGCACGGCGCCCATCTGGAGCAGCGTCTTCAGCTTGTTGCGGATGTGGTCGGCGGACACCGCGTCGAACGCCTCGGCGCAGTCGCCGCCCTGGAGAAGGAACGCCTCTCCCTTGGCGACGGCCGCCATCCGGGCGCGCAGCTGGTCGCACTCGCCCGCGAAGACGAGCGGCGGATACGACTCGAGGTCCGCGATCACTGCGCGCAGAGCCTCGGGGTCGGGGTACTCGGGCTGCTGCGCCGCGGGCAGGTGTCGCCAGGTGTTGCCAGCGCTCGGGCTGGTCTTAGCGTTCACGGTCACTCCGTAAACATTACGGGGTCGTGTCCCATGTTCTTCCTCCGGCTCGAAGGGTGAGACGGCCTGACTGCCTGCCGGACGGCCGGCGGGTGCGGTAGGGTTCCCGGCATGTTCGCGCTGTCGATCCAGACCTGGTGGTGGACCGCTTCTCCGGCGGCCCGCTGATCGCGCGTACGACAAGACTTCGCGAAGGCCGCCCGAGGGGCGGCCTTCGGCGTTTTCCGGGGCCGTTCCTCACCGCCATCGAGCACCGATCACTTCGATCACATCGACGGAAAAGAGGAACCATGGACCTGGCACGGCTGGTGCACGACTCCCGCCCCTTCGCCCTGCTCCACCGCCGCACCCCGGGCCGCGACGAGCGCCTGGTGGAGGTGCTGACCGGCCCGGTGACCCGGTGCGACCGGCTGGCCGACCTGCCCGACGAGGGGCTGGCGCTCGTCCCGTTCCGGCAGTTGCGCGAGCGCGGCTTCGACGTCCGCGACGACGGCACCCCGCTGCTGGTGCTGACCCCCGAGGAGACGCACACGCTCGACCTGGACGAGGCCCTCGGTGTGCTGCCCGCGCACGAGGTGCGGGTCGAGGGCGGCGGCTTCGACGTGGACGACGAGGAGTACGAGCGGATCGTCGGCCGGGTGCTGCGCGAGGAGATCGGCCGGGGCGAGGGCGCGAACTTCGTGATCCGGCGCACCTACGAGGGCCGGATCCCCGGCTTCGGCCGCGCCGACGCCCTCGCCCTGTTCCGGCGGCTGCTGGCGGGCGAGCGCGGCGCCTACTGGACGTTCGTGGTGCACACCGGGGACCGGACGCTGGTGGGCGCCAGTCCCGAGGTGCACGTGCGGATGTCCGGCGGCACGGTCGTGATGAACCCGATCAGCGGGACGTACCGCTATCCCGCCGAGGGGCCCACGCCGGACCACCTGCTCCGCTTCCTCGCCGACGGCAAGGAGACCGAGGAGCTGTCGATGGTCGTCGACGAGGAGCTGAAGATGATGTGCACCGTCGGCGACATGGGCGGTGTCGTCGTCGGTCCGCGGCTGAAGGAGATGGCGCACCTCGCGCACACCGAGTACGAGCTGCGCGGCCGGTCCTCCCTGGACGTGCGCGAGGTGCTGCGGGAGACCATGTTCGCGGCGACGGTGACCGGGTCCCCGGTGCAGAACGCGTGCCGGGTGATCGAGCGGCACGAGCGCGGGGGCCGCGGGTACTACGCCGGTGCGCTGGCCCTGCTCGGGCGGGACGCCGGGGGCGCGCAGACCCTGGACTCGCCCATCCTGATCCGCACCGCCGACATCGGCGCCGACGGCCGGCTGCGGGTGCCCGTCGGGGCGACGCTGGTGCGCGGCTCCGACCCGGCCGGCGAGGTCGCGGAGACCCACGCGAAGGCGGCGGGCGTGCTGGCGGCGCTCGGGGTGGGCCCGGCCCGGCCGCGCGCGGAGCGGGAGCGGCCCCGGCTGGCCGACGACCCGCGGGTGCGGGCCGCGCTGGACGGGCGGCGGGCGGGGCTCGCGCCGTTCTGGCTGCGGATGCGGGAGCGGCCCGGCGTCCTGACCGGCCAGGCCCTCGTGGTGGACGCCGAGGACACCTTCACCGCGATGCTGGCGCACGTCCTCGGGTCCGGCGGGCTCGACGTGAGCGTCCGGCGGTACGACGAACCCGGACTGCGGGAGGCGGTGCTCGCGCACCCGGGTCCGGTGGTCCTCGGGCCCGGCCCCGGCGACCCCGCCGACCTCGCCGATCCCCGGATGGCGTTCCTGCGGGACCTGACCGCCGAGGTGCTGGGCGGTCACCGGCACGGGGTGCTCGGCGTGTGCCTCGGACACGAGCTGATCGCGGCCCGGCTGGGGCTGGAGCTCGTCCGCAAGGAGGTGCCGTACCAGGGGGCGCAGACGGAGATCGACCTGTTCGGGCGGAGCGAGACCGTCGGTTTCTACAACAGTTTCGTGGCGCGCTGCGACGAGGACGCGGCCCGGGAGCTGGCCGCGCACGGCGTCGAGGTGAGCCGCGCGGAGAACGGCGAGGTGCACGCCCTGCGCGGTCCCGGCTTCGCCGGGGTGCAGTTCCACCCGGAGTCGGTGCTGACGCTGAACGGGGCCGCGGTCGTGCGGGAGCTGGTGGGCGGGCTGCGCCGCACGACCGTGTAGCGCCCGGGCGCCGGTCAGCCGAAGAAGACGCCCGCCTCCCGGTACAGCTCCGGGTCCACCGTCTTCAGTCTGGCCGTCGCCTCGGTCAGCGGGACGCGGACGATGTCGGTGCCGCGCAGGGCGACCATCCGGCCGAAGTCCCCGTCGTGGACGCAGTCGATGGCGTGCAGTCCGAAGCGGGTGGCGAGCCAGCGGTCGAAGGCGCTGGGCGTGCCGCCGCGCTGGACGTGGCCGAGGACCGTGGTGCGCGCCTCCTTGCCGGTGCGCCGCTCGATCTCCTTGGCCAGCCACTCGCCCACCCCGGACAGCCGGACGTGCCCGAAGGAGTCCTGCGACTCGTCCTTGAGCACCACCTGGCCGTCCTTCGGCACGGCGCCCTCGGCGACGACCACGATCGGCGCGTAGGAGGCCTGGAACCGGGAGGTCACCCAGTCGCAGACCTGGCCGATGTCGAAGCGCTGTTCGGGGATGAGGATGACGTTGGCACCGCCGGCCAGGCCCGCGTGCAGGGCGATCCATCCGGCGTGCCGGCCCATCACCTCCACCACCAGGACCCGCATGTGGGACTCGGCGGTGGTGTGCAGCCGGTCGATGGCCTCGGTGGCGATGTTGACGGCGGTGTCGAAGCCGAAGGTGTAGTCGGTGGCGGACAGGTCGTTGTCGATGGTCTTCGGCACGCCGACACAGGGCATCCCGTACTCGTCGGACAGCCGGGCGGCGACCCCGAGGGTGTCCTCGCCGCCGATCGCGATCAGGGCCTGCACCTCCTGCTTGGCCAGGTTGTCCTTGATCCGGCGGATGCCGTCGCGCACCTTGAGCGGGTTGGTCCGCGAGGAGCCGAGGATGGTGCCGCCGCGGGGCAGGATGCCGCGCACGGCGGGGATGTCCAGACGGACGGTGTCGTTCTCCAGCGGACCGCGCCAGCCGTCCCGGAATCCGACGAAGTCATAGCCGTACTCCTGCACGCCCTTGCGGACGACGCCCCGGATGACGGCGTTGAGCCCGGGGCAGTCGCCGCCTCCGGTCAGTACTCCGACGCGCATGGAAATGTCCCTTCGCCGCGATGGTCTGACGCCGAGTCACGCTAATGGTGATTCAGGTCACATCGGGAGGGGCGATTCGGGTGATCCGGGCGCGCGCCGCGTGCGCGCCCTACTCCCCGTCGAGTCCGCGCTCTATGGCGTACCGGACCAGCTCCACCCTGTTGTGCAGGTGCAGCTTGCCCAGGGTGTTCTGGACGTGGTTCTGGACCGTGCGGTGGGAGATGACGAGGCGTTCGGCGATCTGCTTGTAGCTCAGGCCCTTCGCCACCAGCCGCAGCACCTCCGTCTCCCGCTCCGTCAGCCGGGGCGCGCCCGGCTCGCCGGCGTCCGCGGCGGGCGCGGGCTCGGCGGCCAGCCGCCGGTACTCGCCGAGCACCAGCCCGGCCAGGCCCGGCGTGAACACCGGGTCGCCGGCGGCGGTACGGCGCACCGCGTCGAGCAGTTCCGCGGTGGAGGCCGACTTCAGCAGATAGCCGGTCGCGCCGGACTTCACCGCCTCCAGCACGTCGGCGTGCTCGCCGCTCGCCGAGAGCACCAGGACCCGCAGCGCCGGGTCGTGGCCGACCAGTTCCTTGCACACCTGGACGCCGGGCTTGGCGGGCAGGTTGAGGTCCAGCACCAGCACGTCGGGCGCGGCGGCCCGGGCCCGGCGCACCGCCTGCTCGCCGTCACCGGCGGTGGCGACCACCTCGAAACCGGACTCGGCCAGGTCCCGGGCGACCGCGTCCCGCCACATCGGATGGTCGTCCACCACCATGACCCTGATCGGGTCCTGCCGCTCGGTCATCACCGCTCCGCCTTCTCGCCGCGCGCCCGCACGGCGCCCTTCGGTACCTTCAGTTCGACCTCCGTGCCCTGCCCGGGAACGGAGAGGATCCCGGCGCTGCCGCCGAGGTCGCGCAGCCGGCCCCGGATCGAGAGGGCCACCCCGAGCCGGCCCTCGCCCTCGGCCTGCGCCAGCCGGCCCTCGGGGATGCCGGGGCCGTCGTCGCGGACGGTGACGACGATCTCGTCCGGCTCGTCCTCCAGCAGGATCCAGGCTCGCGCCCCGTCCCCCGCGTGCGCCCGCACGTTGTCCAGGGCGGCCCCGACGGCGGCGGCCACCTCGCGGGCCGCGGCCGGCGGCAGCGGCACCGGGGCGCCGGGCTCGGCCAGGCTGACCCGGGCACCCGCGTACGGCGCGAGCAGGGAGCGCAAGTCGAGCGGACCGGTCTCGTCCGGTTCCTCCACCGCGCGGACGACGGCGCCCTCGGCCAGGTCCTCCGAGACCCGGGACACCGGCACCAGACCGCCCGAGACCAGGGTCCGCAGGGCCACTTCCTGGTCCCCGGCCAGCCGGCCCAGCTCGGCCGCCTCGCCGCCGAGCGCCGCGCCCCGGCGCTTCACCATCGCCAGCACCTGGAGCACGCCGTCGTGGATGTCCCGGGCCAGCCGCTCCCGTTCCCGGGTCGCCGCCTCGATCTCCAGGGCGCGGGCGAGGGTGCGCTCGGAGGCGCGGGCCACCTCCACGACGTAGCCGATGGCGATGGCGGCCACCCAGACCAGGATCACGTTGTGCACGGTGTCCCGGGCGGGGTGGCCGCGCTCGGCCAGGTTGGCCGCGGCCACGGCCGTGGAGGCGACGGCCGCCCAGCGCCAGCCGCCCTTGACGGCGAAGGCCAGCACCGCGCCGGCCGTCCATATCGACGGCAGGGTGGGGCCGCCGCCCGCGATCCGCTGGTGGCTGTCGGCGAGCGGGGTGAGCAGGATGCCGGCCAGCGCGACGGCCAGGTCGGCGGCGAGGAAGCGCCGGGTGCAGCTCGCCGCGTTCGCCACCCTGGGCAGGGTGGCGAGGGTCCACACGACCAGCACGGCGTAGTAGGCGACGGCCACCCAGGGCCGGACGAACTGGTCGTAGGCGGTGGCGCACAGGCCGATCGCGTAGAGCATGGTCAGGACGCGGTACGCGGTCAGCGCGCGCCACAGCGGCAGCTCCACCGACATCCGCATGACCCGCTCGCGCTTGGGCATGTCCCCCGGCCCCCCGATTCCCCCGGTCCCCTGGTACCCCGGCCCGCCGGACCGCTGGTCCGCCGCGGCTAGGACTCGTCCTGCTTCTTCCCGGCCGTGCCGGTCTGCTCCGCTTCGGCTTCCCTGGCCGCCTTCGCCGCCTTCGCCGCCTTGGCCGCCTCCGTGAGCTGCCGCTTGGCGGCGGTGGCGTAGATGTCGACGTACTCCTGGCCGGAGAGCTTCATGATCTCGTACATGACCTCGTCGGTCACGGCGCGCAGCACGAACCGGTCGTGTTCCATGCCCTGGTAGCGGCTGAAGTCCAGCGGCTTGCCGATGCGGATGCCGGGCCGCATCAGCTTGGGCACCACCTTGCCGGGCGGCTGGATCTTCTCCGTGTCGATCATGGCGACCGGGATGACCGGCGCCCCGGTGGCGAGCGCCACCCGGGCCAGACCGCCGGGCTTGCCCCGGTACAGCCGGCCGTCGGGCGAGCGGGTGCCCTCCGGGTAGATGCCGAACAGCTCGCCGCGCTCCAGCACCTCTATGCCGCTCCTGACCGCCGCCTCACCGGCGCCGCGCGCCCCGGAGCGGTCCACCGGGAGCTGGCCGACGCCCTTGAAGAAGGCCGCGGTGAGGCGGCCCTTCACGCCCGGGGTGGTGAAGTACTCGGCCTTGGCGATGAAGGTGACCTTGCGGTCCAGCACGGCCGGCAGGAAGAAGGAGTCCGAGAAGGAGAGGTGGTTGCTGGCCAGGATGGCCGCACCCGTGGCCGGAATGTTCTCCAGGCCCTCCACCCACGGCCGGAAAGCGACCTTCAGCGGCCCGCCGATGGCGACCTTCATCGTGCCGTACAACACCCGTGTGCCTCCCGTTTCCGTCGGACAGACCTTAACCCCAAGGACCGTCAATGGGCCCGACGACCCTGGTCGGTGTCAGTGCGGTCGCGTACGGTGAAGCACATGCCAGTTCTCCCCGGAGCCGAGCCGTACCGCCACCAGGGCGGTGAGGTGGGGGTCCTCCTCTGCCACGGTTTCACCGGCTCGCCCCAGTCGCTGCGCCCCTGGGCGGAGCACCACGCGGCCCGCGGCCTGACCGTCTCCCTGCCGCTGCTGCCCGGCCACGGCACCCGCTGGGCGGACATGCAGCTCACCACCTGGCAGGACTGGTACGCGGAGGTGGACCGCGAGCTGCGCCTCCTCGCCGAGCGCTGCTCCCGGGTGTTCGTCGCGGGGCTGTCGATGGGCGGCGCGCTGGCCCTCCGGCTCGCGGCCCGGCACGGCGAGCGGGTCGCGGGCGTGGTGGTGGTCAACCCGGCCAACAAGGTGCACGGCCTGTCCGCGTACGCCCTGCCGGTGGCCCGGCACCTGGTGCGCACCACGAAGGGCATCGCCAGCGACATCGCGAAGGAGGGCGCGGCGGAGCTGGGCTACGACCGGGTGCCGCTGCACGCGGCGCACTCGCTGCGCGGGTTCCTGCGCCGGCTGGACGGCGAGCTGCCCCAGGTCACCCAGCCGCTGCTGCTGCTGCGCAGCGCCCAGGACCATGTCGTCCCGGCGGCCGACTCGGCGCGCGTGCTGAGCCGGGTGTCGTCCCTGGACGTCACGGAGACCGTGCTGGAACAGAGCTACCACGTCGCGACGTTGGACGTGGACGCGGACCGGATCTTCGAGGAGAGCTACGCCTTCATCGGCCGGCTCGCACCCAGTGTCGGCAAGGAAGGGACGGCCGCAGTTGGCTGAGCACGACTCCGACCGTGAGGGCCGCGAGGACCGCGACGGCCAGGAGGACCGCGAGGGCCAGGGGGCCCGTGAACCGGACCGCCAGGAGGTGCCGTTCGACGAGGACGCCGCCTGGCGGGCCATCGTCGCCGGCTACGGCGTGGAGCCGCCGGACCCGCCGGGCGCCCGGCCGTTCAAGCCGGTGGAGGATCTGGCGCTGCTGGAGAAGAACGCCGTGGCGGACACCGGCGGGGACGACGGGGGCGACGCCCCGCCCGCGCGGCCGCTCGGCGGCTCGGTCTCCTTCGCGCCCGGGATCGGCCCGCGTGACTACGCGGTGGCCGAACCGTCCGACGACGACTTCGGCGACGGCGACGAGGGCCACTTCGTCCCGCCGGAGCCGCCGCCGCTGCCGGCCGCGGACACCACCGCGAAGTTCGCCTGGCTCGGCGTGGTCGGCGGCCCCGTCCTGCTGCTGCTGGCGGTGCTGCTCGGCTGGGACATGACCTGGTGGCTGGCGACCTGCGGCATCGGCGGCTTCCTCGGCGGCTTCGTGACGCTGGTGGCGCGGATGCGGACGGACGACGAGGAGGACGACGGCCCGGGCCGCGGAGCGGTGGTCTGACGCCGGACCGGGCCGGGCCGGCCGACGCTGGGCCGGACCGGGTCCGCGGTCGGCTGACGCTGGGCCGGGCAGGGTCCGCGGCCGGCCGACGCCCGGGCCCGTGCCCGGCCGCCGACGCCGGTTACGCCGCCGGGACCCGCAGGGCGGCCAGCACCGGGAGGTGGTCCGTGGCCGCCCGCAGGTCCGCCCGGCTGATCCCCGGCTCGTCCAGGGGCACGCCGCAGCCCAGCACCTCGATGCCCTTGGTCGCGAAGACCGCGTCGATGCGCTGGTGCGGACCGGTGGCGGGCGAGGTGAACTCGCCGCCCCAGGGCGCGGTCGTACGGCAGTCCTGGAGGCCGGCGGCGAGGCGGCGGAAGGTGGGTCCGTCGGGGCGTTCGTTCAGGTCGCCGCCGACGACGGCGTGTTCCGCGCCCAGCCCGGCGAGGTGGTCGAGGAGCAGCCCGCCCTGGGCCTGGCGCTCGTCCTGGCGGAGGCTGAGGTGGCAGCTGACGACGCCGAGCCGGGCGGCGCCGAACCGGACGACGGCGCCGGCGAGACCGCGCCGGTGCAGACCGGGCGTGAGCGGCAGCAGGACATCCTCGGTCCGCTCGACGGTGGCGCGCAGACCGCACAGGATCGCCGGACCCGCCGCCGTGGCCCCTCCGGTGAGGACGACCTGGCCGGAGGCCGCCGCGAGCCGGGCCAGCTTCTTGCGCCAGCGGAAGAAGCGCGGGGCCTCCTGGAGCAGGACCAGGTCCGGGGCGCAGGCGCTGATGACACGGGCGAGGGCGGCGGTGTCGTCGCGCATCGAGCGGATGTTGTAGCTGAGCACGCGGACGACGGCGGAACCGTCTGCCGCGGTGTGGGAGTCGGGGAGCGGCACCATGTGGATCAATGTACGCCCCGGGGACCGGGGCGCGGCGACCCGTGCCCCCGGCCGCGGACCCGCCGCGGCCGGAGGTGTCCGCGCGGCCCGGCCGCGCGGACACCGGGCGCCGCGCCCCGGCGCCGCTACATGACCGGGTCGGGCTCCCGGGCCAGGTCCGCCGCGCCCACCAGGCCCGCCTTGTTGCCGAGCTGGGCGGCGATCACGTCGGCCACCGGGCGCCAGTTGCCGCCCACCAGCCAGCGCTTGTACGACTTGCGGATCGGGTCGAGGACCAGATCGCCCTCGTCCGAGAGGCCGCCGCCGACGATGAACGCGGACGGGTCGAACAGGGAGGCCAGGTCGGCCAGGCCGGCGCCGGCCCAGCGGGCCAGCTCGCGGTAGGAGTCGACGGCGACCGGGCAGCCCTGCCGGGCGGCCATGGAGATGTGCTTGCCCTCGATGCCGTCGGGGGTGCCGTCGCCGAGCGCGAGCAGCACCTCGGCGCGCTCGGGGGTGGCGTTGGCGCGCTGCTTGGCGTAGCGGACCAGGGCGCGGCCGGAGGCGTACTGCTCCCAGCAGCCCTGCGAGCCGCAGCCGCACAGCAGGCCGTCCGGGACCATCCGGATGTGGCCGAACTCGGCGGCCACGCCGAAGTGGCCGCGGCGCAGCTTGTTGCCGATGATGATGCCGCCGCCGAGGCCGGTGCCGAGCGTGATGCAGATGACGTTGCGGTGGCCCTTGCCGGCGCCGAACCGGTACTCGCCCCAGGCGGCGGCGTTGGCGTCGTTCTCGACCACGACCGGAAGGCCCGTGCGGGCCTCGACCTTCTCCTTGAGCGGCTCGTTGCGCCAGTCGATGTTCGGCGCGAAGTACACCGTGGCGCGCTGCCGGTTGACGTAACCGGCGGCACCGATGCCCACGCCGACGATCTCGTGCCCGGCGCGCGCGCCCTCCACCGCCGAGGCGATGGCGTCCACGATGGCCTCGGGCGTGGTGGGGGTCGGCACCTTGAAGGTCGAGAGGATGTTGCCTTCCTCGTCGACCACGCCGGCCGCGATCTTCGTGCCGCCGATGTCGACGCCGATGGTGAGTCCCATGAATCCCTCAGTTTCGGTCGAGCCCCGCTACGGCCAACCGTACCCGAGGCCCCGCCGTGCCAGGGCTTCAGTCCAGGTCGATGCGCTCCCCCGGACCGGTGCCCTCGCCCCGGTCCCCGCGGCCGCCCGTGTCGTCCCGCTCGTCCCGGTCCGCCCGGTCCTGGCGGTCCTGGCGGTCCGGCCGGCCGCCGCCCGGACCGGCCGTCCAGCGCCGCTCCTGGGCCTGGACGGCGGAGCGGTAGGCGGCGAGCAGTTCGCCGCCGGCCGCGGCCAGGTGGCCGAAAACGTCCGGGTTGCGCTCGATGACGGGTTCCACGGCGGCCTTGGCCTGCTCCACGGCCTGCCGCGCCAGTTGCTGGGCGGCGGGTCCGGCGAGGCTTTGGAGGAGGGGCGAGGACAGCCCGGAGAGCTTGTCGGCCACCGCGTCCACCAGCTTCTTCAGCTCCTCGGCGGCCGGGCCCGGCGGGGCTCCCTGCTCGGTGCGGCGGCGGGCCTTCTCGGCGGCGAGGTCCTCGGCGCAGGCCGTGGCCCAGGCGTCGGCGTCGGTCGCCCGCTCCTGCGGCGGTTCGGGTGCGGGGCGCTCATCGCTCATGGCGGACTCCTGACTAGGTTCGCCTTTACGACGTTACCCGAACGGCCGTGCCCGGCTCACCGGCCGGCGGCAGGCCACAGGTCCGGGTCCGGGGCGAACCGGATGCGCAGTTCGCCCTCGCGCAGTCCGGCGCCGGCGACGGTGCAGCGGCGCAGCGCGGAGGGCAGCGGCACGATCCGGCGGAACGGGCCCGCGCTGATCAGGAGTTCGTCGCCACGCCGGACCAGGTCCAGCTCGTCCCGTATCGCGCCGGGCAGCGGCAGCGCCCAGACCAGCACGCCGTCCTCGGCGATGCGGTCGGTGACGGGCCACTGCACCGGGGCGGGCGCCGGATCGACGGCGGGCACGGCGAGGGCGGCGAGGTCGTCGGGGCCCTGCGGGTCGCGGCCGAGGTGCGCGACGGTGTGCACGTCGTGGGTCTCCCGCCAGTCGGCGAGCGTCTTGCGCTGCTGGGCGAGGAGTCCGGTGAGCCAGCTGTCGGGGGCCGCGTCGGGCAGGGTCCGGTTGGCGATCAGGGCCTCGGTGCGCAGGCCGCGCAGGGCCAGGCCGAGGCTCGCGGCGCGGATCGCGGCGGCGCCGGCCGGGCCGGGCTCGGCGACCAGGCGTACGGCGGTGCCCGGGTCGGTCAGGACGGTCTCGACGGCGGCCAGCTCCAGGTCCCAGCGGGCCGCCGTCTCGTACAGCCACCCGGCGGGCATGGGCACGCCGGCCAGCCGGCCGAGGACCGGCCGCAGGGCGCGGGCGGCCTGCCGCTCGGGCGGCAGCAGGCGGCGCAGATAGCGGCGCAGCTCCTCGGGCAGGGCGAGCAGGGCGAGGGCCTGCGGCAGCGGCGGGAGGTCGGCGACGAGGAGGTCGTACCGTCCGGAGAGGGCCGCGTCGCGCAGGGCGCGGAGGAAGGACAGCTCCTCGGCGCCGGGCAGCGGGGTGACCTCCTCGGCGTCCAGCCGGGCGGCGCCGAGCAGGTCGAGGACGGTCACGGCGCGGCTCTGGAAGGCGGTGAGGTCCTGCCGGAAGCGTTCCGTGGCGTCCGGGCGCCAGACGGTGAGGTGCGGCGCGGCCTCGGTGGGGGCCGGTCCCGTCCCGGTGCCCAGTGCCACGCCCGGGGTGTCGGTGTGGTCGGCGCTGAGCAGGAGGGTGCGGGTGCCTTCGCCGGCGGCGCGCAGCGCGGTCGCCGCGGCGACCGTGGTGCGTCCGCCGCCGCCCGGGCCCGTGATCAGGATGGTGCGCATGACGGGAACGCTACCGGTGCCCCGCCGGCGGTCCGCCCGCCGCCGGGGGCGGCGGCCCCGGAGGGTCCGGGCGGTCGGGGCGGTCCGGGCCGGCCGGCGGTCAGCCGGCCGTGTGTCCGGCCGTCGCGGACGGCCCCTGCTCCACCCTCTTCTTCAAGCCCGCCAGGGCCCGGTCGATGATGACCTTCTCGGCCTTGCGCTTGATCATGCCGAGCATGGGGATCTTGACGTCGACCGTGAGCCGGTAGGTGACCTCGGTGGCGTCCGCGCCGGCCGGCTTCAGCAGGTAGGTGCCGTCCAGGGAGCGCAGCATCTGGGACTTGACCAGGGTCCAGGAGACCTCGTGCTCGCCGGCCCAGGTGTAGGCGAGGGTCTGGTCGTCCTTGATGGCGCCGGCGTCCATGACGAGGCGGACCTGTTCGGCGCGGCCCCGCTCGTCGGTGGCGAGGACCTCCGCCTCCTTCACCTCGCCGGTCCAGTCCGGGTAGCGCGCGAAGTCGGCGATCACCGCCATGACGTCGGCCGGGGCCGCCTCGATCGTGATGCTCGAACTGGTGTGTTCCGCCATCGCGGTGGCTCCTCCAGATGCGGGCCGGGTTGGGAGAGATCTGTGTGCGCCGGCTGCGCACGTGTGTGCAGCGTGAAGGCTACCGCGCCGCCGACCTGCCGCCTTCACCCCGCCCGACGTGCCTCACCATTCGAGCACCCAGGGCGTGCCGGTGCGGGCGAAGTGCCCCACGTTCACGCACTCGGTGGCGCCGATCCGCATCCGGCGGGCCAGCGGCTGGTGCACGTGCCCGAACAGCGCGTACCGGGGCCGGGTGCGGCGGACGGCGTCCAGCAGGGCCCGGCTGCCCCGCTCGAAGCGGCGGGCCACGGTGTCGTACACCAGCTCGGGCACCTCCGGCGGGATGTGGGTGCACAGCACGTCGACCTCGCCGACTGCCTCGATCTTCGCCGCGTACTCCTCGTCGTCGATCTCGTACGGCGTGCGCATCGGGGTGCGCAGGCCGCCGCCGACGAAGCCGAAGGTCCAGCCGCCGATCTCCACCCGCCCGCCGTCGAGGACGGTGGTGCCGGGCCGGGCGTATTCCGGCCAGAGCTGCGGCATGTCGACATTGCCGTAGGTGGCGTACGTCGGTGCGGGGAACGCGGCGAACATCTCCTCGTACTGCCTGCGGACCGCCTTCTCGATGGCGGCGGCCCGGTCGGCGCCGACGCCGGCCCACAGCCGGGCGCCGAACTCGCGGGCCTCGGCGAACCGGCGGGCGGTGCGCAGCTCGACGATGCGGTCGGCGTTCTCCTTGCCGAACAGGTCGGGGAAGATCCCGCGCGAGTGGTCGGCGTAGTCGAGGAAGAGGACGAGGTCGCCGAGGCAGACGAGGGCGTCGGCGCCGTCGCCGGCCCGGGCCAGGTCCCGGGCGTTGCCGTGCACGTCGCTGACCACATGGACCCGGGTCCGCCGGCTGCCGGTGCGTGTGGATGCCATGGTGATCAAGGGTAGGCGCGCGGGGGTGGGGTGAACAGTGCCGGTCCGGCCTGCGGTTACTCGCCGGTCGGTTGGGCCGTGGACTACTGTGCGCGAAGGAAAGTCCGCGTGTGTGACGCAGCGAACATCTCGCCGGGACCCCCTGTCGTAGACGCCATACCGGCGGGTAACGTCCGGGCAGTCCAGTCGTGCTCTGGTTTTCAGCCACCGAAGTACCCGAGCACTTGCCCGAGCCTTGGACCGCACCGTCGCATCGCACAACGTCGTGGCGCCGGCGCCCTATGAGGAGCAGCAGTCTTGCGCGAGTTCAGCCTTCCGGCCCTGTACGAGGTCCCCGCGGACGGCAATCTGACCGACATCGTCCGCAGAAACGCCGCGCAGCATCCCGACGTCGCCGTCATCGCCCGCAAGGTGGACGGTGTCTGGCAGGACGTGACCGCACGGGAGTTCCTCACCGAGGTGCACGCCGCCGCCAAGGGCCTCGTCGCCGCCGGGGTCCAGCCGGGCGACCGGGTGGGACTGATGTCCCGGACGCGGTACGAGTGGACGCTGCTGGACTTCGCGATCTGGAGCGCGGGCGCCGTCACCGTGCCGGTGTACGAGACCAGCTCGCCGGAGCAGGTGCGGTGGATCCTGTCCGACTCGGGCGCCACCGCCTGCGTGGTGGAACTGGACGCCCACGCGGCGGCCGTGGAGTCGGTGCGCGAGTCGCTGCCCGCGCTGAAGCACCTCTGGCAGATCGAGGCCGGGGGCGTGGCGGAGCTGGGCCGGCTCGGCCAGGGCGTGGCGGACGAGACGGTCGAGGAGCGCGGCTCGCTCGCCCGCGCCGACGACCCGGCGACCATCGTCTACACCAGCGGCACGACCGGGCGGCCCAAGGGCTGTGTGCTCACCCACCGCAGTTTCTTCGCCGAGTGCGGGAACGTCGTGGAGCGGCTGCGTCCGCTGTTCCGCACCGGCGAGTGCTCCGTGCTGCTCTTCCTGCCCCTCGCCCATGTCTTCGGGCGGCTGGTGCAGGTCGCGCCGATGATGGCGCCGATCAAGCTGGGCTGCGTCCCGGACATCAAGCACCTCACGGACGAACTGGCCGCGTTCCGGCCGACGCTGATCCTGGGTGTGCCGCGGGTCTTCGAGAAGGTCTACAACTCGGCGCGGGCCAAGGCGCAGGCGGACGGCAAGGGCGCGGTCTTCGACCGGGCCGCGGACACCGCGATCGCCTACAGCAAGGCGCTGGACACGCCGTCCGGTCCGTCGCTCGGCCTGAAGCTGAAGCACAAGCTCTTCGACAAGCTGGTCTACGGCAAGCTGCGCGCGGTGCTCGGCGGCCGGGGCGAGTACGCCATCTCCGGGGGCGCCCCGCTGGGCGAGCGGCTCGGCCACTTCTTCCGGGGCATCGGCTTCACGGTGCTGGAGGGCTACGGCCTGACCGAGTCCTGCGCGGCGACCGCGTTCAACCCCTGGGACCGGCAGAAGATCGGCACGGTCGGGCAGCCGCTGCCCGGCTCGGTGGTGCGGATAGCGGACGACGGCGAGGTGCTGCTGCACGGCGAGCACCTGTTCAAGGAGTACTGGAACAACCCGGGCGCGACGGCGGAGGCGCTGGCCGACGGCTGGTTCCACACCGGTGACATCGGCACCCTGGACGAGGACGGCTATCTGCGGATCACCGGCCGGAAGAAGGAGATCATCGTCACGGCGGGCGGCAAGAACGTGGCGCCGGCCGTGATCGAGGACCGGATCCGGGCGCACGCGCTGGTCGCGGAGTGCATGGTGGTGGGCGACGGGCGGCCGTTCGTGGGCGCGCTGGTCACCATCGACGAGGAGTTCCTGGGCCGTTGGGCCGCCGAGCACGGCAAGCCGGCCGGTGCCACGGCGGCGGCGCTGCGCGAGGACCCCGATCTGCTGGCGGCGGTCCAGGCGGCCGTGGACGACGGCAACGCGGCGGTGTCGAAGGCGGAGTCGGTGCGCAAGTTCCGCATCCTGCCCGCCCAGTTCACCGAGGAGTCGGGCCATCTGACGCCGTCGCTGAAGCTCAAGCGGAACGTGGTGGCGCGGGACTACGCCGCCGAGATCGAGGCGATCTACGCCAAGTGAGGCGCCGCGCCCCCGCGGGGGCGCGGTCCTACAGCAGGGCCTTCAGGTGCTCGGCCAGCAGGTCCCAGCGCCACTTCTCCTCCACCCACCGGCGGCCCCGCTCGCCCATGCGGCGGCGCAGGTCGGCGTCGGCCAGCAGCGCCACGATGCGGTCGGCGGCCTCCGCGGGCTCGCCGCCGCGGACCACCCAGCCGGTCTCGCCGTCCAGGACCGCGTCCGGGGCGCCCCCGGAGTCGCCCGCGACGACCGGCAGGCCGGTCGCCGACGCCTCCAGGTAGACGATGCCCAGGCCCTCCACGTCCAGGCCGCCGCGCCGGGTCCGGCACGGCATCGCGAACACGTCGCCGGCGCCATAGTGCGCGGGCAGCTCGGACCAGGGCACGGCGCCGGTGAACCGGACCGAACCGGCCACGCCGGTCTCCCGGGCCAGGCGGCGCAGGTCGCGCTCGTAGGGGCCGCCGCCGACGATCAGCAGCACGGTGTCCGGCTCGGCGGCCAGGATGCGGGGCAGGGCCCGGATCAGGGTGTCCTGGCCCTTGCGCGGCACCAGCCGGGAGACGCAGACCACCACCGGCCGCTGCGTGAGGCCGAGCCGGGCGCGGACCTCGGCGCCCCCGGAGGCGGGGTGGAAGGTCTTCTCGTCGACTCCCGGCGGCAGCCGCACCATCCGCGAGGCCGCCGCCGGGCCGAGCGCGGCGGCGATCCGGGAGCGGGTGTACTCCCCGAGGTAGGTGAGGGTGTCCGTGGACTCCCCGATCCGGCGCAGCAGCTGCCGGGCGGCGGGCAGCTGGGCCCAGCCGGCCTCGTGCCCGTGGGTGGTGGCCACCAGCCGCTCGGCGCCGGCCCCGCGCAGCGCGGGTGCCATCAGGCCGAGCGGGGCGGCCGCCCCGAACCACACCGAGGTGCAGCCGTGCTCGCGCAGCAGTCCGGCCGCCCGCCGGGTGACCCGGGGGGTGGGCAGCAGCATCGTCGTACGGTCGCGGACGACGGTGAACGGCTGCTCGGCGTCGAAGGCGGCGGTGGCCTCGGCGCCCTCCCGGCCGTGCTTCCAGGTGGAGGCGTAGACGACCAGCCGGCCGGGGTCCAGGCGGAGGGCCATGTTGTGCAGGAACGCCTGGATGCCGCCCGGCCGGGGCGGGAAGTCGTTGGTGACGACGAGGGTCTTGTCCATCGCCGCCGACCCTACCGAATGGACCGTTCCCGCCCGCGTGCCCGGCCGGGTCTGTGGCACCCGCACGGGAACGCGGGACATCATGGTCGCTCGCGCGGATTCGAACGGCACGGGCACACACGGCGGCGGACGGCAGGGGATCAGGTGGAGACGAAGGGCGCCGGACGGTCCCTGACGTGGCTGCTCGCGGCCTGGGCCGGCAGCCGCGCGGTGCTGCTGCTGTTCGTGTTCCGGGTGTACGTCTTCCCGGGCCCGGACGTCACCTCGGACGTGTCGGTGATCTACCGCGGCTGGTACGAGGTGCTGCGCCAGGGAACGTTTCCGCTGGACGACGTCACCTGGCAGTACCCGCCCGCCGCCGCCCTCGCGGTCCTCTCCCCCGCCGCCCTGCCCTTCCTGTCGTACGCGCACGCCTTCTACGTGCTGGCCTGTCTGTCCGACGCGGTCGTGCTGGCGCTGCTGGTGCGCGCGGGCGGGCGGCCCGGCCGGTCCCCGCGCGGCGCCTGGGTGTGGGCGGCGGGGGTGCCGCTGCTCGGGCCGACGGTGTACGCCCGCTACGACCTGATGGTGACCGCGGTCGCCGTGGCGGCGCTGCTCGCCGGGGCCCGGCGCCCGCGGGTGATGGGCGCGCTGACCGCGCTCGGGGCGCTGCTGAAGGTGTGGCCGGCGCTGCTGCTGGTCGGTGTGGTGCGGCGGCGGGCGTGGGCCTCGGCGGCGGTCACCGCGGCGGGTGTCGCGCTGCTGTTCGCGGTGTCGATGCCGGGCGCCTTCGCCTTCCTGTCCTTCCAGCGGGACCGGGGCACGGAGGTGGAGTCGCTGGGCGCCCTGGTCTTCCATGTGGCCCGGCACTTCGGCTGGCAGGGCGAGGTGCTGCTGAACTACGGCTCGATCGAGTTCCTGGGCCCGGGGGTGGGGGCGGTCAGCACGGCCGCGCTGGCACTGACCGGGGCCGCGTTCGGCTGGCTGCTGCTGTGGCGGCTGCGCGCGGGCGCCCCGCGGCCGCACACCCTCGCCGACGCGGCCCTCACGGCGGTGCTGCTGTTCACGGTGACCAGCCGGGTGATCAGCCCGCAGTACCTGGTCTGGCTGGTCGGCCTGGCCGCCGTCTGCCTGTCGCACCGGGCGAGCCGGATGGGCGCCCCCGCGCTGCTGACCGTGCTGGCGTCCTTCCTGACCGTCCTGGAGTTCCCGCTCGGCTTCTCGCACGTGGTGCTGAGCGACTGGTACGGCATCACGCTGCTGGTGCTGCGCAACGGCCTGCTGCTCGCGGCCGCGCTCACGGCGGCCCGCCTGCTGTGGCGCTCGACCGTGCGGCCCGGTGCCGCCGCTCCCTTCCCGCCCCGCTCCGCCCGCCCCGCCGGGACCCCGGTCTCCTCCTGACGCCCGGCCCGCCACGGCGGCACCGTACGGCCGCGGGGGGCCGTCGCCGGGCTCAGCCGAGCTGCCGGGCGAGGTACGCGCGCCACTGCGCGGTGAACCGCGGCGGTGTGGTGCCGAGCACCGTGCGCAGGGCCTCCTCCACGGCGCCCGCGCGGCCGGGGTGGGCGCCGACGGCCCGGTAGAAGGCGCCGAGCCGGGACGGGCCCCAGCGGTCGGCGATCATCCGGCAGGCCAGCCAGCCGCCCTCGTAGGCCCGGGCCAGCTTCGTCGGGTCGCTGGTGAAGCGGAAGTCCGCGTCGGCCGGGAGCGCCCGGGGCACCTCGCCGTCCCGGACCGACCGGGCCAGTTCGGGGGCGGCCTCGGCCGGGGTGCGGCCGGTGCCGAGGTAGCCGGTCCAGTCGGCGTAGCCCTCGGACAGCCACAGCGGAGTGGCGGCGGTGGTGGCCGTCCGGGTGGCGACATGGGTCGTCTCGTGGGTGACGACCACCTGCTTGCCGGTGTCGCCGAGCAGCGCGTACGCGTCCGGGTTGACCACCACCCGGTCCGCGGGCGCCCGGCCCGAGCCGCCCGCCTCGCCCGTGGTGACGGCCGCGATGCCCCGGTAGTCGGCGGCGGGCGAGCCGAGCAGGGCCGCCATGCCCGTCAGGGACCGCGGCACGAGGACGACGATCCGGCGGCTCCAGCCCGTGCCCCACACCCCGGACACCGCCGGCACCGCTTCGTCGGCCAGCCGGGCGAAGGGGCGCAGGTCCGGGGCGGACCCGCCGGCGCCGAGCACCAGGCTGTGCGCGCCCCGGACCACGGTCACCGGGCCCTGGTCCCACAGCTGCTGCCCGGCCCTGGGGGCGGGCCGGTCGGCGGTGACGTACCAGCGGCCGGCGGCGGTCCGGCCGAGGGTGAGAGTGCGGCGGGCGCCGACCGGGGCCGTGTCGTAGCCGGCGACGCGGTAGCGCAGGTCGGCGTCGGCGGTGGCCCCGGAGCCGGTGCGGCGCACGGCGGTGACCCGGTAGCTCCAGGAGGCCAGCGGGAGGGCGCGCAGCCGGGTGTACTCGGTGCGGGCGCCGGTCGCGCCGTACGCCCGCTCGTCGTGGCCGAGCAGGGCCGCCGCGCGCCGGTCGAGCACCCGCTGCACCTCGGTGCGGACCGGATCGGCCGCCGCCGGGGGCGCGGTGCACCCGGCCAGCGGCAGCAGCAGACCGAGCCCCACGGCTCCGATGACCCATGCCCGCCGACGACCAGCCACCGCCCGATCGTACGGTGTCGGGCGCGGTCAGGGCCGGGTGACCGAGGAGACCGGCATCATGCCGACCGGGTCGTAGCGCACCGGGGCGCCGGGGTAGGGCGCGTGGATGACCTGGCCGTGGCCCGCGTACAGGGCCACGTGGCCGGCGTCGGAGCGGTAGACGACCAGATCGCCGGGGCGGGCCTGGGAGAGCGGGACCCGGCGGCCGGCGTACCGCTGCTCCTGCGAGGTGCGCGGCAGGTGCACGCCGGCGTGCGCGTACGCCCACTGGGTCAGGCCCGAACAGTCGAAGCGGTCGGGGCCGTTGGCGCCCCACACGTACGGGCGGCCGAGCACGGAGCGGGCGGCGGCCAGGGCGGCGGCGGCGCGGCCGCCCTGGCCGGCGGCCGGTGCGGGCGGGTCGGTGCGGCTGCCCCGGGAGGCCCGGTCGTAGGCGGCGCGTTCGGCGGCGGACATGGCGTTGACCAGTTGCCGGGCCCGGGCCAGCTTGCGCTCCACGGTCCGCTTGTGGGCGGCCACCGCCTTGCGGCTGCGCTCCAGCTCGGCGAGGATCCCGGCGGTCTCCGCGCGCTCCTGGACCAGTGCGCGCAGCATGGACCGCAGCTCCTTGAGCCGGCCCGCCTGCCGGGCGCCGATGCGGTCGAGGGTGGCCGCCTTGTCCAGGTAGTCGTCGGGCTCGGCGGAGAAGAGCAGGGCCACCGCCGGATCGATGCCGCCGGCCCGGTACTGCGCGCCGGCCAGTGCGCCGAGCTGCTCGCGCAGGTCGTTGACGCGCTGCTGCTGCCGGGCGATGCGGTCCTGGGCGGTGCGCACCCGGCGGCGCAGCTCGCCGGCGCGTTCGTCGGCCTTGTCGTACGCCTGGGTCGCCTTCTCGGCCTCCGTGTAGAGCCGGTCGACCTCCGCGCGGGCGCCGGCGTCCGGTGCCGCGTGCGCGGGTACGGCGCCGAGCGCGGCCGCCGCCGACAGCACGCACAGGGCGGCGGTGCCCCGGTCGAATCCGGACGGTGCAAGGCGGCGATGGGACCCCACGGCAGTCCTTCGGCAGGCGGACACAGGCCGTTCCCCGGCGCCTGGGGACGGGGAGGCCCCGGCACCGGGGAAACGCGGCAGACAGTAGCCGTGCGAAGGGGTCCGGACCAAAGACCTCGGCGTCAACACACGCTGACGCCCCGCCGCTGACGCAGGTCACCGGCGGGGCGCGGGGTCAGTTCCGGTTCCGGTGATTCGCCCGTTCGGACGCCACCGTGTCGGACCGGGGTCCGGGTGTCAGACCCGGACGCCGAACTGGAACGGCATGTTGTTGATGGACTCGTAGCGCACCACGGCACCGGTGTGCGGGGCGTGCAGCACCTGGCCGCCACCGGCGTACAGGCCCACGTGGTGCAGGTCGCCGTAGAAGAAGACCAGGTCGCCGACCTTCAGATCGCCGACCGAGCCGATCCGGGTGCCGATGCCCGCCTGCGCCTCGGAGGTGCGCGGGATGGAGACGTCGGCCTGGGCGTAGGCCCAGGAGGTCAGGCCCGAGCAGTCGAAGGAGGAGGGGCCGGTGGCGCCGTAGACGTACGGCTTGCCGATCTGGCTCTGGGCGGCGGCGAACGCGGCCGAGGCGCGGCCGGAGGCGGGCGGGGCGTCCTTGAGGTCCACCCGCTCGGTGGAGGAGCGGTTGGCGCGCTGCTGCTCCTGGGCGAGCTGCGCCTTCTCCTGGGCGGTGAGGGTGTTCAGCAGCCGCTGGGCCTCGGCCAGCTTGCCCTGGACTTCCCGCTTCTTGTTGCCCAGTTCGGTGCGGGTGGCGGAGAGGTCCTTGAGCTTCTCGGTGGCCTCGGCCCGCTCCTGGGCGAGTTCGCGCTGCTTGTCCTGGATCTTCTTCAGCGCGTCGACCTGCTGGCTGCTCAACTGGTCGAGCGTGGACGCCTTGTCGAGGTAGTCGTCCGGGTCCGAGGACAGGAAGAGCTGGACCGAGGCGTCGATGCCGCCGGAGCGGTACTGCGCGGTGGCCAGCGAACCGAGGCCGTCGCGGAGCTTGTTCAGCTCCTCCTGGCCGCGCGCGACGCTGTCCTGGATGGTGGAGATCTCCTTCTGCAGCTTCTGCTGCTTCTCCTTGGCGCCGTTGTACTTCTCGGTCGCCTGCTCGGCCTGCTCGTAGAGCTTGTCGACCTTGGCCTTGACCTCGGCCTTGCCCGGATTCTCGCTCGGCGCGGCATTGGCGGCGTTGGCGCTGAGCGCGACGGCAGCTGCGGCAGCGGTGGTGAGCACGGTCACGCGAGTGCGGCTCGGCTGCTTGGGTCGACGGTGGGACGCCACGGAGGACGAACTCCTTCTTGTGAGTGTTCACCCGTTCGGAGGTTCGAGCCCAGACCCTAGTGACCTAGCTGTGATCAGTTCAAATCCTCACGGCAAAAAACCCCGTCACGCCATGCATTCTTTGCACATAACTCACATGCAGTGATGCCGGATTGACACTACGTTGCGTGACGTTGCCTGCCAATTCGGGCATTATCCGGGCCTGTTGGACCTTCAGGACAGCCGCTTCAGCAGCACCGCGGAGGCCACCGGCCGGGCGCCCGCCTTCGCGACCCCGTCGGCCACCTCCCGGTCGGTGGAGGCGACGATGACCGGACGTCCCGGCGGCTCGGCGCGCACGAGCTGGCGGATCAGCTCGTCGGCCGTGACACCCGGCTTGGAGAACAGCACCCGCACCCCGCGCGGCGGCGCCAGCAGCACCGGCGCGGCCAGCTCGGCCCCGTCGAAGACACAGGTCACCTCGGCCCCGGTCTGCGCGGCGAGCGCCGAGAGCTGGCCCAGCAGCCTCAGCCGCTGCTTCTCCAGCGGCATCTGCGGATAGCCGGTCTTGGTCACGTTGTAGCCGTCGACGACCAGGTGCGCCTGCGGCAGCGCGAGCAACTGGTCGAGGATCGCCGGATCGTGCTCCGACAGGGCGCGCGCGGCGATGTCCTTCGGGGTCATCCGGCCCGGCTCCACCGCGTCGACGGTCTCGGCGGGGCGCACCGACACCGGCGGCAGCGCGAGTTCGCGCCGCAGGCCCTGGGTCGCCTCCAGCAGGGTGTCGAGCAGCAGCCGCACCCGCATGTCCTCCACGCTGCGGCCCTCCCGGGCCGCCCGGCGGGTGGCCTCCAGCGCGGCCTCGGCCTCGCCCAGGCGGGCCTTGAGCCGCCGGGACTCGCTCTCCGCCGCCGACACCTGCACCTGCGTCTCGGCGCGCACGGCGTCGATCTCGCCCTGGACCTTGCGCAGCGCGGCCTCCCCGCGCTTGACGTCGTTGAGCGCCGAACGCAGCTTGCGGTGCAGCGACTCGGCCTCCTTCTTCGCCGACTCCAGCTCCACGCGCAGCCGTTCGGTCTCGGCGCGCGTGTGGTCGCGGGCCTGGGCCAGCTCCGCGCGCAGCCGCTCCAGCTCGGCCCGGCTCTCCTCGTCGGCCCGCTCGGCGTCGGCGCGCTGGGCCTCCTCGCCGGCCGCGGCGACCAGCTTCACCCAGCCCGCGGGGCGCAGCACGTAGGCCGCCGCCGCCACGTCGAGCGGGTCCGCGGCCGGGGGCGGGGCGCCGGCGTCGAGGGCGCCGGCGAGTTCCGCCTGCGTCTCCCGGAACTTCTCGCCGATCCGCTGCCGGAACAGCGGGTCGGTCTCCAGCGCCGCCGCCATCGCGTTCCCGGCGAACTTCGCCCGGCGGTTCGGGGCGAACCGGGCGTACTGCCGCAACTGGGCGGGCAGTTCCGCCACGGTCAGCCCGCCGAAAGCGTCCGAGACGATCTGCACGACCCGCCGGCGCACACCGTCGGGCAGCGGACGGTCAAGCACCTCAGCGGTGCCGTCGTCCGGCCCCCCGCCTGCGGTCTCCACCATCCGTCACACCCCAATACCGGAAAAAGAGCCTCTCCGGGGCGGCTCCGCTCAGGAGCCGGCGCCCGGCCTGTCCACGAGTTCCACCTGGTCCACCGCGTTGCACCAGCGGCAGCGCACCGATTCGATGGTCTCACTGACCACCTCGCGCTCCTCCACCGTGGGCTCGCCGGCCAGATCGAGGTGGATGTACTCGACGACCTTGGACGAGCGGGTCACGTCGAACCGGGTGAGGTTGCCGCACAGGGCACAGCGCCACCGGGTCGTGGCGGTCGGCAGGGGAACCGTCATCGCGCTGGTCCGCTCCTTCTCGTGTCGGTCCGCGCCGCTGACCGGCGCGTGTGGCTCGTAACCCTACGGCCTGGCGGTCACTCGCCGCCCGTCCGTCCACGGCGGCGAGGCGGTCTGTCGGCATGCGTCCCGTTACGTCATGCTCTGTAGTCATGATCAGTACCTGGAGCACGGCCGCCGGCAGGGCCCTCAGAGCGGTCCGGAGCACGCCGGCGCCGGTGACGTACGGGCTCATCGCGCTGTGCGTCCTGCTCTTCGCGCTCGGCCCGGCCTCCGGGCTGGTGCCCGGGTACGGCTCCGGGGACGCGCTGCCGGCCGTCCAGCGGGCGTACTTCCGGCGCTGGGGCGTGGTCCCGGCCGAGCTGTTCGACGGACCGGCCCGGGGCGCGCTCACCCCGGCCACCGCGCTGTTCGTGCACGGCAGCTGGGTCCATCTGCTCGGCAACATGCTCTTCCTCTTCGTCTTCGGAGCGATGACCGAGGAGAGGATGGGACGGGTGGAGTTCACGCTGTTCTACGCCGGCTGCGGCTACCTCGCCCTCCTCGGCTACGCGGCGGCGAACGCCGCGTCCGGGCAGTCGCTGGTCGGCGCCTCCGGTGCGGTCTCGGCGGTGCTGGGAGCGTTCCTCTACCTGTTCCCCCGGGCGCGCGTGACCAGTCTCCTGCCGTTCCTGTTCTTCCTGCCGCTGCGCTTCCCGGCCTGGGTCGTGCTGCCCTGCTGGGCGGCCCTGCAGTGGCTGGCGGCCGGGCGGGCCTCGGACGGGCCGGGGGTGGCCTACCTCGCCCACCTGGTCGGCTTCGGTCTCGGCTTCGGCTACGCGTGGGTGCGCTACGGCCGTGGGACTAGAGTGAAGGCCGCACCGGCTCCGGTCACCGAGGGAGAGAGACAACCGTGATCACCGCGATCGTTCTGATCAAGACCAGCGTGGACCGGATCCCCGAGATCGCGGAGCGGATCGCCGCGCTGGACAGCGTCAGCGAGGTCTTCTCGGTCACCGGCACCTACGACCTGATCGCCATGGTCCGGGTCCGGCAGCACGAGGACCTCGCCGAGGTCATCCCCGGCCGCATCAGCAAGATCCCCGGTGTGGAGGGCACGGACACGCACGTGGCGTTCCGCACCTACTCCCAGCACGACCTGGAAGCCGCGTTCGCGATCGGCCTGGACAACTAGGGCCCGCCCGGCCGTTCCCGTCGCGCGACAGGAACGGGCGGACAGGCCCCGGGGCGCGGCCTGTCGCGCGGCGGGCCGGCGTCAGACCGCCGGGACGCAGCGGCCCTCCTCCGTGCGGTACTGCCACTTCGCGCCGTCCCGGACCAGTTCCCGCACCGCGGTGACGAAGCGCTCGACGTGCTCGTCCGGGGTGCCCGCGCCGAAGCTGACGCGGATGGCGTTGAGGGACTTCTCGCCCGGGGCCGCCTCCGGGGCGCCGCACTCGCCCTGGGTCTGCGGGTCGCTGCCGAGCAGGGTGCGCACCAGCGGGTGGGCGCAGAACAGGCCGTCGCGGACGCCGATGCCGTACTCGGCGGAGAGCGCGGCGGCGAAGTGGGAGCTGTTCCAGCCCTCGACGACGAAGGAGATGACGCCGACCCGCGGGGCGTCGTCGCCGAACAGGGACAGCACGCGCACCTCGGGGACCTCGGCCAGGCCCGCGCGGACCTTGGCGATCAGGTGCCGCTCGCGGGCGACCAGGGCGTCCCAGCCGGCCTCGGTGAGCGCCTTGCAGGCGGAGGCGATGGCGTAGGCGCCGATGACGTTCGGGGAGCCGGCCTCGTGCCGGGCCGCGGTCTCGTGCCACTCCACGGCCACGCCGCCGTCCTCGCGCCGGGTGACCTTGCGGCTGGCGCCGCCGCCCGCGAGGTACGGCTCGGCCTCCTGGAGCCAGTCGGCGCGGCCGGCGAGGACACCGGAGCCGAAGGGCGCGTACAGCTTGTGCCCGGAGAAGGCGATCCAGTCCACGTCGAGGTCCGCGACGGACACCGGGTGGTGCGGGGCCAGTTGGGCGGCATCCAGGACGATCCGGGCGCCGTGGGCGTGCGCGGCGGCGGCCAGTTCGCGCACCGGCCACAGCTCGCCGGTGACGTTGGAGGCGCCGGTCACGCAGACCAGGGCCGGGCCGTGCGGGTCGCGCTCGGCGAGGGCGCGCTCCAGGGTCTCCACGGCCTGCTGCGGGGTGCGCGGGGCGTCGAGGTAGGTGACGTCCGCGTGCTGCCAGGGCAGCAGGGAGGCGTGGTGCTCGGTCTCGAAGACGAAGACCCGGCAGCCGGCCGGGACCACCCGGGCCAGCAGGTTGAGGGAGTCGGTGGTGGAGCGGGTGAAGACGACCTGGTCACCGGGCCGGCAGCCGAGGAACTCGGCGACCGCCGCACGGGCGTTCTCGAACAGGTCGGTGGAGAGCTGGGAGAGGTAGCCGGCCCCGCGGTGGACGCTGCCGTAGTACGGGGCGTAGGCGGCGACGTCGTCCCAGACGCGCTGGAGGGCCGGGGCGCTGGCCGCGTAGTCGAGGGCCGCGTAGGTGACTTCGCCGCCGGTGACCAGCGGCACGGAGACATCTGCCCCCAGAACGGGCAGAGGGGTGCAAACGGACTGGTCGGCGGCAGCGGTGGAGACAGACATGGCGAACTCCCGTGAAGGAATGCGGAACGCGGCGGGGTGAAGAGAAAAGGGTGTGCGGAGGCGGGGCTCTGCGGCCCTAACGCATTCGCTTGCTCACGGAAGACTCCTCGACGACCAGGATCCCTGGTGGTGCGAGGGATCCGCGCTTGCCGTGGACCTTGCTGTCCACGGCCTGGTCTTCACCCGGGGCACCCCGCCACGGACGGAGGGTTGCCGGACAGTCGGCCGGGGCCTCATGACTGTCACTCATGACCTGGTGCAGAAAAGTACGCGAGATGATCGTCGTCCCGCAACCCCGTGTCCGGATCGCGGGACGACTTCCGGTCACCTCACGCGTTGCTGGCGGCCACCCAGCGCTCCAGCACCCGCCGGGCCGCCCCGGAGTCGATCGACTCCGCGGCCCTCGCCATGCCCGCCCTGAGCTGCTCGGCGAGCGGCGCGTCCGCCGGGTCCAGGGCGACCAGCGCCGCCGCCGCGTTCAGGAGCACGGCGTCCCGTACGGCCCCGTGCTCGCCGTCCAGCAGCCGGCGGGCCACCTGCGCGTTGTACGCCGGGTCGCCGCCGCGCAGGGCCTCCACCGGGACCAGGCGGAGGCCGGCGTCGCGCGGGTCGAAGGACTCCTCGCGGACCTTGCCGTCCCGCACCACCCAGACCCGGGAGGTGGCCGTCGTCGTCAGCTCGTCCAGCCCGTCGTCCCCGCGGAAGACCAGCGAGGAGTTGCCGCGTTCGGCGAGCACGCCCGCGACGATCGGCGCCTCGCGGGCGACGGCCACCCCGACCGCCTGGGCCCGCACCCGCGCCGGGTTGGTCAGCGGGCCGAGCAGGTTGAACACCGTCCGGATGCCCAACTGCCCGCGGGCGGCGCCCACATGGCGCAGCGCCGGGTGGAACTTCACCGCGAAGCAGAAGGTGATGCCGGCCTCGTCGGCGACCTCGGCCACCCGGCGCGGCGACAGGTCGAGGTTGACCCCCAGCTGTCCCAGCACGTCGGAGGAGCCGGACGCCGAGGACGCGGCGCGGTTGCCGTGCTTGACGACCTTCGCGCCGGTACCGGCCACGACGAGCGAGGACATCGTGGAGATGTTCACCGTCTTGGCGCCGTCGCCGCCGGTGCCGACGATGTCGACGGTGCGGCCGGGCACCTCGATCACGTTCGCGTGCTCGTACATGGTGCGGACCAGGCCGGTGATCTCCTGGACCGTCTGGCCCTTGGCCCGCAGCGCCACCGCGAACCCGGCGATCTGGGCGTCGGTCGCCTCCCCGCGCATGATCCGGTCCATCGCCCACGCGGTGTCGTCCGCGGACAGGTCCCGGCCGTCCAGCAGGCCGTTCAGCAGGGCGGGCCAGGAGCGGCCCGCCGCGGTGTCGCCTCCAGCGGGGGTCACAGCGCTCATCAGCCGCTCCTCGTACAGATTCCTGCTCCGTCGCCCCCCACCCTATCCAGCCCGGCGGCATGGCGAAGGGCCCCGTCCGGCTCGCGGACGGGGCCCTTCGGCGTGGCGTGGCGACGCGGGGATCAGTGGTGGCCGTGGCCGCTCGTGATCTCCTTGTACTCCTCGGCGGACGGCTTCGGGATCTGGTTGTCCTCGCCGAAGTAGGCGTTGGACAGCTTCACCCGCAGCTTGTGCGAGGCCGGCACCTTGCGCTCGACGCCGTTCTCGTCGACCGTCGGGCCGATCTCGGCCGGCGTGTACTGCTCGTGCGCGGTGAGCGTGTGCAGCTGCTCCTGGCTGAGCGGCTCGTGCACCTCGATGAACTCACCGTGCGGCAGCCGCTTGATGATGCCGGTCTCGCGGCCGTGCAGCACCTTGTCGCGGTCGCGGCGCTGGAGGCCGAGGCAGATCCGCTTGGTGACGATGAACGCGATGACCGGGGCCACGAAGTAGGCGATCCGGACGAACCAGGTGACCGCGTTGATCGACAGGTGGAAGTGCGTGGCGAAGATGTCGTTGCCGCCGCCGATCAGCATCACGAAGTACACGGTCAGCCAGGCGACACCGAACGCCGTACGGGTCGGGGCGTTGCGCGGGCGGTCCAGGATGTGGTGCTCGCGCTTGTCGCCGGTGACCCACGACTCGATGAACGGGTAGACCGCGATCGCCATGAGGATCACGCCGAACAGCAGCAGCGGGATGAACACGCCCAGGACCAGCGTGTGGCCCCAGAAGTTGATCTCCCAGCCCGGCATGGCGCGGATCAGACCCTCGGCCATGCCCATGTACCAGTCCGGCTGGGCGCCGGTGGACACCTGGTCCGGACGGTAGGGGCCGATCGCCCAGATCGGGTTGATCTGCGCGATCGCCGCGAGGGCCGCGAGGACACCGAAGACCAGGAAGAAGAAGCCGCCGGCCTTCGCCATGTACACCGGGAGCAGCGGCATGCCGACGACGTTGTTGTTCGACTTGCCGGGACCCGCGAACTGGGTGTGCTTGTGGTAGAAGACCAGGATCAGGTGGGCCACCATCAGGCCCAGCATGATGCCCGGCAGCAGCAGGATGTGGATCGAGTAGAAGCGGGCCACGAAGTCGCCGCCCGGGAACTCGCCGCCGAAGAGGAAGAACGAGATGTACGTGCCGATGATCGGCACGGACAGGATCGCGCCCTCCATGAAGCGGACACCGGTGCCGGAGAGCAGGTCGTCCGGGAGCGAGTAACCGGTGAAACCGGTGAACATGCCCAGGAAGAGCAGCAGGAAGCCGAACAGCCAGTTGATCTCACGCGGCTTGCGGAACGCGCCGGTGAAGAACACGCGCATCATGTGCACGAACATGCCGGCGATGAAGACCACGGCACCCCAGTGGTGGATCTGCCGGACGAGCAGACCACCGCGCACATCGAAGGAGATGTGCAGGGTCGAGTTGAACGCCTCCGACATCAGCTGTCCCTGGAGCGGGACATACGTGCCGTGGTACTGCACCTCGTTCATCGACGGGTGGAAGAACAGCGTCAGATAGACACCCGTCAGGATGATGATGATGAAGCTGTACATGCACACTTCGCCGAGCATGAACGACCAGTGGTCGGGGAAGATCTTGCGCATGTTGGCCTTGGCGAGGGAGTAGATCCCCAGCCGGCCGTCGGCCCAGTCGGCGAACCGCTCGCCGGCCGGCGCCTGCCCGCGAGAGCGGGGCGTCGCGTTGTCTGCAGTACTCATCCGCGCTCCCAGAAAGCAGGACCGACGGGCTCCTCGAAGTCGCCGAGCGCCTGGAGGTAACCCTCACTGTCCACACCGATGCGCAGCTGCGGCAGGGCGTGGCCGGCGGGGCCGAAGATCACTCGGGCACCGTCGGAGAGGTCGAAGGTGGACTGGTGGCACGGGCACAGCACGTGGTGCGTCTGCTGCTCGTACAGGGAGATCGGGCAGCCGACGTGGGTGCAGATCTTCGAGTAGGCGACGATGCCCTGGTGCGACCACTCCAGCTCGCGCTTGTCCTTGATGTTGCCCGGCTGGATGCGGACGATCATCAGGGCGGCCTTGGCGATCTCCGTCTGGAACTCCTCGGAGTGCTCCTCCAGGCCGTCGGGCTTGGCGAAGGTGAGCGAGCCCACGGCGACGTCCTCGGGACGCAGCGGCTGGTTCGTGTTCATGTTGACCAGGCGCTTGCCCTTGGCCCACATGGTGTGGCGCAGCTTGGTGCCGGGCGCCGGGCCGAGGCCGCCGAGCAGCATGACGCCGGAGAGCGGCACCAGGGCCAGAGCGCCGAACATCGTGTTGCGGATCAGCTTGCGGCGGCCGAGCGCCGACTCCTTGGCGCCCAGGCGGAAGTCCGCGTGGACCTTCGCCCGGACCTCGGGGGACGCCTCGATCGGGTGACGCTCGTCGGCGACCTCCACGTCGGACATCAGGGTGCGGGCCCAGTGGACCGCGCCCGCGCCGATGCAGAACAGCGCCACGCCGAGGGTGAGGCCCAGCGTGAAGTTCAGCGCGTTGATGTGGCCGATCGGGAAGACGAAGACCGCCTTGTCGTGCGGCACCGCCAGGTACGAGACGATGAAGCCGATGGTGGCCAGCATCGACACCGTGAACAGCAGGGCGACCACGCGCTCGGACCGCTTGGCGGCCTGCTCGTCGATGTCCTGGATCCGGTGCTCGTGCGGCGGCAGCCCCGGGTCGGCGAACGGGTTCTCCTCGTCCGCGACCCCTACCGCGCCATGTGCGTGGTCCTGCTCAGCGGGCAGGTTCTCTTCTGGAATGTCTTGGCTACTCATGACTTCTTGGCCTTTGCGGTCCGAGCGGCGACCCAGACGGCGACCACGATCAGCGTGCCGAGGCCGAAGATCCAGCCGAACAGACCCTCGCTGACCGGTCCGAGACCGCCCAGCTCCAGACCACCCGGGTTCTCGGTCTTGTCGCCGTTGACCGCGTTCAGGTACGCGATGATGTCCTTCTTGTTCTTCTCCGACATCGTGGTGTCGGGGAAGGACGGCATGTTCTGCGGGCCCGTCTGCATGGCCTCGTAGATGTGCTTCGGAGCGACACCCTCCAGCGTCGGCGCGAACTTGCCCTTGGTCAGGGCACCGCCCTTGCCGGTGAAGTTGTGGCACTGCGCGCAGTTGGTGCGGAACAGCTCGCCGCCCTTGGCGATGTCCGCGCCCTCGGGGCCGTACTGCTGCTTGGTGGGCACGCTCGGGCCGGCGCCCAGCGAGGCGACGTACGCGGCCAGCTGGTCGATCTCGGCCTGCGAGTAGGTGACCTTCTTGCGCGGGATCTGGGCCATCTGGGAGGTGGAGGCCGGCATACGGCCGGTGCCCACCTGGAAGTCGACCGCGGCGGCGCCCACGCCGACGAGGCTGGGGCCGTCGGAGGAGCCCTGGCCACCGGTGCCGTGGCAGCTGGCGCAGCCGACCTCGTAGAGCTTCTTGCCCTCCTTGATGGTCAGGGACTGGGCGGTTTCATCGGCCTGTGCCTTGCCCGCGGGCGCGAACGCGGCGTACAGCCCCCCAGTGGCCGCCAGCGCGAGGAGTAGGACGACGACCGCCGCCAGCGGATGGCGTCGTCGTGCGGAGAGCTTTTTCACGGATTACCCCGGTGTCAGGATCTTCTGCGTCGGTGCTTCTGGATGTGCGGGAGAGGTTCCCGCTACTTGATCAGGTAGATCGTGGCGAAGAGGCCGATCCAGACGACATCGACGAAGTGCCAGTAGTAGGACACGACGATGGCGGCGGTCGCCTGCTCGTGAGTGAACCTCTTGGCCATGTAGGTACGGCCGAGGACCAGCAGGAAGGCGATGAGGCCACCCGTCACGTGCAGGCCGTGGAAGCCGGTGGTCAGGTAGAACACCGAGCCGTACGGGTCCGAGGACAGCGAGATGCCGTCCTTCTTCACCAGCTCCGTGTACTCGTAGATCTGACCGCCGATGAAGATCGCACCCATGATGAAGGTGAGGATGAACCAGCCACGGAGCTTCTTCACATCGCCGCGCTCGGCCGCGAACACGCCGAGCTGGCAGGTGAGGGAGGAGAGCACCAGGATCGTGGTGTTCGTGGCGGAGAAGGGCACATTCAGTGCCTCCGCCATCTCCTTCCAGTGAGCCGGTCCGGTCACCGACCGGAGGGTGAAGTACATCGCGAAGAGGGCCGCGAAGAACATCAGCTCGGAACTCAGCCAGATGATGGTTCCGACGCTGGTGAGGTTCGGCCGGTTGACCGACGGGTGCGCGTGCCCGGTATCTACTGTCGTTGCTGTCGCCACGACCGACATTATGTCGGTCGCTTATCTCGCGCTCACTCCGGGGGGTGCCGTTCGGAGTGTTGCCCCCCGCCGAACCGGTGCTGACGTGGTGTTCAGGGGAGTAACATCCGCCCAGACGGCCCTGTCCGTCCCGTCCGTACGACGCCGACGTCCCGGAGGAACAATGCAGCCGACCGCCACGGTGCTGGTCTACAGCGACGACTCCAACACCCGCGAGCAAGTACGGCTGGCCGCCGGGCGCCGGCCCGCTCCGGACGTCCCGCCGGTGGAGTTCCTGGAGTGCGCGACGCCCGACGCGGTGCTGCGGGAGCTGGACCGGGGCGGCATCGACGTCTGCGTGCTGGACGGCGAGGCCGTGCCGATGGGCGGCATGGGCGTGTGCCGGCAGATCAAGGACGAGGTGTTCGACTGCCCGCCGGTGCTGCTGCTCATGGGCCGGCCGCAGGACGCCTGGCTGGCCACGTGGAGCCGCGCGGACGCCGCGGTGACCCTGCCGGTGGACCCGGTGGAGTTCGCCGCCTCGCTCGCCTCCCTGCTGCGGCGCAAGAGGCTGCTGAGCGCCTAGGAGCGCGGGGCACCGGGACCGCGTGCCGCACGCGGTCCCGTGCCCCTCCAGGGCGCTCACACGGCCGCTGGCCGCAGGCGCACGGTGTCCGCCGGGGCGGAGCCGTCCGGGGTCTTGCCCGTCAGGGCGCTGCCCGTGCGCCACTTGTTCCAGTCGACGTTCCAGTCGCCGAAGCCGTTGCCGAAGGGCTCCATGGGGTCGCCCTCGGAGTTGACGACCCGGACGACGTCGCCCGGCCGGATGTTGTCGTACAGCCACTCGGCGTTGGACGTGCTCATCCCGGTGCAGCCGTGGCTGACGTTCGCGTAGCCCTGGGAGCCCACGGACCAGGGCGCGGCGTGGACGTACTCGCCGGACCAGGTCACCCGGGTGGCGTAGTAGACCGGCAGGTCGTAGGAGTCCGAGCTGCCCTCGGCGATGCCGACGGTGCTCCCGCGCATCCGTACGAAGTACTGCTTCTCCAGGACCACCTTGACGCCGTTGCGGGTCTCGAAGCCCGGCTTGCCGGTGGTGACCGGGATCTGCTCGATCTCCCGGCCGTCCTTGTAGTAGGTGAGCTGGTGCGCGGCGGCGTCCGTGACCACCTCGACCCGGTCGCCGATGGTCAGCTTCAGCGGTGCGGACTTCCCGCCCCACAGCCGGTCGCCGATCCGGATGCCGTCCAGGTTGCTGTGCACCCGGACGGTGGCGTGGGCGGGCCAGTAGTCCTTGGGGCGGTAGTGGAGTTCCTTGTCGCTCACCCAGTACCAGGCGCCCGGCACGGCGGGCACGGACTCCACCCGCAGCGCCCGTTCCACCACGGCGCGCTGGGCCTTGTCCTTGATGCCCTGGTCGAGCTGGGCCGTGACGGGCTGGCCGACGCCGTAGGTGCCGTTGCCCGGTCCGAAGGTGACGCCCAGCCGTTTCCGGCCGGCGGGCTTGCTGGTGTCGAAGGCGAGGACCTTGCGGCCGGGTGCGCCGTCCTCGTCCTCGGTGCTCACCGTGACCGTGTAGCGGGCGCCGGCGGCCAGGGGGGAGGTGCTGTGCCAGCGGCTGCCGTCGGCGGCGAGTTCGCCCGTCACGAAGCGCCCGGTGGAGTCCCGGGCGACGACGTCCGTGATGCGGCCCTCACCGCTGTTGGCGGTGACCTCCAGGGGTTTGTCCGGGTCGACCCGTTTCCCGGTCTCGGTGGGGCCGTTGAAGGAGATCAGGTCCGCTGCGTCGTACGGCCTGGCCGACAGGGGGTTGCCGTCCGAACCGCAAGCGGTGACGCCCGCACCGAGGGCGGTCACCAGCAGGGTGCAGCCGACGACGCTGCGGGTCCGCGCAGTGTGGTTCATGTGATCACGCTATGAGATGACGGGACGACCGGCACGGCGGACAACGCATACGAGCGAACGTCGCTACGGCAAACGAAGGGAGCCCGGACCCTCCGTCAGGAAGGTCCGGGCTCCCGGTGCGTTCAGCGCGCCCTACTGGGTCCGGTTCTCACCGTGGTAGTACTCGAACACCCAGCCGAACAGGCCGATGACGATGAACGGCGCGGAGAAGTAGATCAGCCACCAGCCGACCGCGATGCTGAGGAAGGCGACCGCGCCGCCGAAGCCCAGCATGAGCGGCTGCCAGCTATGCGGGCTGAAGAAGCCCAGCTCGCCCGCGTCGTCCGCGACGTCGGCCTCCTTGTCGTCCTGGGCGCCCGCGTCGATCCGCCGGGCGGTGAAGCCCAGGTAGAAACCGATCATGACGGCCAGGCCGAAGGCCAGGAAGAGCGCCGTGGTACCGGCCGGCTCCTTCGACCACACGCCATACACGATGGCCATGATCAGGATGAAGACGCTCAGCCAGATGAACATCCGACCCTGGATCTTCACTTGCCGGCCTCCTTGCTGCCCGCGACGGCGGTGCCGTGACCGGCGTGCTCAAGCTGTTCGAGCGCGGCGATCTCGGGGTGGTGCAGGTCGAACGCCGGGGATTCGCTGCGGATCCGCGGCAGGGTGACGAAGTTGTGCCGGGGCGGCGGGCAGGACGTGGCCCACTCCAGCGAGCGGCCGTAGCCCCACGGGTCGTCCACGCCGACCGGCTTGCCGTACTTGGCCGTCTTCCACACGTTGTAGAGGAACGGCAGGATCGACAGGCCGAGCAGGAAGGAGCTGATGGTCGAGACCGTGTTCAGCGCGGTGAAGCCGTCGGCCGCCAGGTAGTCGGCGTACCGGCGCGGCATGCCCTCGGCGCCCAGCCAGTGCTGGACCAGGAAGGTGCCGTGGAAGCCGATGAACAGCGTCCAGAAGGTGATCTTGCCCAGGCGCTCGTCCAGCATCTTGCCGGTCCACTTCGGCCACCAGAAGTGGAAGCCGGAGAACATGGCGAAGACGACCGTGCCGAAGACCACGTAGTGGAAGTGGGCCACCACGAAGTACGAGTCCGAGACGTGGAAGTCCATCGGCGGCGAGGCCAGGATGACACCGGTCAGACCACCGAACGTGAAGGTGATCAGGAAGCCGGTCGCCCAGAGCATCGGCGTCTCGAAGGACAGCGAGCCCTTCCACATGGTGCCGATCCAGTTGAAGAACTTCACACCGGTCGGCACCGCGATCAGGAAGGTCATGAAGGAGAAGAACGGCAGCAGCACACCACCGGTGACGTACATGTGGTGGGCCCACACCGTCACGGACAGACCGGCGATCGCGATGGTCGCGGCGATCAGACCCATGTAGCCGAACATCGGCTTCCGGGAGAACACCGGGATGACCTCGGAGATGATGCCGAAGAACGGCAACGCGATGATGTACACCTCTGGATGGCCGAAGAACCAGAAGAGGTGTTGCCACAGCAAGGCGCCGCCGTTGGCGGCGTCGAAGACGTGGGCGCCGAACTTGCGGTCCGCCTCCAGGGCGAACAGCGCGGCGGCCAGCACCGGGAAGGCCAGCAGGACCAGCACACCGGTCAGCAGCACGTTCCACACGAAGATCGGCATGCGGAACATCGTCATGCCGGGCGCGCGCATGCAGATGATCGTGGTGATGAAGTTGACCGAGCCGAGGATCGTGCCGAAGCCGGAGAAGGCCAGACCCATGATCCACATGTCGGCGCCCACGCCCGGCGAGCGGACCGCGTCCGACAGCGGCGAGTAGGCGAACCAGCCGAAGTCGGCCGCGCCCTGCGGGGTGAGGAAGCCGCCGACCGCGATGAGCGAGCCGAACAGGTACAGCCAGTAGGCGAACATGTTCAGCCGCGGGAACGCCACGTCCGGCGCGCCGATCTGCAGCGGCATGATCCAGTTCGCGAAGCCGGCGAACAGCGGCGTCGCGAACATCAGCAGCATGATCGTGCCGTGCATCGTGAACGCCTGGTTGAACTGCTCGTTCGACATGAACTGCTCGCCCGGACGGGCCAGCTCGGCGCGCATCAGCAGCGCCATCACGCCGCCGATCAGGAAGAAGGCGAACGACGTCGCCAGGTACATCGTGCCGATCGTCTTGTGGTCGGTCGTCGTCAGCCACTTGACGACGACTTCGCCGCGGCGCTGGCGCCGGACCGGCAGCTCGTCCTCATAGTGGGACCCTGCTGCCGCGGCACCCTGGGGTTCGTTGAGGATGCTCACAGGATGTTCGACTCCCGGTTCTTCTCGTGCGGCGTCTGGTCGATGCCCGCGGGAATGTAACCGGTCTGCCCCTTCTTGACGAGGTCCTTGAGGTGCTGCTCGTAGCGCTCCGGGGAGACGACCTTCACGTTGAACAGCATCCGGGCGTGGTCGACGCCGCACAGCTCGGCGCACTTGCCACGGAAGGTGCCCTCCTTGTTGGGAGTCACCTGGAAGGCGTTCGGGTGGCCCGGGATGACGTCCTGCTTCATCAGGAACGGCAGCACCCAGAAGGAGTGGATGACGTCACGCGAGGTCAGGACGAAGCGGACCGTCTTGCCCTTGGGGAGCCAGAGGGTCGGCCCGGGGTTGCCGGTCTGCGGGTTCCGCGAGGCGGGCGTACCGACGTCGTAGACACCGCCGGCGTTCGCCGGGAAGTCCTTCTTGTACCGGTCCGGAACACCGGCCAGGTTCTTGTCGGTCTTGGCGTCGCCGGTGGACCCGGGGACGTCCGAGATGTAGTTGAAGCCCCAGCTCCACTGGAAGCCGACCACGTTGACCGTGACGTCGGGCTTCTTGGACATGTCGAGGAGCTTCGACTCGTCCCGGGCCGTGAAGTAGAAGAGCACCGAGATGATGATGATCGGGACCACCGTGTAGAGGGCCTCGATCGGCATGTTGTACCGCGTCTGCGGAGGTACTTCGACCTTCGTGCGGCTGCGCCGGTGGAAGAAAGCACTCCACAGGATCAGGCCCCACACCAGCACGCCGACGGCGAGCGCGGCAGCCCAGGAGCCCTGCCATAGGGAGAGGATCCGCGGAGCCTCTTCCGTGGTCGGGGTGGGCATGCCAAGGCGGGGGAAGTCCTTGTATGTGCAACCGGTTGCGGTCGCCAGGACCAGGCCCGCGGTCAGTGCCTGCAGCAGCTTCCGCCGCATCGGGCGCCGCGGCGAGCGGTCGGAGCCGTTGGGACTCACGTAGCGCCTTCCCGAGAGTCTCGCCCGCGCGGTCGGCTGCGGCCTTCTCGCTGGTCGGTCGCCGCCCTGCGTCGGGCAGGGGTTTGGATGTTTATGCGGACCAAACCCTAGCCCACCCTCTCCGAGGGTTCGCGGGGAGGGGTGCCTACTGGGTGGGGTGGTTCGCTGGATTGGCGGCTGCGGGTACGTCAGCGCTGGTCGCACTCCACGCCGCGGCCGTCAACGCGACCGTTTCACGCCTGCGGACGGACCGCCTCCGCCGGGGTCTTAACGTTGCCGTATGGCCTACTTCGACGCAGCCTCCGCCACCCCTCTCCACCCCGTCGCCCGCCAGGCGCTGTCGGCCTCCCTGGACGAGGGATGGGCGGATCCCGCGCGGCTGTACCGGGAGGGGCGCAGGGCGCGGATGCTGCTGGACGCCGCGCGCGAGGCCGCCGCCGAGGCCGTCGGGTGCCGGGCCGACGAGCTGGTCTTCACCCCGTCCGGCACCCGGGCCGTGCACACCGGGATCGCGGGGGCGCTGGCCGGGCGGCGCCGGACCGGACGCCACCTGATCGTGTCAGCGGTCGAACACTCCTCCGTCCTCCATGCGGCCGAGGAGTTCGAGGCGGAGGGCGGGAGCGTCACCCGGGTGGCCGTCAACCGGGCGGGAGCCGTCACCCCTTCGGCGTACGAGGCGGCGCTCCGGGCGGACACCGCGCTGGCCTGCCTGCAGTCGGCCAACCACGAGGTGGGCACCGTGCAGCCGGTGGCCCGGGTGGCCGAGGTGTGCCGGGCCGCCGGGGTGCCGCTGCTGGTGGACGCGGCGCAGTCGCTGGGCTGGGGGCCGGTCGAGGGCGACTGGTCGCTGCTCGCGGCCAGCGCGCACAAGTGGGGCGGGCCGGCCGGGGTCGGACTGCTCGTCGTGCGCAAGGGAGTGCGGTTCGCCGCGCGGGGGCCGGTGGACGAACGGGAGTCGGGCCGGGCGCCCGGGTTCGAGAACATCCCGGCGATCGTGGCGGCCGTGGCCTCGCTGCGCGCGGTGCGGGCCGAGGCGGCCCAGGAGGCGGTACGGCTGCGGGAGCTGACGGAGCGGATCCGCACCCGGGTGCCGCGGCTGGTGCCGGACACGGAGGTGGTCGGCGACGCCGGGCACCGGCTGCCCGGGATCGTCACCTTCTCCTGCCTCTACGTCGACGGCGAGGCGCTGCTGCACGAGCTGGACCGGGCCGGCTTCGCGGTCTCCTCCGGCTCCTCCTGCACGAGCGGCACGCTGACACCCAGCCATGTGCTGAAGGCGATGGGCGTGCTGAGCGAGGGCAACGTCCGGGTGTCCCTGCCAGCGGGGACGGCCGAGGCGGACGTGGAGCGGTTCCTGCGGGTGCTGCCGGAAGCCGTGGCCGGGGTGCGGGAGAAGCTGGGCACCCCGGCCCCGGTCACCCAGGCGGGTCCGGGGGCGGGCCGGGAGGACCTGGTGGTCGACTCCCTCGGCAAGCGCTGCCCGATCCCGGTCATCGAACTGGCGAAGGTGATCGGCGACGTGCCGGTGGGCGGCACGGTCCGCGTCCTGTCCGACGACGAGGCGGCCCGCCTGGACATCCCGGCGTGGTGCGAGATGCGGGGCCAGGAGTACGTGGGCGAGGAGCCGGCGGACCGCGGCACGGCGTACGTGGTCCGCAGGGCGGGCTGAGACGCCCCCCGGGCCGGGGCCGCGGGAGGCGCCTCCGCGGGGACCTCAGCCGAGGTGGGCGCGGACTTCCCGGCCGGCGTCCTCGCCGTACGCCTTCACGAACCGCTCCATGAAGTGGGCCCGCCGTAGCTGGTACTCCTGCGTCCCCACGGTCTCGATGACCAGCGTCGCGAGCATGCAGCCGATCTGCGCCGCCCGCTCCAGCGGGACGCCCCAGGCCAGCCCGGACAGGAAGCCCGCGCGGAAGGCGTCGCCGACGCCCGTGGGGTCGGCCTTGCGCTCCTCCTCCGGGCAGCCGACCTCGATCGGGTCCTCGCCGGAGCGCTCGACGCGTACGCCGCGCGAGCCGAGCGTGGTGATCCGGTGGCCGACCTTGGACAGGATCTCCGTGTCGCTCCAGCCGGTCTTGGACTCGATGAGCCCCTTCTCGTACTCGTTGGAGAACAGGTAGGTCGCGCCGTCCAGCAGTGTCCGGATCTCCTCGCCCTCCATCCGGGCGATCTGCTGGGAGAAGTCGGCGGCGAACGGGATGTTCCGGGAGCGGCACTCCTCCGTGTGGCGGAGCATCGCCTCGGGGTCGTCGGCGCCGATGAGGACCAGGTCGAGGCCGCCGACGCGGTCCGCCACGGTCTTCAGCTCGATCAGCCGGGCCTCGCTCATCGCGCCGGTGTAGAAGGAGCCGATCTGGTTGTGGTCGGCGTCGGTGGTGCACACGAACCGGGCGGTGTGCAGGGTCTCGGAGATGCGGACCGACTCGGTGTCCACACCGTGCCGGTCGAGCCAGGCGCGGTAGTCGTCGAAGTCGGGGCCGGCGGCGCCGACCAGGACCGGCCGGGTGCCGAGCTGGCCCATGCCGAAGGCGATGTTGGCTCCGACGCCGCCGCGGCGCACGTCGAGGTTGTCGACCAGGAAGGAGAGCGAGACCGTGTGCAGCTGGTCCGCGACGAGCTGGTCGGCGAAACGGCCGGGGAAGGTCATGAGGTGGTCGGTGGCGATGGAGCCGGTGACTGCGATGCGCACGACGGGGACTCTCCTGCGGGAGACGGCGTTGACAGTTCACGCTACCCGGTCGGCCGCCGCCGCTGAAGTTGACGAAACTACCCGATAGTAGATCTTTCTCCGCGGTCCGCGGCGTGCGTACGGTGCGGTCATGACGAACCCCAAGGCCCTTCCCTCCGCGCCGGCCGAGTCCGGCGGCGGCCTCGCCTCGCTGCGCGGCGACTGCGCCCGCATGGCCCCGCACTGGGCGGTACCGGAGCGGGCCGAGCCCGGTCCGGTGTCCCCGTCCCGCATCCACGGGGTCAGCGTGCCGGCGCGGTCGGCCCGGCTGCTGGACGCGATGTCGGACTACGGCGACTGACCCGCCGGGCGCGTGCCCGGGAACCGCGCGCTCCTCTCCCGCGTCCCATCACCGTCCCCGCGCGGGGACGGCCGGACCCGACCCAGCGAGGAGCGATGCGGTGAACACCGAGCAGCCCGAGGACCCCGGCGACGCGGCGGTTCCGAAGGCATCCGAGGCATCAGAGGCGTCCGAGACACACGGCGTAGACGAGGCAGCCGGGACGACCGGGGCGGCGAAGGCGTCCGGACAGGGTGCGGCGGCGGCCGCGGCCGGGCAGCGGGTCACCGCGGACGGCGGACGCGCGGCCGGGCGGCGGCGGTCGCCCGCCGCCGTCGCCTGCGCCGTCGCGGCCGTCCTGCTGGCCGGGGGCGGCGGCGCCTGCCTGGCGGCGGGCGGCGGACCGGGCGGCCAGGGCGGGAGCGCCCCGGCCGCGTCCGGCCACGGCACTCCCCCGCCGCTCGCGCTGGACGGCCCGGCCGCGGACGGCGACGGCGGTATCGCGCCGGGCGAGCCGGACCCGTCCGGCGTCCGGTACGTGGCCGCGGGCGAGCTGCCGGCCGGGCCCGGTACGGCGGCGGTCTACGCGCCGGCGGGCGAGGTCGGCCGGGAGCGCGTGGTCCGGCTGGCGAAGGCGCTCGGCCTGGACGGGGCGCCGGTGGCCGAGGGGCGGAGCTGGCGGGTGGGCGGCCAGGACGGCTCCGGGCCGCGTCTGACGGTGGACCGGGACGCGCCGGGGAACTGGTCGTACAGCCGGTACGCGCCGGGCACCGACGACTGCCGCAAGGTGACCGTGTGCGCCCCGGACCCGGGCCGCCCGGCCGGTGCCCCGGTGAGCGCGGCCGACGCCGAGGCGGCGGCGGCGCCGGTGCTGGCGGCGGCGGGGCTGGGCGGCGCGCGGACCGACGCGAGCCGGGTCCAGGGTGCCCAGCGGGTGGTCGACGCGGACCCGGTGGTGGGCGGACTGCCCACGTACGGCTGGACGACCGGCCTGACCGTCGGCCGCACGGGTGAACTGGTCGGCGGGCACGGGCGGTTGAGCGCGCCGGTGAAGGGCGCCGTCTATCCCGTGCTGGGCGCCGCGAAGACGCTGGAGCTGCTGAACGGCAAGGCGCGGGACGGGCACCGGATGGGAACCGGCGGGTGCGCGAGCCCGGTGCCTTTGAAGGACCGGCTGGAGCAGCCGTGCGGGGCGTCCACGGGGGCGCCTGAGCGGCCGGCCGGCGGTGGCACGGCCACGGTGGACCAGGCGGTGTTCGGGCTGGCCGCGCGGTCGGCCGGCGGGCGGCCGGCGCTGGTGCCGTCCTGGCTGTTCCGGGTGCGCGGGTCCGGGGCGGACGGCGCGTTCACGGTGACGTATCCGGCGGTCGTCCCGGAGTACCTCGCCCCGCCGCCCACGTCCGGCAAGAGCCGGAGCGTGCCGGTGACCTCGTACACGGCCGACGGGCGGACCCTGCGGGTGCGCTTCTTCGGCGGGGTGTGCGCCGACTACGACGCGTCGGCGCGGGAGAGCGGCGACCGGGTGACGGTGACGGTCACCGAGCGGCCCTGGCCGGACCGGGTGTGCGTACTGATCGCCAAGGAGTACGTGCGGACGGTGACGCTCGCCGCCCCGCCGGCCGGGCGGGCGGTGGTCGGCACGGACGGCAGGGCGATCCCGCAGGCTTCCCCGGGCGCGCTCCGCCCGGCCGTACCGGCGACGCCGCGCTGACCGGTGCCACCGCGCCGGCCGGCGCGCGACGCGAAGGCGGCGGCCCCCCGAGGGGGGCCGCCGCCTTCTTCGGTCGGATCGCGGCTCAGCTGAAGGAGTCGCCGCAGGCGCAGGAGCCCGTCGCGTTCGGGTTGTCGATCGTGAAGCCCTGCTTCTCGATCGTGTCCACGAAGTCGACGGTGGCGCCGCCGAGGTACGGGGCGCTCATCCGGTCCGTGACGACCTTGACCCCGCCGAAGTCCTTCTCCACGTCGCCGTCGAGCGAGCGCTCGTCGAAGAAGAGCTGGTAGCGCAGGCCGGAGCAGCCGCCGGGCTGGACGGCGACGCGCAGCGCGAGGTCGTCGCGGCCTTCCTGGTCGAGCAGGGCCTTGACCTTGGCCGCCGCGGCGTCGGTCAGGATGATGCCGTCGGTGACGGTGGTGGTCTCGTCCGATACGGACATCTACATCTCTCCCGGGTTGTACGGAGACTGCTTGCCGACGAGTGCAACCGGCGATTCCGCGGATTCATTCCGGGCCGGGCATTCGCGTTGTCGCGTTTTCACTTCCCTCCTCATGCTCGCACACGGCCCGTCGGGCGGACAGCGGCCCGGAGCGGAGGCCGGGGGGATTCACGTCACATCGACGCTATCGCCATCGTCAAAGTGACGTGAACCAGCTATGATAGATAGCGTCAGTTAGACGAAAAGTAGAAAGGGTGCGTGCCGTGACCACCGCCCAGACCCCGGAACTCGACGTGCAGCCGAGCCCGCTCGCCCTGCTGCTGCTCGGCCGCGAGGCCGACCCGAAGAGCGAGCGGGGCGTCGAGTGCCCCGGTGACCTGCCGTCGCCCTCCGACCCCGGGCTGGTCGAGCGCGCCCGCGCCGCCAAGGCCAAGCTGGGTGACAAGGTCTTCGTGCTCGGCCACCACTACCAGCGCGACGAGGTCATCCAGTTCGCCGACGTCACGGGCGACTCCTTCAAGCTGGCCCGGGACGCCGCCGCCCGCCCGGAGGCCGAGTACATCGTCTTCTGCGGTGTGCACTTCATGGCCGAGTCGGCGGACATCCTGACCTCCGACGACCAGAAGGTGGTCCTGCCCGACCTCGCCGCCGGCTGCTCCATGGCCGACATGGCGACCGCCGAGCAGGTCGCCGAGTGCTGGGACGTGCTGACCGAGGCCGGCGTGGCCGAGCAGGTGGTGCCGGTCTCGTACATGAACTCCTCCGCCGACATCAAGGCGTTCACCGGCAAGCACGGCGGCACCATCTGCACCTCCTCCAACGCCCGGCGCGCCCTGGACTGGGCCTTCGAGCAGGGGGAGAAGGTCCTGTTCCTGCCGGACCAGCACCTGGGCCGCAACACCGCCGTCCGCGACATGGGCATGTCCCTGGACGACTGCGTGGTCTACAACCCGCACAAGCCGGACGGCGGCCTGACCGCGGACGAGCTGCGCGCCGCCAAGATGATCCTGTGGCGCGGCCACTGCTCCGTGCACGGCCGGTTCAGCCTGGAGTCGGTCCAGGACGTGCGCGAGCGCGTCCCGGGGGTGAACGTGCTGGTGCACCCCGAGTGCCGGCACGAGGTCGTCGCCGCGGCGGACTACGTCGGCTCGACCGAGTACATCATCAAGACCCTCGAAGCCGCCCCGGCCGGCTCCAAGTGGGCCATCGGCACGGAGCTGAACCTGGTGCGCCGGCTGGCGAACCGTTTCGCGCCCGAGGACAAGGAGATCGTCTTCCTCGACCGGACGGTCTGCTTCTGCTCGACCATGAACCGCATCGACCTGCCCCACCTGGTCTGGGCCCTGGAGTCCCTCGCCGAGGGCACCCTGGTCAACCGGATCGAGGTCGACAAGGAGACGGAGGCGTTCGCCAAGCTGGCGCTGGAGCGGATGCTGGCGCTGCCGTAACGGACGCACAAGGGCCGGGCCTCGCAAGGAGACCCGGCCCTTTTCCGTACCCGTCACACCCCGGCGGGGATCACACCCCGGCGGGCTCCGGCGTCTTCTCCGCCGCCGGCCGCCGCTTCGCCGCGCGCTTCTTCGCCCGGCGCTCCTTGCGCAGCTCCAGCATGGCGTAGAGCGTCGGCACCAGGAGCAGGGTCAGCAGGGTCGAGGTGATCAGGCCGCCGATGACCACCACGGCCAGCGGCTGGGCGATGAAGCCGCCCTCGCCGGTGACGCCCAGGGCCATCGGGAGCAGCGCGAAGATGGTCGCCAGCGCGGTCATCAGGATCGGGCGGAGCCGGTGCCGGCCGCCCTCGATCACGGCCTCCACCACGCCGTACCCCTGTGCGCGGTACTGGTTGATCAGGTCGATCAGCACGATCGCGTTGGTCACCACGATGCCGATCAGCATCAGCATGCCGATCATCGCGGGCACGCCCATCGGGGTGCCGGTGGCCACCAGCAGACCGATCGCGCCGGTCGCCGCGAACGGGACGGAGACCAGCAGGATCAGCGGCTGGGCGAGCGAGCGGAAGGTCGCCACCAGCAGCATGAAGACGATCGCGATCGCCGCGAGCATGGCCAGGCCCAGGTTCTTGAACGCGTCGTCCTGGTCGGAGCTGACACCGCCGATCTCGGCCGTGGCGCCCGCCGGCAGCTTCAGGTCCTTGATCTTCGACTGCAGCTTGGTGCTGATCGCGCCCGTGTTGTCGCCCGTCGGCCGGGCCGTGACGGTGGCCGCGCGCTGCCCGTCGATACGGGTCATGGACACCGGGCCGTCCACCAGCTTCACCGTGGCGACGTCGCTCAGCCGCACCGGGCCGAGGGGCAGCTTGCGGAGCTGGGCCAGCGTGGTCGCGGGCTTCGCCGACCGGACGACGACGTCCCGCTCGGTGTCGTCCAGGACCGCCTTGGCCGCCGTCGTGCCGCGCACCGCCTGCGCCACCGCGGCGCCCAGCTTCTGCTCGTCGAACCCGGCCGCCGCCGCGGCGGGCTTCGCCTTCACCGAGATCCGCGGCACGCTCTGGGCGAGGTCGCTGGTGACGTCGGTGACGTGGTCGAGGCCGGCGACCGTGGAGCGGACCTGCTCCGCCGCGGTGCGCAGCGCCTTGGCATCGGACGCCTTCACCACCACGCTCAGGTCCTGGCTGCCGAAGCCGTCACCGGCCGACACGGTGGTCGTCCCGATGCCGTCCAGCTTCTTCAGCCCGTCCTCGAGGTGCCGCTGCACCTCGTCGTAGGAGGCCGAGTCCTCCAGCATCACCTGGTACGACGCCTGGTTGGTGTCGGTGCCGCCGCCGAAGGCCGCCATGAAACCGGAGGAGCCGACGGTGACCTGGTAGTCCTTGACGCCGTCGGTGGCGGCGAGCAGCTTCTCCACCCGCCGGGCCTGCGCGTCGGTGGCGGCGAGGCCGGTGCCGGGCTTCAGCTTCTGCTTGACGGTGAGGACCTGCTGCTCGCCCTGGTCGAAGAAGTTCGTCTTCAGCAGGCCGGACATGCCGAAGGTGACGACCAGGACGACGATCGCGATGAGCACGCTGGTGAGGCGGCGGCGCGTGGCGAACCGCAGGACCGGGACGTAGGCGCGCTGGAGCCGGCTGTTCGCCTCCTTCTCCTCGGCCTCGCGGCGGGCCTGGGCCGCGTCCGCGGGCGTGCCCTTCGGGGCGCGCAGGAACCAGTACGACAGGACCGGCACGACCGTCAGCGAGACCACCAGGGAGGCCAGCAGGGCCGCCGTCACGGTGATGCTGAACGAGCCGAACAGCGCGCCCACCATGCCGCCGACCAGGCCGATCGGCAGGAACACGGCGACGGTGGTGAGGGTGGAGGAGGTGACCGCGCCCGCCACCTCGCGGACCGCGGTGAGGATGGCCTCCTTGCGCTCCTCGCCGTAGCCGAGGTGCCGCTTGATGTTCTCCAGGACCACGATCGAGTCGTCCACCACCCGGCCGACGGCGATGGTCAGCGCGCCCAGCGTCAGCATGTTCAGCGACAGGCCGCGGGTCCACAGCACGAGCAGGGCGAGGACCACGGACAGCGGGATGGACACCGCCGTGACCAGGGTCGAGCGGACCGACGCCAGGAAGAGCAGGATCACCAGGACCGCGAAGAGCAGACCGAGCGCGCCCTCCGTGGTCAGGCCCTTGATGGACTTGGACACGGCCGGGCCCTGGTCGCTGACGACCGTGAGCTTCGCGCCCGCGCCGAGGTCCGCGCGCAGCCCGGGCAGCTTGTCGTGGACCGCGTCGGATATGGAGACCGCGCTGCCCTCGTGGTCCATGGTGACGTTGACGGCGAGGCTGGGCCGGCCGTCGGTGCGGGTGAGGGAGTCGGCCGGGGCCGGCCGCTTGGCGACGGCGGCCACGTCACCGAGGCGCACGGGCTTCTTCCCGTCCGCGCCGGCGATCCGCAGGTCCTCGATCTGCCGCAGTGAGGTGAAGCCGCCGCCGACCTGGACGGTGCGCCCCACGCCGTCCTCGTCGAAGGAGCCGGCCGGGACGGTGGCGCCGCCCGCCTGGAGGGCCTGGGCGAGGGCGGCCGGGGTGAGCCCGGCCCGCGCCAGCTTCGCGTCGTCCGGGGTGACGGTGACCTGGAGGTCGCGTACGCCCGTGACCTGGACGCGGCCGACGCCGTCGATGTCCTTCAGGGCCGGTACGACCGTCGTGTCGAGCTGGTCGGCGAGCGCCTGCTGGTCCTTGCCGGAGGTGACGGCCAGGACCACGGTCGGCATGTCGTCGGTGGAGCCGGAGACGACCTGCGGGTCGACGTCGTCCGGGAGCTGGTTGCGGGCCCGGTTCACGGCCTGCTGGACGTCGGAGATGATCCGCTTGGTGTCGTTGCCGTAGTCGAAGGACGCCATGATCACGGCGTTGCCCTCGCTCGCCGTGGAGGTGACGCCGGTGACGCCGTCGACGCCCTGGAGGTTGTCCTCGATGGGCTCGACGACCTGCTTCTCGACCACGTCGGGCGAGGCGCCCTGGTACGGCGCGATCACCGACACCATGGGCAGTTCGATGGTGGGCAGCAACTGCTGCTTGATCTGGGGTATCGCGATCAGCCCGAAGGCGAGCACGATCAGCGACACGAGCCCGACGAGGGCGCGCTGCGCGAGGCTGAACCGGGACAGCCAGGACATGGGTCAGGGTCTCTCTTCTGGGAGCGGCAGAAGCGGCGGGGGGCGCGGGCGGACGCCCACTGCACCACCTTGGGCCATGCCGAGGGCCCGTTCCGTAGGCCCCAGGTCCCGTTCCGGTGCCGGGCCCCTACTCCGCGCGCAGTACACGCGGGTGGAGGTCAGTCCCTCCTCGGACGGACCAGCCCCGACTCGTACGCGATCACGACGAGCTGTGCCCGGTCCCGGGCGCCCAGCTTGGCCATGGCCCGGTTGACGTGCGTCTTCACCGTCAGCGGGCTGACCGCCAGGCGCTCGGCGATCTCGTCGTTGGACAGACCGCCGGCGACCTGGACGAGGACCTCCCGCTCCCGGCCGGTGAGCGCGCCCAGCCGCTCGGCGCGGGCCGGGCCGGAGCCGTCGCCGTCGTCCGCGCGGGCGAGGAAGCGGGCGATCAGGCCCTTGGTGGCGGCCGGGGACAGCAGGGCCTCGCCGCCGGCCGCGATCCGGATGGCGTTCAGCAGCTCCTCCGGTTCGCTGCCCTTGCCTAGGAAGCCGGAGGCGCCGGCGCGCAGCGCCCGCACCACGTAGTCGTCCACCTCGAAGGTGGTCAGGATGACCACGCGGACCTGGGCCAGGGCGGGGTCGTCGCTGATCATCCGGGTGGCGGCGAGCCCGTCGGTGCCGGGCATCCGGATGTCCATCAGGACCACGTCGGCGGCCTGTTCCCGGGCCAGCCGGACCGCCTCCGCGCCGTCGGACGCCTCGCCCACCACCTCCATGTCGGGCTCGGAGTCGACCAGCACCCGGAACGCGCTGCGCAGCAGGGCCTGGTCGTCGGCGAGCAGGACACGGATGGTCATACGGGCTCCCCTGGGGCCGGCGGCGTCTTGACGGGCAGGATCGCATGGACGCGGAAACCGCCGCCGTAGCGGGGTCCGGTGGTCAGGGTGCCGCCCAGGGCGCCGACCCGCTCGCGCATGCCGAGCAGCCCGTGCCCGCCGCCGGCCTCGGGCACCCCGGGCGTTCCGGAGCCGTCGTCCAGCACGGTGACCTCCAGCGCGGGGCCGACGCGTACGACGCTGACCTCGGCCCGGGCGCCGGGTCCCGCGTGCTTCTGCACGTTCGTCAGCGCCTCCTGCACGATCCGGTAGGCGGCCAGGTCGACGGCGGCGGGCAGCTCGCCGCCCTGGCCGGCGCCGGCCACCTCCACCGGGAGGCCGGCGCTGCGGAAGGTGGCCGCGAGGTCCGGCAGCCGGCTCAGGCCGGGGGCGGGCTCGGTGGGGGCCTCCGGGTCGCCGGACTGGCGCAGCAGGCCGACGGTGGCGCGCAGCTCCTCCAGCGCGCTGCGGCTGGCCTCGCGGACATGGGCCAGGGCCTGTTTGGCCTGGTCGGGCCGCTTGTCCATGACGTGGGCGGCGACCCCGGCCTGGACGTTGACCAGGGCGATGTGGTGGGCGACGACGTCGTGCAGGTCACGGGCGATGCGCAGCCGTTCCTCGGCGACCCGGCGGCGGGCCTCCTCCTCGCGGGTGCGTTCGGCGCGTTCGGCGCGGTCCCGGATGGCCTGGACGACCGCGCGGCGGCTGCGCACGGCGTCGCCCGCGGTGGCGCCGATGCCGGTCCAGGCGAGGACGCCGAGGTTCTCCTGGGCGTACCAGGGCAGCGGGCCGGCGAGCATGGCGGCGGCCGTCAGCACGGTCATGGTGAGCAGGCCGAGGCGCCAGGTGGTGGGGCGGTCGGTGGTCGCGGCGACGGTGTACAAGGCGACGACGGCGGACATCGCGACCGGGGCGCGCGGGTCGCCGGTGACGCACTCGACCACGGAGACCGTGCCGGTGAACGCGAGGACCGTGCGGGGCGCGCGGCGGCGGAAGACGAGCGCCGCGGCGCCGGCCGGCATGAGCAGCAGGCTGAGGACGTCCGGAGTGTGCACGCCCCAGGTCACGCCGTGCCCGTCGCGCGGCACCGCGAAGGAGCCGGCGACCATGCAGACGAGGACGGCCGCGGCCAGGGCCGCGTCCAGGGCCAGCGGGTGGGCCTTGAGGCCGCACCGGGCGCGGTCGAGAGTGCTCACGGGGGAACAGTACGGCGCCCTTCGCGCACCGGTCCCCGGACCGGGACCTGGGCCGGTCAGCCCGGGATGAGGCCGTCGTCGCCGAGGAGGGAGCGGACCTCCTCCAGGGTGGCGTCCGGGGACGGCAGGATCAGTTCGGAGGGCTCCAGCGCGTCGTCGGGCAGCGGCGTGCCGGAGCGGCGGACGGCGTCCAGCAGCGCGGCGAGCGTGCGGCGGAACCCCTCGCCGTCACCGCTCTCCACCTCGGCCAGCAGCTCGTCGTCCAGCCTGTTCAGCTCGGCGAGGTGGGCGTCGTCCAGCCTCACCTGGCCCTCCCCCATGATCCGTACGATCACGTCGGCCTCCATCGGCTCGGACCCCGGCGTCGGACCGGTTACTGCTTGTCGAAGCGCGGGGTGTCCTGCGGCTGCTGCTGGGACTGCCCCTGACCGGTGCCGCCCTCGAGAGCCTGCTGCGGGGAGCCCCCGGCCAGCTCGGCCTTCATGCGCTGCAGTTCCAGCTCTACATCCGTACCACCGGAGAGCCGGTCCAGCTCGGCCTGGATGTCGTCCTTCTGCATCCCGGACTGGTCGTCCAGGGCACCCGAGGCGAGCAGTTCGTCGATGGCGCCGGCCCGGGCCTGGAGCTGGGCGGTCTTGTCCTCGGCGCGCTGGATGGCGAGGCCCACGTCGCCCATCTCCTCGGAGATGCCGGAGAACGCCTCGCCGATGCGGGTCTGGGCCTGGGCCGCGGTGTAGGTGGCCTTGATGGTCTCCTTCTTGGTGCGGAAGGCGTCCACCTTGGCCTGGAGGCGCTGGGCCGCCAGGGTGAGCTTCTCCTCCTCGCCCTGGAGGGTGGCGTGCTGCGACTCCAGGTCCGTGACCTGCTGCTGGAGGGCGGCCCTGCGGGACAGCGCCTCGCGGGCCAGATCCTCCCGGCCGAGCGCGAGCGCCTTGCGGCCCTGGTCCTCCAGCTTGCCGGACTGCTGCTGGAGCTGGTTGAGCTGGAGCTCCAGGCGCTTGCGGCTGGTCGCCACGTCGGCGACGCCGCGCCGCACCTTCTGCAGCAGCTCGATCTGCTTCTGGTAGGAGTAATCGAGGGTCTCGCGCGGGTCCTCGGCCCGGTCAAGGGCCTTGTTCGCCTTCGCGCGGAAGATCATCCCCATACGCTTCATGACACCGCTCATGGGCTTCGCGCGCCCCCTTCTGACGGACTCCAGCTCACCGAACCTGCGACAAGACCCACAGTACGGGCCCTGTCTCCATTACCGCACTGTTCGCGGGGTGATGCGCTCCTCCCCGAGGACGACCGCGGACCGTCCCGCTCCGGCGCGAGGAGTAGGTGATCCCACCCCGATCTCCTCCCTCCGTCCCCTACAGACGCCCGGTGTTGCCGGATCGTTCCCCGCGGGGCTGGGGTCCATGCCGGTGCAGCCCTTACCCTTGGGTTTTGTGTTCCGTAGCCGTGCCAAGGAAGAGAAGGCCCCCGCCGACAAGGCGCCGGTGACCGACTCCAAGCAGCCCCGCGACCCGCAGGCCCCCAAGGGCCGGCCCACGCCCAAGCGCAGTGAGGCCCGGCCCCAGCGCCGCAGCGTCGCCTCCACGCCGACGAACCGCAAGGAGGCAGCACAGCGCCGGCGCGAGGAACGGCGGCAAGCCCTGGAGCGGCAGCGCCAGTCCCTCGCCAGCGGCGACGAGCGTTATCTGCCCGCCCGGGACAAGGGCCCGGTCCGCCGCTTCGCCCGGGACTGGGTGGACTCCCGGTTCAACGTGGCGGAGTTCTTCCTGCCGCTCGCCGTGGTCATCCTGGTGCTGAGCGTGGTGCGGGTGCCCTCCATCCAGAGCGTGGCGCTGCTGCTGTGGCTGATCGTGATCGTGCTGATCGTGCTGGACGCGGCGGTGAGCGGCTTCCGGCTGCGCAAGCGGCTCGCGGAGCGCTTCCCGGACCAGAACACCCGCGGCGCGGTGGCCTACGCGCTGATGCGCTCGCTCCAGATGCGCCGGCTCCGGCTGCCGAAGCCGCAGGTCAAGCGCGGAGAGCGGCCCTGAGCGCAGAGGCTGTCACCGGGGGCGCGGCCGACGCCCGGCCGGACGGGCCGGGCGGCCTGCGCGATGTCGTGAGCCGGGAGCTGGTGGCCCGGCAGCTGGACGAGCAGATAGCCGGGCGGTTCCCGGTCGGGCGGCGGCTGCGGGTGCTCGACGTGGGGATGGGCCGGGGCGCGCAGGCGCTGCGGCTGGCCCGGCTCGGCCACCACGTCACCGGCGTCGAGCAGGACCCGGTGCTGGTCGCCGCCGCCCGCCAGGCCGTGGCCCGGGAACCGGAGGGCATCCGGGAGCGGGTGCGGCTGGTGCAGGGCGACGGGCGGGACACCGGTGTGCACTTCCTGCCGGGCAGCTTCGACGTGGTGCTGTGCCACGGCGTCCTGATGTACGTGACGGAGCCCGACCCGCTGGTGGCGGGCCTGGCGCGGATGCTGGCCCCGGGCGGTCTGCTCTCCCTGCTGGTCCGCAACGGCGACGCGCTCGCCATGCGCCCGGGTCTCGGCGGTGACTGGGCGGGCGCCCTGGCCGCCTTCGACACGACCGCCTACCAGAACCGCCTCGGCCTGGACGTCCGCGCCGACCGGCTGGCCGCCCTGACCGCCACGCTCGACGGCATCGCCGCGCCGCTGCGCGCCTGGTACGGCGTGCGGGTCTTCACGGACACGGCCGCGCAGGAGGCGGCGCTGCCCGACGACCTGGGGACGCTGCTCGCGGTCGAGGAGCGGGCCGGCCGCACGGACCCCTACCGCGGGGTGGCGGCGCTGCTGCACCTGTGCGGCGTACGGGGCTAGGGTCTTCCGTCCGGATCAGGCCGGCCCTGGGGGCTGCCGTCCGGGCCCGGGGCCCGCGCGTCCGGTGTGCTCCGTCCCGCGTCCGGGGTACTCCGTAAGGGAGGCCCTGAGCCCGTTCGGGGCAACAGCGCGGGCCGGGTGATCACGGCGCGGTGAGACTCGGGGCATGGACGCTTCCCGTACCCGCGCGCCGCGGACGGCCGTCTTCGCCGTCGCGCTCCTGTGCTGCGCGGCCCCGGCCGCCGGCTGCTCCGGTCCCGTCGCCCTGGCCGGACGGGACGCCCCGGCGGCCACCGGGGCGGCCGTGCCGACGGCCGCGACCGATCTCCAGGACCGCTACCAGCAGGTGATCAGGGATGTCCTGCCGTCGGTCGTGCAGATCCAGGCCAGCCGCGACCTGGGCTCCGGGGTGGTGTACGACGACAAGGGGCACATCGTCACCAACGCGCACGTGGTCGGCGCGGAGAAGACCTTCCAGGTGACCACCGCCAGCAGCGAGGAGCCGCTCACCGCGACCCTCGTCTACTCCTACCCGGAGCAGGACCTCGCCGTGGTCCGGCTGGACCGGGTGCCCGACGGGCTGAAGCCGGCGGTGTTCGGGGACTCCGAGAAGGTGGAGGCCGGCCAGATCGTGCTGGCCATGGGCTCGCCGCTGGGGCTGTCGTCCAGCGTGACGCAGGGCATCGTCTCGGCGACCGGACGGACCGTCAGCGAGGGCAGCGAGGGCGGCGGCACGGGCGCCACGATCGCGAACATGGTGCAGACGTCGGCCGCGATCAACCCCGGCAACAGCGGCGGCGCCCTGGTCGGCCTGGACGGGCGGGTGATCGGCATCCCGACGCTCGCCGCGGCCGACCCGGGCCTCGGCGGCAGCGCCGCGCCCGGCATCGGCTTCGCGATCCCGGCGTCCCTGGTCCGCACGGTCGCCGGCCAGATCGTGCGGCACGGCGAGGTCGTCGACTCCGGGCGGGCGGCCCTCGGCATCACCGCCCGCACGGTCGTGGACGACCGGTACCGGCCGGCCGGGGTGGCGGTGGTCAGCGTCCGGGCCGGCGGCGCGGCCGACCGGGCGGGCCTGCGCCCCGGCGACGTCATCACCAGGCTGGGCGACACCCCGCTGACCACCATCACCTCGCTGTCCGAGGCGCTGGCCGCGGACCGGCCGGGCCGGCGGACCACGGTGACGTACCTGCGGGACGGCACCGGGCACACCGCCGAGGTGACGCTGGGCGAGCAGTGAGGAGGGCGCCGCCTCCTCACCCCGCCATACGGCCGCTCACGCGTCGGCGTGCAGGCTCATCGGGCCGTAGATCTCGGTGTTCTCCTCGAACAGCCGCACCTGGTCGGCCCCGCCCTCCAGCAGCGCCTTCCACTGCTCGCCGATCCAGGACTCGGCGTCGCCCTGGGTGGTGAACTCCTCGGGCTGGACCGCCGGCTGGACCTCCGTCCCGTCGGCCTTCTCGAACCGCCACGTCCATGCCGTCATGTGGGCCTCCTTTGATCCAACACCTGCTGGCAGCCTAGCCGGAAGCGCAAGACCTGCCGGGACAGGCGAAAATCGGTCCGTGGACATCACTCTGCTCGGTACCGGTGCCCCCGCGGGACTGCCGCGGCCCGACTGTTCCTGCGCCGCCTGCGCGAGCGCGCTCGGGCCCGGCGCGCGGGCCGCGACCGCGGTGCTCGTGGACGACGCGCTGCTGCTCGACCTGACCCCGGGCGCGGCGTTCGCGGCGGCGCGCGCCGGGCATTCGCTGGCCGGGGTGCGGCAGGTGCTGCTGTCGCACCCGCACGACGGTCCGGCGGTGGAGGTGCCGGCCGGGCTGCCTCAGCCCGGCCGGGTGCCGGACGGGCGGGAGTTGGCGCTGCTGACGGGGCATCGAGTGCGGGCCGTGGCGATGGACGCGGGCGGCACCGGGTACGCGGTGACCGGGCCGGACGGGCAGCGGCTGCTGTACCTGCCGCCGGGCGGGTCGCCGGCCGGACTGGAGCAGACGGCGGCGCGGCCCTACGACATGGTCCTCGCGGACGTGGTGAACCGCCCGGACGCCCTCGCCCGGCTGCGGGCGGCCGGTGCCGCCGGCCCCACGACGGACGTCCTCGCCGTCCACCTGGACCACGACGTGCCGCCCGGCGCGGAGTTGCGGCGCCGGCTCGCGGCGGCCGGGGCGCGGGCGGTGCCGGACGGCTCGACGCTGGTGGTCGGGGCGTACGAGGAGGTGCCGGACGTGCCGCGCCGGACACTGGTGCTGGGCGGGGCCCGCTCGGGCAAGTCGGTGGAGGCGGAGCGGCGCCTGGAGGCGTTCCCGGACGTGCTGTACGTGGCGACGGGCGGCACGCGCGCCGGGGACACCGAGTGGGCGGCGCGGGTGTCCGCGCACCGGGAGCGGCGGCCGGGCTCGTGGCGTACGGCGGAGACGACCGACCTGGTACCGCTGCTGGCGCAGGACGGGCCGCCGCTGCTGGTCGACTGTCTGTCGCTGTGGCTGACGGACGTGATGGACTCCGTCGGGGCGTGGGACGACGCGGAGTGGGCGGGCGGTGGCGAGAAGGCGCTGCGGGAGCGGGTGCGGGAGCTGACGGAGGCGGTGCGCGGCACCCGGCGGTCCGTGGTGGCGGTGTCCAACGAGGTCGGCTCGGGGATCGTCCCGGCGACGGCGTCCGGGCGCCGCTACCGGGACGAACTGGGCCGGCTGAACGCGGCGTTCGCGGCGGAGTGCGAGCAGGTGGTGCTGGTGGTGGCGGGGCAGGCGCTGGTGCTGCGGGGGTGAGCGGCCGGCGGTCACCCGGCGCCCTTGCGGGCGACGATCCGGTACGCGTTGGAGAACCGCGTCCGGCGCAGCAGCGGAGCGCATCCGTGGTCCAGGGCCGCGGCCAGCGTGCGGACCGGCGCCGCCGCCAGACGCAGCGGCGGACGGGCGTGCGCCAGCGCCAGCGCGACGGCCGCCGCGAGGTCGTACGGCACGTGCGGGTCCGTGCGGTCCGTGACGAGGACCGCGCAGCCCAGGGCCGAGAGCTCGGCGCGCAGGTTGGCCGGCGGCGGCAGGTGCAGATGGCGCGGCTGGCCGTGCGGGAGCCACCACTTGCCGAGGAGTACGGCGAACAGGCTGCGCGGGTCGGGTACTTCGACGACCAGGTGGCCGCCGGGCCGCAGCACGGTCAGCGCGGCGCGGAGTTCGGCGCGCGGGTCGGGGGCGTGCTCCAGGTGGTGGAACATGGTGACGACGTCGTAGCGGGCGCGCAGCCGGGCCGTCATGCCGGGCGTCGTCAGATAGCCGCGGTGCGCCTCCTCCACGCGGCCCTCCAGCAGCGCCTGCTCCACCCGCGCCGTGGGGTCCAGCCCGTCGAAGCTGGTGTAGGGGAAGAACTCCTTCGCCGCCTCGGGGAACCGGGCGTGGCCCGTGCCGACGTCCAGCCAGCTCTCCGGTTCGCGCAGCGCCGACAGCCGCCGGGCGGTGGCCCGGTGCCGGCGCCGGACCGCGCGCTCGGGCAGCACGCGGGCGGTGAGGTCCGCCAGCTGTCTTTCGTAGGCGTCCCGGCGGAAGAAGGCGAGTCCCTCCGCGCTGAGCCGGGGGTTCTGGAAGGTGTGGGCGCAGTCGGCGCACTCGTCGAGGACGAAGGTGCCCGCCCGGTGGCGCAGCGGGTCGGGCGCGCGCAGCCGGGTGCGCAGCGCCCGGGAGCCGCACCAGGGGCAGTCCGCGCGGCGCGGCTCCTGGAAGGGGTCGTGGGGGGTGGTGATCTGCGGGGTGAGGGGCGTGGTCGGCATGGGCGGCTCCCTGTGCGACATTCCGCGGCAAAGCGGAACGTATGGGATACCGGTCCGCGGTGCCAAGACGGCGTGCGGGCGGGGCGGTGATGTGCCGCGGGAGCGTGCGCCCGCTGGCGGTACTGTTCGGCGAATGAGCAGCCTTAATCTGGACGACTTCACCGATCTGATCGAGCGCCCGGACGGGGGCGTGCGCCGTGACGCCGAGGCCCGGCGCGAGCGCCAGGTCGTGCCGCCCGGGGCCCTGGGCCGGCTGGACGAGCTGGGCGAGTGGCTGGCCGCCGCGCGGGGCGAGGTGCCGGTGCGGCCGGTCGAACGGCCGCGGGTGGTGCTGTTCGCCGGCGACCACGGCGTCGCCGGGCTGGGCGTGTCGGCGCGGCCGGCGGGCGGCGCGGAGCGGCTGGTGCGGGCGGTGCTGGAGGGCGCGAGCCCGGTGTCCGTGCTCGCGCGCCGGCTGGAGGTGCCCGTACGGGTCGTGGACATGGCCGTGGACTGCCCGGCGGACACCTTCCCGCCGGATGTGACCCGGCACCGGGTGCGGCGGGGCAGCGGCCGGATCGACATCGAGGACGCGCTCACCCCGGAGGAGGCCGAGGCCGCCCTGCTGGCCGGGGTCGCGGTCGCCGACGAGGAGGCCGACTCGGGCACCGACCTGGTGGTCCTCGGCGATGTCAGCGTGGGCGGGACCACGCCGGCGGCGGTGCTGGTCGCCGCGCTGTGCGGGACCGACGCGTCCGTCGCGACCGGGCGCGGCGGGCTGGCGATCGACGACCTGACGTGGATGCGCAAGTGCGCGGCGGTCCGGGACGCGCTGCGGCGGGCCCGGCCGGTACTCGGGGACCAGCTCCAGCTGCTCGCGGCCGTGGGCGGGGCGGACCTCGCGGCGATGACCGGGTTCCTGCTCCAGTGCGCGGTGCGCAAGCTGCCCGTCGTCCTGGACGGGGTGGTGGCCGCCGCGTGCGCGCTGGTCGCCCAGCGGGTGGCGTTCCGGGCGCCGGACTGGTGGCTGGCCGGGCACGCCAGCGGGGAGCCGGGCCAGGCGAAGGCACTGGACCGGATGGCGCTGGAGCCGCTGCTGGAGCAGGGCGTGAAGGTCGGCGAGGGCGTGGGCGCGCTGCTGGCGCTGCCGCTCGTCCGCAGCGCCGCCGCGCTGGCCGCGGAGCTGCCCGAGAAGCCGGCGGCCGGGGAGGAGCCGGAGCCGGGGAGCGGGCAGGACACGGAAGCCGTGAAGGACGCGGAGACCGTGGCGGACCCGGTGGCCGTGAAGGACCCGGCGACCGTGGCGGACACGGGGGCTGCGAAGGACCCGGAGCCAGGCAGCCCGAAGACGCCGGGGACCGGGCAGGACCCGGCGGCCGGGGAGGAGTAGCCCGGTGGTGCCGGGCCGGCCGGGGCCGGTCCGGCACCCGAACACGCCCGAACAGAGGGGCCGGAGCGGGAGCCGGCCACAGAAGCGCGGTTCGTCCCGGCCGTGGCCATATGATCCTCTTCATGGGAGATGCCCGAATTGCCGTGGCGGAGCGGGCGGGGCGGTCCACCCGGACTTCCCGGCGGGCCGGCGCCTTCGCCGTCTGGTATCTGCGGACCGTCGCCTTCGTCAACTTCCTCAGCGCGGTGTGGGTCTCGCTCGGCCAGGACGTGCGCCGGCACAACCAGGACGACTTCTTCACGCCGTATCTGCTGACGGCCGGTTTCGCCTCCGGGGTGTTCACCGCCTTCCTGGCGATCACCATGCGGCGCCGCAAGCGGGCCGCGTGGATCCTGAACCTGGTGGTGAGCGGGCTCTTCCTGGCCCTGCTCGCACTGGCCATGGCGTTCCCGGAGATCCGGCGGTACGCGCAGAACTGGGTCTCCCTGGTCCTGACGGCCGCCTTCGTGGGCGCGCTGCTCGCCGGCCGCCGGGAGTTCTACGCCAAGGGCGACCGGTCCAACCCGCGGCTCGCGGCGACCGTGGCGGTCTGCGGCGGCCTGGCCGCGAGCCTGCTGGCCGGACTGCTGGTGACGGTCACCAACCAGGCGCCGGACGCGGCCCGCTCCACGTTCCGGGAGCGCTGGTACTACGGCACCCTGCGGCTGGTGTCGGTGGCGGCCGACGAGTCCCGTTTCCCGGGGATCGAGCCGCCCCGCTGGGCCAACGTGGCGGTCAACGTGCTCAGCACGGCCCTCGTCCTCGCCGTCCTCTACGCCGCCTTCCGCTCCCGGCGGGCCGTCGACCCGCTCACCGAGGACGACGAGAAACGGCTGCGGACCCTGCTGGACCGGCACGGTGAGCGCGACTCGCTCGGCTACTTCGCGCTGCGCCGGGAGAAGAGCGTGGTGTGGTCGCCGACCGGGAAGGCCGCCGTCGCCTATCGCGTCGTGGGCGGGGTGAGCCTGGCGTCCGGGGATCCGCTCGGCGACCCGGAGGCGTGGCCGGGGGCGATCGCGCCGTGGCTGGCCGAGGCGCGGGCGCACGGCTGGATCCCGGCGGTGATGGGCGCGAGCGAGGAGGCCGGGACGGTCTACGCCCGGCACGGGCTGGACGCGCTGGAACTCGGCGACGAGGCGGTCGTGGAGATCGCCGAGTTCACGCTGGAGGGGCGGGCGATGCGCACGGTCCGGCAGGCGTACAACCGGGTGCGGCGGGCCGGGTACCGGGTGCGGATCCGGCGGCACGAGGACATCCCGGCGGCCGAGATGGCGTTCCTCGTCGAGCGCGCCGACGACTGGCGCGACGGCGCGACCGAACGCGGCTTCAGCATGGCGCTGGGCCGGCTCGGCGACCCCGGCGACGGCCGGTGCGTGATGCTGGAGTGCACGGACGCCGAAGGGCGGCTGCGGGCGCTGCTGTCGTTCGTGCCCTGGGGCCCGGCCGGGCTGTCCCTGGACCTGATGCGGCGGGACCGGGACTGCGACAACGGGCTGATGGAGTTCATGGTCATCGAGCTGCTGCGGCGGTCCGGCGAGACCGGGATCACGCAGGTCTCGCTCAACTTCGCGATGTTCAGGTCGGTCTTCGAACGTGGTGCGCGCCTCGGCGCCGGTCCGGTGCTGAGGCTGTGGCGGTCGCTGCTCGGCTTCTTCTCCCGCTGGTGGCAGATCGAGTCGCTGTACCGCGCCAACGCCAAGTACCGGCCCATCTGGGAACCGCGGTTCCTGCTCTTCGAGAAGAGCGCGGACCTGCCGCGCATCGGCCTCGCCGCGGCCCGCGCGGAGGGCTTCCTGGAGGCCCCGGGACTGCCGAAGTGGCTGCACCGCAGGCACCTGGACACGCGTCTGACCGTACGGGGATGAGGAAACGTGAGGGGAACGCTCGCCCGCTGGGCCCGCGCCGAGTGGGGACCGCTGTACGGCGCCGTGCGCGAGCCGCTGCGCCGGCGCGGGGCCGCCGCGCTGCCGATGACGCTGGGGGCGGTCGGCCTGACCGCGCTCCTGCAGTACGTGCAGAACCGGCCGTGGGGGTACGGGCCGGTGCAGGACCTGGGCGCGGTGCGCGCCGCGGATCCGCTGGGGCCGGCCCTGCTGCGCACCCCGCTGTCGCTGTTCGTGCCCGCGCTGGACCTGCCGGTGTGGGGTGCGCTGGCGCAGATCCTGCTGGTGTTCGGGATCGCGGAACTGTGCCTGGGCCGGCGGCGGACGCTGGCCATCGCCTACGCCGCCACGCTCGCCGGGACGCTGTACGCGCGCCTCGGCGTCACCCTCGGCGCGCACGCCCCGTTCGGGCTGCCGTGGACCGACGCGCAGGTGGTGGACACCGGCCCGTCGGCGGCGGTCGTGGGGCTCGCGGTGTTCGTGGCCTGGCGGTACGGCGCCTATGTGACGGCGGGCGCGGTGACGGCGGCGATGGTCGCCGAGGTGCTGGCGAAGGAGAACCTGGCGGGCAAGGAGCACCTGGCCGCGCTGCTGGCGGTGGGGCTGCTGTGCCTGCTGGCGGCCGCACGGGACCGCCACCCGGACCGCCCCCGCCGACGGCCCGGCACTCCCGCCGGCAGCGGCCCCCGGCAGCGGTCCGGCACCCGAGCCGACGGCCGTGGCGGCGCGGGTCCGGCCCCGGGCCGCCGGACCGGCACCCGCCCGCACCGATGGCCGGGCACCCGCGCCGGCGACGGCCCCCAGCGGTGGCCGGGCACCCACGCCGGCCGCGACAGCGGCGCCCCTACGGCGAGCCGCCCCGCCCGGCCTCACCGGTGGTCCGGCAGCCGGGCCGGGCGGGGGTCCGGTCTGCCGCCGATCCAGTCCTGAACCGCCCGCCGCGGCCCCGCCCAACGCCGGTCGTGCCGGTAGGCACGCAGCACGGCCGGGGGCCTGGCCCGAGGCGGCGGCCGACGGGCCGCCGGGCCCGAACCGCGCGGCCGGCGGCCGTGACGGCGGCAGGCCCACGGCGAGCCGCCCGGCCGGCGTCCGGCCTCACCGGTGGTCCGGCAGCCGGGCCGGGCGGGGGTCCGGTCTGCCACCGATCCAGTCCTGAACCGCCCGCCGCGGCCCCGCCCAACGCCGGTCGTGCCGGTAGGCACGCAGCACGGCGCGGGCCCGGGCCCGGGGCCGGCGGCCGTAGCAGCGGCGGGCCCACGGGGAGCCGGGGCGGGCGAGCCGGACCGCGCCGACGAGCGCGACCAGCGGCACGATCACCCCGAACAGCGCGGTCCGGGTCTTGCCCTTGCCCAGCGCGACCAGGGAGAGGACGAAGTTGGCGGCGATGTTGGCGACGGCCGTGGTCCGGTCGGTCAGTTCCTGCCGGGTGAGGTTGTCGACGCCGAACGGGGAGAACCCGGCGAGCAGCAGCCCGACGAGGGCCGCGGTGAGCACCACGACCTCGACGCTCTTGCGGCCCTCCGCGCTCCAGTAGACGTCGTCCAGGTGCAGGAGCAGCGCGAACTCGTCCAGCACGAGGCCCGCCCCCATGCCGAACAGCACCGCCGAGACGGCCCCGCCGGCACCGTGCCGGTCGCTGGCCACCGCGCCGAAGCCGCCGACGACGGTGAGGACGACGCCGGGGACGACGTGGTGGATGTGCAGCCCGCCCGCCCGGACGTTGCCGAACGGGCCCTTGCCGGCCCGGATCAGCCGGGTGACGGCCCGGGTGGCGGCGAAGGTCAGCACGAAGGCGGCGAGGGCGAGCAGCAGCGGCAGTTTGCCCGGCTCGACGATGTTCCGCACCCACCAGTGCCCCATGTGCGCACTTTATCCCCGGGCGCCGCCGGGGGCCCCGGGACCGCCGGATACCCTGCGCCGGTGCCGACACCCTCCTCACCGTCCCCGCCCTCCCCGCCCTCCCCGCCGTCCCCGTCCGCCGCGCCGTCGGCCGGCGACGGCCTGCGCTTCGCCTTCGGCACGCTCACCGTGCTGCCCGTGCGGGTGCGCCGCTGGGACCGCGCGGCGGCGCGCGGCGGGATGCTGTGGGCGCCGGCGGCCGGGCTGGCCGTCGGGCTCTGCGCGGCCGGGCTCGGCCTGCTGCTGCTCCGGCTGGGCGCGGGCCCGCTGCTCGCCGCCGTCGCCTCGGTCGCCGTACCCGCCGCGCTGACCCGGGGCCTGCACCTCGACGGGCTCGCCGACACCGCGGACGGGCTGGGCAGCGGCAAGCCCGCCGAGGACGCGCTGCGGATCATGAAGCAGTCGGACATCGGACCGTTCGGCGTGCTCACCCTGGTCCTGGTGCTGCTCGCCCAGGTGGCGGTGCTGGCCCAGCTCTACGGCGCCTCCTGGACGCGGGGCGCCCTGGCGGCCGTGGTCTCGGCGCTCGCGGCCCGGCTGGCGCTCACCCTGGCCGCGCGCTCCGGGGTGCCGGCGGCCCGTCCGGAGGGGCTGGGCGCCGCGGTGGCCGGGGTGGTGCCGCGGCCGGCCGCGCTGGGCGTGGTGGCCGGGGCGGTGGCGGCGGCCGGGGCGGCGGGCGCCTGTTCCGGCGGGTACGACGGCGCCCGGACGGCCCTCGCCGTGGCCGCCGGCCTCTGCGCCGCCGAACTGCTGCTGCGGCGCTGTGTGCGGCGGTTCGGCGGGGTGACCGGGGACGTGTTCGGCGCGGTGGCCGAGACGGCCGCGACGACGGTGCTCGTGGTGCTCTCGCTCGGCCGCTGAGCGCCGGGGCGTCATCCGAACCGGTGGGGCGGCGGCACGCCGGAACCCGGCGCGCGCCGCCCGGCGCACGGGAGCGCGGCCGGGAGCGGCGGGCCGGTGCCACGCACGGGTGGCCACCCGAAGGAATGAGCGAACGCACGTACGCGCGTAGTCTCGTCCCGGGTGTTCGCCGGCGAGGTGGCGGCCCCGGTTGTCACCTGTCCCCGGGCCTGGGCCTAGGGTCGGCTCCCGGGCCCGGTCGACCCACCCCGTTTCGGCCACAGGAACTTCACATCGGAAGCGAGAACTCACCACCGTGACTGCTCTGACTCTCAGCACCGCCGCGGCGCCCGGCCTGCGGGCCGACGCGATCGTGATCGGTGTCGCCAAGGGCGCCCAGGGGCCCGTCGTCGCGCCGGGCGCCGAGGCCGTGGACAAGGCGTACGACGGCAAGCTGGCCGGCGTCCTGGAGACCCTCGGCGCCTCGGGTGCCGAGGGCGAGCTGACCAAGCTGCCCGCACCGGCCGGCTTCAAGGCCCCGCTCGTGGTGGCGGTGGGCCTCGGCCCGGGGCCCTCGGACGCGGAGGCCGACGAGAGCGCCGGCTTCGACCCGGAGGCGCTGCGCAAGGCCGCCGGTGTCGCCGCCCGCGCGCTCGCCGGGTGCCGCAAGGCCGCGTTCGCGCTGCCCGTGGACAGCGCCGGCGCGCTCGGCGCGATCGGCGAGGGCGTCCTGCTCGGCGCCTACTCCTTCGACGTCTACAAGAGCGGCGCCCAGGCGGGCAACGGCCGGGCCAGGAACGGCAAGGCGCCGCTGGCCGAGGCCGCGCTGCTGGGCGGCAAGCCGCGCGACGCCGCTCACAAGGGCGCGGTGGCCCGCGCGGTCGCGGTCGCCGAGGAGCTGAACCGCGCCCGCGACCTGGTCAACACCCCGCCGAACGACCTCACCCCGGCCTCCTTCGCCGCCCTCGTGCAGACCGCGGCCAAGGAGCACGGCATCAAGGTGCAGGTGCTCGACGACAAGGCGCTGGCCAAGGGCGGCTACGGCGGCATCCTGGGCGTCGGCGGCGGCTCGGCGGCCACCCCGCGCCTGGTGAAGCTGTCGTACAAGCACCCCGAGGCGGAGAAGCACCTGGCCTTCGTCGGCAAGGGCATCACCTACGACTCGGGCGGCATCTCGCTGAAGCCGGCCGGCCACAACGAGACCATGAAGTGCGACATGAGCGGTGCCGCCGCCGTGTTCGCCGCGGTCGTCGCCGCCGCCCGCCTCGGCCTGGAGGTCGAGGTCACCGGCTGGCTGGCGCTGGCCGAGAACATGCCCTCCGGCTCCGCCGTGCGCCCGGGTGACGTGCTGCGCATGTACAGCGGCAAGACGGTCGAGGTGCTCAACACCGACGCCGAGGGCCGGCTGGTGCTCGCCGACGCGCTGTGGGCGGCCTCGCAGGAGAACCCGGACGCCATCGTGGACGTGGCCACGCTGACCGGCGCGATGATGCTGGCGCTGGGCAGCCGGACGTTCGGCGTCATGGCCAACGACGACGCGTTCCGCACCACGGTGTACGAGGCGGCCGAGGAGGTCGGCGAGCCGGCCTGGCCGATGCCGCTGCCGGAGCACCTGCGCAAGGGCATGGACTCGCCCGTGGCCGACATCGCGAACATGGGCGAGCGGTGGGGCGGCGGCCTGGTGGCCGGCCTGTTCCTGCGCGAGTTCGTGGGCGAGGGCATCACCTGGGCGCACCTGGACATCGCCGGCCCGGCGTTCAACGAGGGCGGCCCGTTCGGGTACACGCCGAAGGGCGGGACCGGCTCCGCGGTGCGGACGCTGGTGCGGCTGGCGGAGCTGACCGCCGAAGGCGACCTGGGCTGACGTCCGCCCGGCCGCCCGCGGGACGCGGGGGCGCGGGGGCCGGTCGCGCGGCGCGGGCCGCGCGGCCGTGATCGCCCCCGCGGCCCCGCGCCGCCGCCGCGTCCGGCGTCCGTTCCCGCCGGACGTGGGACGTCTCACACACCGGCCCGGCGTCTCGATCCCGTCCGACAAGTGCAAAGATGGAGCCCGGCAGGACAGGGCCCCCACCGAAGGGCCGAAGCATCAAGCGGCCGGACACCAGCCGCCTGCCGGTCATCGTCGACCGGCCTACGGCGCACATGCATGGAGGACGTGACGTGGCGAACGACGCCAGCACCGTTTTCGACCTAGTGATCCTCGGCGGTGGTAGCGGTGGTTACGCCGCGGCCCTGCGCGGGGCCCAGCTGGGCCTGGACGTCGCCTTGATCGAGAAGGACAAGGTCGGCGGCACCTGCCTGCACAAGGGTTGCATCCCCACCAAGGCCCTGCTGCACGCGGGCGAGATCGCCGACCAGGCCCGCGAGAGCGAGCAGTTCGGTGTCAAGGCCACCTTCGAGGGCATCGACGTCCCGGCCGTCCACAAGTACAAGGACGACGTCATCTCGGGCCTGTACAAGGGCCTGCAGGGTCTGATCGCCTCCCGCAAGGTGACGTACATCGAGGGTGAGGGCCGACTGTCCTCCCCCACCTCCGTCGACGTGAACGGCCAGCGTGTCCAGGGCCGCCACGTCCTGCTGGCGACCGGCTCCGTGCCGAAGTCCCTGCCCGGCCTGGAGATCGACGGCGACCGCGTCATCTCCTCCGACCACGCCCTCGTCCTGGACCGCGTGCCGAAGTCCGCGATCATCCTGGGCGGCGGTGTCATCGGCGTCGAGTTCGCCTCGGCGTGGAAGTCCTTCGGTGCCGACGTCACGGTCATCGAGGGCCTCAAGCACCTCGTCCCGGTCGAGGACGAGAACTCCTCCAAGCTGCTGGAGCGCGCCTTCCGCAAGCGCGGCATCAAGTTCAACCTGGGCACCTTCTTCCAGAAGGCCGAGTACACCCAGGACGGTGTCAAGGTCACCCTGGCGGACGGCAAGGAGTTCGAGGCCGAGGTCCTGCTCGTCGCCGTCGGCCGCGGCCCGGTCTCCCAGGGCCTGGGCTACGAGGAGCAGGGCGTCGCGATGGACCGCGGCTACGTCCTGGTCGACGAGTACATGCGCACCAACGTTCCCACCATCTCCGCCGTCGGCGACCTGGTCCCGACGCTCCAGCTCGCGCACGTCGGCTTCGCCGAGGGCATCCTGGTGGCGGAGCGTCTGGCCGGTCTGAAGGTCGTTCCGATCGACTACGACGGTGTCCCGCGGGTGACGTACTGCCACCCGGAGGTCGCCTCCGTCGGCATCACGGAGGCCAAGGCCAAGGAGGTCTACGGCGCGGACAAGGTCGTCTCGATCAAGTTCCCGCTCGGCGGCAACGGCAAGAGCCGGATCCTGAAGACCGCGGGCGAGATCAAGCTGGTCCAGGTCAAGGACGGCGCCGTGGTCGGCGTGCACATGGTCGGCGACCGCATGGGCGAGCAGGTCGGCGAGGCGCAGCTGATCTACAACTGGGAGGCGCTGCCGTCCGAGGTGGCCCAGCTCATCCACGCCCACCCGACGCAGAACGAGGCTCTCGGCGAGGCGCACCTGGCCCTGGCCGGCAAGCCCCTCCACATGCACGACTGACGCCTTCCGTCTTCGGGCGCGACGACACAGACTTCCGCAATTCGTTAGGAGCAACCGAAACCATGGCGGTTTCCGTAACCCTTCCGGCGCTCGGCGAGAGCGTCACCGAGGGCACTGTCACCCGCTGGCTGAAGGCCGAGGGCGAGCGCGTCGAGGCCGACGAGCCGCTGCTCGAGGTCTCGACGGACAAGGTCGACACCGAGATCCCGGCGCCGGCTTCCGGCGTGCTGGCGTCCATCAAGGTCGCCGAGGACGAGACCGTCGAGGTCGGCGCCGAGCTGGCCCTCATCGACGACGGCACGGGCGCGCCCGCTGCCGCCGAGGCCCCCGCCGCCGAGCCCGCCCAGGCCCCGGCCGCCGAGCCTGCCCCTGCCCCTGCCCCCGCCGCCGAGGCCCCGGCCGCCCCGGCGCCGGCCCCCGCCGCCGAGGCCGCTCCCGCTCCCGCCGCCGAGGCCGGTGGCGCGGAGGGCACGGACGTGGTCCTGCCCGCGCTGGGCGAGTCCGTGACCGAGGGCACCGTGACCCGCTGGCTGAAGTCGGTCGGCGACTCCGTCGAGGCCGACGAGCCGCTGCTCGAGGTCTCCACGGACAAGGTCGACACCGAGATCCCGGCGCCGGCTTCCGGCGTGCTGCTGGAGATCGTGGTCGGCGAGGACGAGACCGCCGAGGTCGGCGCCAAGCTGGCCGTCATCGGCGCCCCGGGCGCTGCCCCGGCCCCCGCCGCCGCCCCGGCCGCCCCGGCTCCCGCCCCGGCCGCCGAGACCCCGGCGCCCGCCCCGGCCCCGGCCCCGGCCCCGGCCCCCGAGCCGGCTCCGGCGCCCGCCGCGGCTCCGGCGCCCGCCCCGGCTCCGGCCCCGGCTCCCGCTCCCGCCGCTGCCGCCCCGGCCCAGCCCGCGGCTCCGGCTCCGGCGCCCGCCCCGGCTCCGGCTCCGGTGACCCCGGCCACCGCGCCGACCTCGCCGACCGCCACCCAGGCGACCGACGAGGGCGCGTACGTGACCCCGCTGGTGCGCAAGCTGGCCGCCGAGAACGGTGTCGACCTCGCCACCGTCAAGGGCACCGGCGTCGGCGGGCGGATCCGCAAGCAGGACGTCCTGACCGCCGCCGAGGCCGCCAAGGCCGCCGCCGCCCCGGCTCCGGCCGCGGCCCCGGCCGCCGCTCCGGCCGCCGCGAAGAAGGCGCCGGCGCTGGAGGCCTCCCCGCTGCGCGGCCAGACCGTCAAGATGCCGCGCATCCGCAAGGTCATCGGCGACAACATGGTCAAGGCGCTGCACGAGCAGGCGCAGCTGTCCTCGGTCGTCGAGGTCGACGTCACCCGTCTGATGAAGCTGCGCGCCCGGGCGAAGGACTCCTTCGCGGCCCGCGAGGGCGTCAAGCTCTCCCCGATGCCGTTCTTCGTCAAGGCCGCCGCGCAGGCGCTGAAGGCCCACCCGGTCATCAACGCCAAGATCAACGAGGCCGAGGGGACCATCACCTACTTCGACACCGAGCACGTCGGTATCGCGGTGGACTCCGAGAAGGGCCTGATGACCCCGGTCATCAAGAACGCCGGCGACCTCAACCTCGCGGGCATCGCCAAGGCCACGGCCGAGCTGGCGGGCAAGGTCCGGGCCAGCAAGATCACGCCCGACGAGCTGTCCGGCGCGACCTTCACCATCTCCAACACCGGTTCGCGCGGCGCGCTGTTCGACACGATCATCGTGCCGCCGGGCCAGGTCGCGATCCTCGGCATCGGTGCCACGGTCAAGCGTCCGGCCGTCATCGAGACCGAGGAGGGCACGGTCATCGGCGTCCGCGACATGACCTACCTGACCCTCTCCTACGACCACCGTCTGGTCGACGGCGCCGACGCGGCCCGTTACCTGACGACGGTCAAGGCGATCCTGGAGGCCGGCGAGTTCGAGGTGGAACTCGGTCTCTGACCAGCGCCGGGGACGCGCACCGGGCCGTGAGCCGGCCGGTGCCGTCCCGATCGGACCGCAGCGCACACCCCGTCCGGAACCTTCCGGGCGGGGTGTGCGTGTTTGTCGGGGCGCGCGGCGTGTAAGGCTCGTCTCACCTGCGCCAAAGCGCCCCCGCGCGCCCTGCCCGCGGAGCGGACCGGCCGTATTGTCTACACGTCGAAGCCCTGCCTAAGGAGCCGTCATGACCGCGCCCGTCGTCCACTCGCTGCGCGAGCAGATCCGCGAGCACATCGTGGAGGGAATCGTCAGCGGGCGCTGGCAGCCGGGCGAGCGCATCGTGGAGCGCCGGATCGCCACCGAGCTGGAGGTCAGCCAGACGCCGGTGCGGGAGGCCCTGCGCGAGCTGGAGTCGCTGCGGCTGATCGAGTCGGCCCCGAACAAGGGCGTACGCGTCCGCAATCTGACCGCGGCCGACCTGGAGGAGAGCTACCCGGTCCGGGCCGGTCTGGAGGCCATCGCGGCCGAGCTGGCGGCCGACCGGCTGGCGGAGGACTGCTCGGCGCTGCAACCGCACGTGGCGGCCCTGTACGAGGCCGACCGGGAGGCGGACGGCACGGCCCAGGTGCGGCACACGGTCGGCTTCCACCGGGAGCTGGTGCGCGCCGCGCGCAACTCGGTGCTGCTGCACACCTGGGAGGGCCTGGGCATCGAGGTCTTCACGGCGCTGTCGATCCGCTGGCTGGGCACGGTCCAGCAGTCGTACGCGGAGGAGCACGAGGAGCTGGTGCAGGCCTTCCAGCGGCGTGATCCGCGGATCGCGGAACTGGTGAAGGCCCATGTGCTGGGCTGCGCGCCGCGCGCCTGAGCCAGCCGAGCATACCCCCGCTCACCTGCGAAAACCCCTCCCGGAAGCGGCACCCGGTGCCCATTTCGAAGGCACCCGGTGCCTACTTTCTCGGAATCAAGACTTTTTCCGCCTCGCCCCTTTGATCGATCATCGATCAGGGAGTTACAGTCGCCGACGGACTTCCACCGAAGTCCACTGCCCTGTCCTGCCAAAGACCAAGGGCACCCCCGAACCCTTACCTGAGGGAACCCCCTTCGACTGAGGAAGGCGGCGACATGACCGACCCCCACGCCATCCAGCCGAGCGCGCTCGACCAGCTCCCGGACCGCGACCCGGAGGAGACCGCCGAATGGCAGGCGTCCCTGGACGCCGTCGCCAGGGAGGCCGGGCCGCACCGTGCCGCGTACCTGATGCGCCGCACGCTGGAGCGCGCCGAGGCGGGCGGCATCGCGCTGCCGAAGCTCCTCGAGACCGACTACGTCAACACCATCCCCACCTCCGCCGAGCCGGCCCTGCCGGGCGACCCGGAGATGGAGGCGCGGATCACCGCGTGGAACCGCTGGAACGCGGCGGCGATGGTGACCCGCGGCAGCAAGCACGGCGTCGGCGGCCACATCGCCACCTTCGCCTCCGCCGCCTGGCTGTACGAGACCGGCTTCAACCACTTCTTCAAGGGCAAGGAGGGCGACGGTTCCGGCGACCAGCTCTACATCCAGGGCCACGCCTCCCCGGGCATCTACGCCCGCGCCTTCCTCGACGGCCGGCTCTCCGAGCACCACCTGGACCACTTCCGCCAGGAGGCGGGCGGCAACGGCCTGCCGTCGTACCCGCACCCGCGCCGGCTGCCCTGGCTGTGGGAGTTCCCGACGGTCTCCATGGGCCTCGGCCCGCTGTCGGCGATCTACCAGGCGCGCTTCAACCGCTACCTGACCAGCCGCGGCATCAAGGACGTCTCCGCCTCCCACGTCTGGGCCTTCCTGGGCGACGGCGAGATGGACGAGCCCGAGTCGACGGCGGCCCTCGCCCTGGCGGCCCGTGAGGAGCTGGACAACCTCACCTTCGTCATCAACTGCAACCTCCAGCGCCTGGACGGCCCGGTCCGCGCCAACTTCAAGATCGTGCAGGAGCTGGAGGCCCAGTTCCGCGGCGCCGGCTGGAACGTCGTCAAGACGCTGTGGGGCACGGCCTGGGACGAGCTGTTCGCCCTGGACACCACGGGCGCGCTGGTCCGCCGGCTGCGCGAGGTGCCGGACGCGCAGGTGCAGACGTACCAGACCCGCGACGCCGCCTACATCCGCCAGGACTTCTTCGGCGCCGACCCGGCGCTCGCCGAGATGGCGAAGCTGCTCGGCGACGACAAGATCCTGGAGTGCTTCCACCTCTCGCGCGGCGGCCACGAGGCCCGCAAGGTCTACGCCGCGTACAAGGCCGCCGTCGAGCACAAGGGCGCGCCGACCGTGATCCTGGCCCAGACGGTCAAGGGCCACACCCTCGGCGAGGGCTTCGCGTCGAAGAACGCCAACCACCAGATGAAGAAGCTGACGGTGGACGAGTTCAAGGCGATGCGCGACCTGCTGGAGCTGCCGATCAAGGACAGCGACTTCACCGACGGCGTGGTGCCCTACGGCCACCCGGGCGCCGACTCCCCGGAGGTGCGCTACCTCCAGGAGCGCCGCGCGGCCCTCGGCGGCCCGGCCCCGGCCCGCCGCACCCACGCGCTGGCCCCGCTGCCCGCCCCCGCCGAGAAGGCGTTCGCCTCCTTCGACAAGGGTTCCGGCACCCAGAACGTGGCCACTACCATGGCCTTCGTCCGCCTGGTCAAGGACCTCGTCCGCGACAAGGAGACGGGCAAGCGCTGGGTGCCGATCGTCCCGGACGAGGCGCGCACCTTCGGCATGGAGAGCCTCTTCCCGTCCCTCGGCATCTACTCGCCCAAGGGCCAGACGTACGAGCCGGTCGACCGCGACCAGCTCATGTACTACAAGGAGGCCAAGAACGGCCAGATCCTCAACGAGGGGATCACCGAGGCCGGTTCGATGGCCGACTTCATCGCCGCTTCCACGTCGTACGCGACGCACGGCGAGGCGATGATCCCGTTCTACATCTTCTACTCGATGTTCGGCTGGCAGCGCACGGCCGACCAGATGTGGCAGCTCGGCGACCAGCTCGGCCGCGGCTTCCTCGTCGGCGCGACGGCGGGCCGGACCACCCTGACGGGCGAGGGCCTCCAGCACGCCGACGGCCACTCCCCGGTGATCGCCGCGACCAACCCGGCCGCGCTGACGTACGACCCGGCGTTCGCCTACGAGATCGCGGTGATCGTCCGCGAGGGTCTGCGCCGGATGTACGGCGAGGCCAAGCCGGGCGAGGACCAGAACGTCTTCTACTACCTGACGGTCTACAACGAGCCGCTGCCGCAGCCGGCCAAGCCGCAGGGCCTCGGCATCGACGAGGGCATCGTCAAGGGCCTGTACCGCTTCAACACGGCGGAGTCGGCCGGGGTGGCCGTGACGGCGGGTGCCCCGCGCATCCAGCTGCTCGGCTCGGGCACGGCGATCCACTGGGCGCTGACGGCGCAGCGGCTGCTGGCCGAGGAGTGGGGCGTGGCCGCCGACGTGTGGTCCGCGACCTCCTGGTCGGAGCTGCGCCGGGACGCGCTGGAGGCCGACGCGGCCCTGCTGCGCGGCGAGGAGCGGGTGCCGTACGTCCGCCAGGCGCTCCAGGGCGCCGACGGCCCGGTCCTCGCGGTCACCGACTACATGCGCCAGGTCCCGGACCAGATCGCGCAGTGGGTGGAGCAGGACTGGTCCTCGCTGGGCGCCGACGGCTTCGGTCTGTCGGACACCCGTGAGGCCGCCCGCCGCCACTTCGGCGTCGACGCCCAGTCGATCGTCGTCGCTGCCCTGGCCCAGCTCGCCCGGCGCGGCGAGGTCAAGGCCACGGCGGTCAAGGAGGCCCGGGAGCGGTACGGGCTGTAATCACCGCCCGCGCCAGGCAGGGGTACGGCCGCGGCCGTACCCCTGCTGTGTCTTTTTCGGCTTCCCCGGCTTTCCCCGGCTTCCCGGTCCCCCGCCGCCGTCGCCGGTGCCGCCCGGCATCATGAACGCATGCGTGCCGCCCGCCTGATCAAGATGGTGCTCCTGCTCCAGTCCCGGGCCTCCATGACCGCCGCCGAGCTGGCGCGGGAGCTGGAGGTGTCGGAGCGGACCGTGACCCGGGACGCGCAGTCGCTGTCCGAGGCGGGCGTGCCGGTGTACGCGGACCGGGGGCGGGCCGGCGGCTACCGGCTGGTCGGCGGGTACCGGACGCGGCTGACCGGGCTGGCCCGCGGCGAGGCCGAGGCGCTGTTCCTGAGCGGGGTGCCGGGCGCGCTGCGGGACATGGGGCTCCAGGACGCCGCCTCGGCGGCCCGGCTGAAGGTGGCGGCGGCGCTGCTGCCCTCGCTGCGGGACGCGCCGGACTCGGCCGCGCGGCGGTTCCACCTGGACGCGCCCGGCTGGTTCCGGGAGCCGGAGACGCCCGCGCCGCTGCCGGCGCTCGCCGAGGCGGTGTGGGCGGACGGCCGGGTCCTCGCCTGCTACCGGCGCGCCGACGGCGTGGTGGAGCGGCGGCTGGAGCCGTACGGGCTCGTGCTGAAGGCGGGCGTCTGGTACCTGTGCGCGCGGGTGGCCGGCGACGGCGCGTTCCGGACGTACCGGATCGACCGGTTCACCGCGGTGGACCCGCTGGACGAGCGGTTCGACCGGGACCCGGACTTCGACCTGCCCGGTTTCTGGGCGGAGCAGGCCGAGCGGTTCGCGCGGTCGATCCTGCGCGCCGAGGTCGTGTACGGCTCTCCCCGGACGGTGTGCGCCGGCTGCCGCACGCCGTCGATCCGCTCGCCGCGCGGGAGGCGCTGGCGGAACCGGGCGCGCCGGACGCCGGGGGCTGGGTGACGGTGACGCTGCCGGTGGAGTCGGAGGAGATCGCGCACGCCCAGCTGACGGCGCTCGGACCGGAGGCCGAGGTGCTGGCGCCGGCCGGGCTGCGGGAGCGGTTCGCGGCGGACGCGGCCCGCGCCGCCGCGCTGTACCGGCGCGGGGGCGGCTGACGGCGCTGTTCCGCACTCCGCGTGCGCCCCACCGGCCGAGGCCGGATCCTGGTGGCGTGATGGACGAGACGGAGTTCTGGGAGCTGATCGACACCACCCGCGAGGCCGCCGGCGGCGACCCCGAGGAGCAGGCCGACCTGCTCGTGGACCGGCTGCTCCAGCTCGACCCGGAGCTGGTCCTGGACTTCGCCCGGCACTTCGAGGCCCGCTACAACCGCGCCTACCGCTGGGATCTGTGGGGCGCGGCCTGGCTGCTGCTGGACGGGTGCAGCGACGACGCGTTCGACTACTTCCGCTGCTGGCTGATCGGGCAGGGCCGGGAGGTCTTCGAGGGCGCCCTGCACGAACCGGACGCGCTGGCCGGACTGCTGGGCGAGTTCGACCAGGAGATCGACGGCGACGGCGAGGAGCTGGGGTACGCGGCGGACGAGGCGTACGAGCAGCTGACCGGGACCGTCGCGCCCGACCTGGGCATCGCCCCGGCGCCGGGGGAACCGGAGGGCACACCGCTGGACCTGGAGGACGACCGGGCGCTCGCGCAGCGCTATCCCCGGCTGTGGGAGCGGTTGAGGGCGTGAGACCGGCCCGCACGCCGATGCCTGCCGCCGGGGCCGCCCGCCCCCGGCCGGTCCCGGACGCCCGGCACGGCGGCACCCCGTCCGCCCGGTCCGGACCGGACGCACCCCTCAGGGTCCCGGCGACCGGGCCGGACTCACGCCACACGACCCTGGTGACCGGGCCGGACGCACCCCACACGACCCCGGCGACCGGGCCGGACGCGCTCCTCACGACCCCCCTTGTGGCCGCGCGGCGCGGCGGTCCGGCGTGCGTGGTCCGGAGCCGGCCGGCGCGCTCCCGCGCGGGTCCGCACCGGCCGCCGGCCCGGCCGTCCTCACGGGTGCCGTCCGGGGTCCCCGCCTCCGGCCCGGGGACTCGGAGCGGGCCGGGTGCCGCCGTGCGTCCGGGGACGTCCGTTGGACGCCTCGTCCGGCGACGGCGCGGGCCCCGGGCTGTGGTCCGCCCGGGGACGTGCCGGAGTGGGCAGGGCGCTGTGGGCCGCCCGGGACCGCGGTGGGGTGGGCAGGACGCTGTGGGCCGTCCGGGACCGCGGTGGGGTGGGCCGTGGGCTGTGCGGCGGCCGTGCGGGCGGGCGGCCCTGGAGCAGGGCGGCGTGTTCCCGGAGGGCCGGGAGGCGGGCGGTGAGGGCCTCGCCGGGGCAGCTCGTGGGGAAGCCGGTGTCGTGGCCGGCCAGGGCGGGCAGGGTGGCGGCGGTGCCCGCGCGGTAGCGGCTGAGGCTGCTGCTGGAGACCAGCCGGGCCCGGCCGCGCGGGTCGACACCGGCGAGGCCGAGTTTCCAGGCGGCCAGCGCGGCGATGGCGTCGGTCATGGGCCGGGGCACCGGGACCCCGGCGGTGAAGGTGCCGAGGGCCGCTATGCCGGCGGTGCGGTGGTTGAAGCCCTGGGTGTGGGCGCCGGTGACGGCCCGTTCGACACCGCCGGCGCGGCCCTCGTAGACCGTGCCGCAGCGGTCGACGAGGAAGTTGTAGCCGATGTCGTCCCAGCGGCGCTCCCCCGTCTGGCCCGCGTACAGGCCGCGGATGATCCGGGGCGCGTCGGCGCAGGCGTAGCCGTTGGGCGAGTCGGTGTGGTGCAGGAAGACGGCGACCACCTCGTCGTCGTAGCGCGGCGGCGGCTGGCCGCGTCCGGTGGCCCGGTCCAGCCAGGCGGAGCGCGGCACGATGCGCGGCCGGGCGGCCCGGTAGGCGGGCGGCCGGGCCCCGGCGGCCGGGCGGTCGGGGCGGGACACCACGACCCGACCGGCGCCGGGGACGCACAGGGCGAGCGCGCCCACGGCCAGCAGTCCGGGCAGGCAGCCGAGCAGGACGAGCACGGCGCCGGGTATGCGCCGCGGGGCGCGGCGGGGCGTCGCGGCGGAGCGTGCGCGGGCCCGGCGGGCTCTGGGGACGAGGCGCATGATCCCACTCTCGTTGCGCCCCGCCGGGCCCGCGAGGCGCGCTGTGCCACCTGGCGGAACCCTCGTCCTGATCCGGATCGTTCCCGGAGGGCGGCGACGAACCGGGGAGACCCGGGAGGAAGGCGGCTGTCGTGAACCTGTTGGATGTGCTGCTCGTGCTGGTGGCCGCCTGTTACGCGGTCTCCGGGTACCGGCGCGGACTGGTGGCCGGGTGTGTCTCGCTGGCCGGGTTCGTGGGCGGCGCGGCCCTCGGCGTGTGGCTGCTGCCCTGGGTGACGGGCCAGGTGGCGCGGGGCTCGCCCGCGGCGACGGTGCTCGCGGTGCTGACGGTGCTGGTGCCGGCCGTGGTGGGGCACGAACTGACGGGCCGGCTGGCGCTGCGGCTGCGCGGGGAGCTGGACCGGGGTCCGCTGCGGGTGGCGGACGGACTGGGCGGCGCCGCGGCGAACGCGGTCGCGGTGCTGGTGGTGGCCTGGGTGGCGGCGAGCGTGCTGTCGGCGGCCCCGGTGCGGCCGCTGACGACGGCGGTCCGGGACTCGGCGGTGCTGGGCGCGGTGCAGCGGACGATGCCCGACACCACGCCGGCGTGGTTCTCCCGGGCCACGTCCGCGCTGGACCAGGCGGGTTTCCCGCAGGTGTTCAACCCGTTCGAGAACGAGTCGACGGCCCGGGTGGCCCGGCCGTCCGGCGACAGCGTCACCCCGGACGCGACGAAGGCCGCCCGGCTGAGCACGGTGAAGATCGAGGGTGCCGCGGGCGCCGAGGGCCGCGAGGGCAGCGGGTTCGTCTACGCGCCGGGGCACGTGCTGACCAACGCGCACGTGGTGGCCGGCATCGACCGTCCGAGCGTGCGGACCGGCGGGGTGGGGCCGGCGTACGGGGCCCGGGTGGTGCTGTTCGACCCGGACCGGGACGTGGCGGTGCTGTACGTGCCCCGGCTGCGCGCCCCGGTGCTGCGCTTCGACCCGGACGCGGGGCGTGGGGACCCGGCGGTGGTGGCGGGCTATCCGCAGGACGGCGGCCTGGACCTGCGGGCGGCGACGGTCGCGAGCCGGGTGCGGGCGACCGGGCAGAACATCTACAGCGACCGCTCGGTCACCCGGGACGTCTACGCGATCCGCTCCACGGTGCGGCCGGGCAACTCCGGCGGCCCGCTGCTGACCACGGACGGCCGGGTGTCCGGGGTGGTCTTCGCCCGCTCCGTCTCCGACCCCGGGACCGGGTACGCGCTGACGGCGGCCGAGGTGGCGGGCGACGCCCGGCGCGCGGCCACGGCGACGGAGCCGGTGGACACGGGCGAGCTGGTCGCCGCGTAGGGCCTGCCGTGCGGATCAGGCCGGGTCACAGGGCGCGGCCCATGCACACGTCGTCCACGTACCGGCCGTCGATCAGGAACTCGCCCGGCAGCACTCCCTCGACGGCGAACCCCTCGGACTCGTACAGCGCGCGGGCCGGGGTGTTGTGGCCGAGCACGCGCAGGGTCAGACGGCGTGCGCCGCGCTCGCGGGCGTGGGCGGCGGCGGCCCGCAGCAGCGCGCGCCCGACGCCCTGTCCGCGTGCCTCGCCGGCGACGGCGAAGCCCTGGACGGTCAGGACGTGCGCGTTGGCGGCGAGCGGTGTGGGCCGGGTGAGCCGGATGTAGCCGAGGAGGCGTCCGCCGGACTCGGCGACGAGGAACTCCTCCGGCGGGTGCCGCTCGTCGAAGAACGGCGGGTACGGCGGCTGCGGCCGGGGGGTCACCGCGTGCAGCGTGGACCAGGTGGCCCGGTCCAGGACGGCGAGTTCCGGCTCGTCGGCGGACTGGGCGGGGCGTATGGAAGGCTCGGGCATGGCGATCACCCTACGGCGCGTGATCCGGGGGTCCAGCGGGTTTCCGGGCCGCGGTGCGGTCATGCTGGGGCCATGGAACGATCACGTATCGCGGTGGCCGGCGCGTCCGGTCTCATCGGTGGCGCTCTGGCGCGGTCCCTGGCCGCCGACGGGCACGAGGTGGTGCGGCTGGTGCGCCGGGACCCCCGGGGCCCGGACGAGGTCCGCTGGGACCCGGCCCGGGGGTCTGTCGACACCGCGGGTCTGGCCGGGTGTGACGTGGTGGTGAATCTGGCGGGGGCCGGGGTGGGCGACCGGCGCTGGACACCGGAGTACAAGCGGCTGCTCCGGGAGAGCCGGGTGCTGGGCACGGCGGCGCTCGCCGAGGCGGTGGCCTCGCTGCCGCGCCCGCCGCGGGTCTTCCTGAACGGCAGCGCGATCGGCTTCTACGGCGACACCGGCGACCGGGTGGTGGACGAGGACGCGCCGCCGGGCGACGGGTTCCTGGCCCGGCTGTGCGTGGAGTGGGAGGGGGCGGCGGCGCCCGCCGCGGCGGCGGGGGTGCGGACGGTGTTCCTGCGCACCGGGCTGGTGGTGGCCCGCGGCGGCGGGGCCTGGGGGCGGCTGTTCCCGCTGTTCCGGGCGGGGCTCGGCGGCCGGCTGGGCGACGGGCGGCAGTACTGGTCGTACATCGCGCTGCGCGACGAGGTGGCCGCGATCCGGCACCTGATCGACGGTGCCGGTCTGTCCGGGCCGTTCAACCTGACGGCGCCCGAGCCGCTGACCAACCGTGAGATCACGGCGGCGATGGCGCGGGTGCTGCGCCGGCCGGCGCTCTTCCCGGTGCCGGCCGCGGCGCTGCGGGCGGTGCTCGGCGAGATGGCCGGGGATGTGCTGGGCAGCCAGCGGGCGGTCCCGAGGCGGTTGCTGGAGTCGGGTTTCCGGTTCGCGTGCCCGGGGATCGAGGAGGCGATCCGCGCGGCGTGACGCACCGGCCGGTGACACCGGCGAACGCGTGTGACGGTATGCGACCTCCATGCGACCGTGCCCTGCCGATGCGCGACTGTCCCGGGCCGGTCACCGCCCTAGCCTCAAGGCGAACTCGGGTATCCGCGGCGCGTGTCGGGGCCCTGACGCCTCCACCGGCCGCGCAACCACAGGAGGGCCTCGTGCTTGAGCCCGCGTACCAGGTGGACGTCGTCATCGTGGGGGCCGGGATCGCCGGTCTCTCGGCGGCCCACCGGCTGACCAGCGCAGGAGTCACCACCGCGGTCCTGGAGGCCGCCCCGTACGTCGGCGGCCGCATGTCGACGGAGAAGGTCGACGGCTTCCGGCTCGACCGCCTCGGACAGCTACTGTCCGCGTCGTCCCCGGAACTCCGGCTGACACCGGGCCTGGACGCCCTGGCCGTGCGCCGTTTCGCGCCGGGCGTCCTGCTGCACCGCGACGGACGGGTCCAGCGTGTGCTGCCGCCGGCGGCCGGCGGGAGCGCCGGGGGCGCACGCGGCGCACGCGGCGCGCTTCACGCGGTGCGCGCCCTGGCCGGACCGCCCAGGAGCACCGCGGCCGCGCCCGGCCGGACCGGTGCGCCGGTGGCCGGCGCGGTGGACCAGGTCCGGCTGGGCGCCGTGCTCGGCCGGATCGCGACGACGCCCGTCGAACGCCTGCTCGCCCGGCCCGAGCTGCCCGCGGCCCAGGCGCTCGACCGGCGCGGCCTGCCGGCCCGCACCATCGACGGCTTCCTGCGCCCCCTGCTCGCCGCGCTGCTGTGCGATCCGGAGCTGAGCACGTCCAGCCGGTGCGCCGACCTGGCGCTGCGCGCCTTCGCCAGCGGCCGGCTGGGTGTGCCCGAGGGCGGCGCGGAGACGCTGCCGGAACTGCTGGCCGGGGCGCTGCCGCCGGGCACGGTGCGCACCGGCGTGCGGGTCACCGCCGTGTCCACGACCTCGGTGGCCACCGCGGAGCACGGGGAGATCCGCTGCCGGGCGGTGCTGCTGGCCACCGACGCGCGGGCCGCGGCGGAGCTGCTGCCGGGGCTGCGGGTGCCGGACTTCCATCCGGTGACGGTCCTGCACCACACCACCGACGACCCGGCGGCGGTCCGCGCGGCCGGGGCGTCGCTGCTGCTGGACGCGGACCGGGGCGGGCCGGTGGCGCGCACGGCGGTGCTCAGCGCGGTGGACCCGAGCCGGGCGCCGGCCGGGCGGACGCTGATCTCCTCCACGGTGCTGGGCCCGCCGCCGCAGGACGTCGACACCGCGGTCCGCATCCACCTCGCGCGGCTCTACGGCACCTCCACGCGCCGCTGGGAGACGCTGGCCGTGCACCACACGCCCGAGGCGGTCCCGGCGATGCGCCCGCCGCACGATCCGCGCCGGCCGGTACGGCTCCTGGCGGGCCTGTACGTCTGCGGCGACCACCGGGACACCAGCACGGTCCAGGGCGCCCTGCACTCGGCCCACCGGGCGGCCGCCGCCGTCCTGGCCGACCTGGGCATGGGCTCCCTGCACCGCGCCGATCCGGCACCGACCCTGCCCAGGGCGGCCTGAGCGCGCCGGGACGGGCCGCCGGGAGCCCGGCCCCCGGCGCCGCCAGCCCCCGGCGCCGCTAGCCCCAGGCCGCGACCTTCTCGCGGTAGCTACGCACGGGTGCCGCGTCCCGGTACGGCTCCAGACGGCGCTCGAAGTCCCTGACGTACTCCACCGCGCGGGCCGAGCGCATCTCCGCGGCCTGGGCCGCCGCCTCCGCGGCCAGCGCGCACGCCTGGTCGAGTTCGCCGAGGCCGAGCCGGGCCGTGGCGAGGACGACCCGGCAGAACAGCCGGCTGCGGGCGAAGGCGGGCGCCCGCAGCTGGAGGGCGCGCTCGGCGTGCTGCGCGGCGGCCCGGAACTGCTGGAGGTCGCGGTGGCAGTGCCCGAGCTCGTCCGCGAGCTGCCCCTCGTCGAAGAACCTGGCCCAGTACGGCACGTCGTCGCAGGGCCGGGCCGCGTCCAGCGCCCGCTCGGCCCTGACCAGCGCCGCGGTGCACGCCCGCACCTCGCCGAGGACCGCGTGCGCCCGCGCCTCGGAGGCGTGCAGCAGTGCCTGGACCACCGGCGGGGCGCCCGTGCCCACGCCCTGCTGGGCGACGCGCGCCAGTTGGACGGCCTCGCGGCCATGGCTCAGGTAGACGGCCTGGCGGCTCATGGTGACCAGCACGTACGAGCCGTACGCCCGGTCGCCGGCCGCCTGGGCGAGCCGCAGTGCCTGGACGAAGTAGCGCTGGGCGAGGCCGTGCGCGGCGATGTCGTACGACGTCCAGCCCGCGAGCCGGGTCAGGTCGGCGGCGGCGCCGAACAGCCGGCGGCCGGTCTGCTCGTCGTAGGAGCCGCGGAGCATCGGTTCGCACTCGTGCTCCAGATAGCGCACCAGCGCCTGCCGGGCGTGGCCGCCGCCGAACCGGTCGTCGAGGGCGCGGAACAGCTCGCCGACCGAGCGCAGCGCGGCGATGTCACCGCCGGTGACCTTGTGGCCGGGGAGGCGTTCGGCGGTGCCGCGGGTCCGTGCCGTGCCCGGCACCCCGGGCGGGAGCGGAGGCTTGTGCGCGCCGGGCCGGGCCTGCGGCGGCACCCGGGGCGCGGGCTCGCGGGCCACCCGGTCGTCGGCCTTGCCGATCAGCCAGTCCCGGCTGGGCACGACCAGCCCGGCCGGGGTGAAGGCGATCCGGCGCAGTTCGGCCTGGCTGCCGGAGTCCTTGCGCCACAGGCCGCTGACGATGTCGACGGCCTCCTCCGGGGTGGCCGCGAACTCCAGCCCGGCGTAGACCGGTGCGCAGGCGTCCAGGCCGAGGTCCTGGGCGGTGAGCCGGCGGCCGAGCCGGCGGGTGAAGACCTCGGCGATGAGGGCGGGGGTCGTGCCGCGCGGCTGTTGCCCGCGCAGCCAGCGGGTGACGGACGTCTTGTCGTATCTCAGGTCCAGCCCGTGCTCCAGGCCGAGCTGGTCGACGCGACGGGCCAGACCCGCGTTGGAGAACCCCGCTTCTGCGATGAGCGCGGCGAGCTGGCGGTTGGGGGTGCGCTGCGCGGGTCGGTCCGTCATCTGCGGTGCGGTCTCCTGCCTTCCGGGCCGTCGACGTGCCCGGATTGCCTTTGAGCAGCCGTTATGGCCTCACGAACGGCGTGAATGTAGCGGAGAGTGAGCAGGTGGTCGCACAGTTCGCCGGGCATTCATCCGATCGTGTGAGGAACATCCGCAGGGCTGACGCACGCCGGTCGGACGTACAGTGGCGTGGGCGCGATACATGCCTGACACACCCATCGCCGAGGGAGGCGCTTGCCGTGAGTGAGTTGCGGTTCGTCCGCAGGGGATTCGGTGCGGATGCCGTCGAGTACCAGGTGGCTTGGGACGAGCAGCGCCGGGTGCACGCGGCCCGGTTCGCCGACGAGGTCCCCGACACCGTCATCCTCCTGGAGCACCCTCCGGTGTACACGGCCGGCCGGCGCACCGAGGACAGCGAGCGCCCGCTGGACGGCACCCCGGTCATCGACGTGGACCGCGGTGGCAAGATCACCTGGCACGGCCCGGGCCAGCTCGTGGGCTACCCGATCCAGAAGCTGCCCCGCCCGGTGGACGTGGTCGCGCACGTGCGGCGGCTGGAGGAGGCGATCATCCGGGCCTGCGCCGAGTTCGGCCTGGAGACCACCCGGGTGGAGGGGCGCAGCGGGGTGTGGGTGCTCGGCGACCCGGTCGAGCAGCGGCCCGCGCTCGGCGGGCTGTCCCTGGACTTCGACCCCCGGCTGAACGACGACGAGTTCGACCCGCGCCTGAACGGCCCGGAGTACGCGCCCTCCAACGCCGGCCAGCGGCGCGAGGACCGGAAGATCGCGCAGATCGGCATCCGGGTGGCCAAGGGCGTCACCATGCACGGCTTCTCGTTCAACGTGAACCCGGACATGAAGTGGTTCGACCGGATCATCCCGTGCGGCATCCGGGACGCGGGCGTCGCCTCCCTGGCGGGCGAGCTGGGCCGGGACGTCACGATCGAGGAGGTGCTGCCGGTGATCGAGCGGCACCTGCGGGACGTCCTGGAGAACGCGGAACTCAAGCCCCGGGAGATCGAGACGGCCTCCGCCTGACCGTCCGGCACGGGAATGCGCCCTGCGGCCTCGGGGTTGGCCTCACCGGCAGGGCGCGAAGTACACGGGCGTACCCTGGTGTACGCCGAAGAATCGAAGTCACAGGGAGCCGACGTGTCCGCAGTCTCACCGGACGGACGCAAGATGCTGCGCCTGGAGGTCCGCAACAGCCAGACCCCCATCGAGCGCAAGCCCGAGTGGATCAAGACCCGGGCGAAAATGGGCCCCGAATACACGAAGATGCAGAACCTCGTGAAGAGCGAGGGGCTGCACACGGTGTGCCAGGAAGCCGGCTGCCCGAACATCTACGAGTGCTGGGAAGACCGCGAGGCGACCTTCCTCATCGGCGGCGACCAGTGCACCCGGCGCTGCGACTTCTGCCAGATCGACACCGGCAAGCCCGAGGCCCTGGACCGCGACGAGCCGCGCCGCGTCGGCGAGTCCGTGGTCACGATGGACCTGAACTACGCCACCATCACCGGCGTCGCCCGCGACGACCTGGCGGACGGCGGCGCCTGGCTGTACGCCGAGACCGTGCGCCAGATCCACCGGCAGACCGCCGGCCGGGAGGGCGGCCGCACCAAGGTCGAGCTGCTGGCGCCCGACTTCAACGCGGTGCCCGAGCAGCTCGCGGAGGTCTTCTCGGCCCGGCCCGAGGTCTTCGCGCACAACGTCGAGACGGTGCCCCGGATCTTCAAGCGGATCCGCCCCGGCTTCCGCTACGAGCGCTCCCTGAAGGTCATCACCGAGGCCCGCGACGTCGGCCTGGTCACCAAGTCGAACCTGATCCTCGGCATGGGCGAGACCCGCGAGGAGGTGAGCGAGGCGCTGCGGCAACTGCACGACGCCGGCTGCGAGCTGATCACCATCACGCAGTACCTGCGCCCCTCCGTCCGCCACCACCCCGTGGAGCGCTGGGTCAAGCCGCACGAGTTCGTGGAGCTGAAGGAGGAGGCCGAGCAGATCGGCTTCTCCGGTGTGATGTCCGGCCCGCTGGTGCGGTCCTCCTACCGCGCCGGGCGCCTGTACCAGATGGCGGTGGAGAAGCGCGGTGCGTTCGTCGCCGCCCAGGCGGTGTGATCATACGATGTGAGCCGACCGTGTGAACTCACGCACAAGCGGCTACCAGCCAGTAAGCGGCCGGGCCGACGCGGTCCCGCCCGTCCTCGCTGATGAGGACGGTGCCGGGGCCGCGTCGGCGTTCCGGCCCCGCGCACCGGGGCTTCATGGGCGTTTGACCGGTCGGTCACGCCCTGGTAACACCGAACCGTGACCCTCGTATCACGCCCCGTATCTCCATCGCTTCGAGGGGGGACCTCGACCATGCAGGCCGCACCCGTGTACGACGGCGTGCCGAAAGGCACCCGCGCCACCGCCCGCCCGTCCTTCACCGACGCCCTGCGCGCCGTCGAGTCCCTGCTGATGAGCGGCGGTCAGCGCACCGCCCGCCGGAACGCGTGGACCTCCGTCCTGGAGGACCGCCGCCGGGCCCGGGCCCGGGTGGAGGCCCAGCAGGTCCTGGAGCGGGCCGCCGACCGCACCTGACTCCCCTCCCCCGGCCCCGCCCGCCGGACACTGCCGTCGTCCGCGGCTCCCCGGGGCACGTAGACTTCGTGGCATGGCGAGGAAGGAACCCGCGGCGGACGCCGCGAATGCCGGGCGACTGAAGCAGATCGCCCTCACGTACCAGATGACCCGCAAGGTCGACACGAAGATCGGTCTTGTACTCGCGGCCGTCGGCGTCGGCACCTTCGGTGTCCTCCTCGCGATCGGCTTCCTGCTCGGCCACCCGGTCTACCTGGGTATCTTCGGCCTGCTGATCGCCCTGCTGGCCATGGCGATGGTGTTCGGCCGCCGGGCCGAGCGGGCCGCGTTCGGCCAGATGGAGGGCCAGCCGGGCGCCGCCGCGGCCGTGCTGGACAACATCGGCCGGGGCTGGACGACGACTCCGGCGGTGGCGATGAACCGCAGCCAGGACGTGGTGCACCGGGCGGTCGGCAAGGCCGGCATCGTGCTGGTCGCCGAGGGCAACCCGAACCGGGTGAAGAGCCTGCTGGCCGCCGAGAAGAAGAAGATGAACCGCATCGTCGCGGACGTGCCGGTGCACGATGTGATCGTGGGTGACGGCGAGGGCCAGGTGCCGCTGAAGAAGGTGCGCACCACCCTGCTGAAGCTGCCGCGCGTGCTGACCGGCCCGCAGGTGACGACCACCAACGACCGGCTGCGGGCCATGGGCGACCTGATGCGCAACATGCCGTTGCCCAAGGGCCCGATGCCCAAGGGCATGAAGCTGCCGAAGGGCGGCCAGCGCGGGCGCTGAGCCTCCCCGCCCGAACGTATACCTCACCGACGAAGCCCCGCACCCCACCGGTGCGGGGCTTTCGTATGACACGCCGCCGATCGGAGCATCCGGCCGGTAATCGGCTCATACGCTCCTAGCCTTCGGCATGTGACAAAACGCCATATTACGTACCTCGCGTGCACCACGGTCCTCGTCGGGACGTTCACCGCCGCCACCCCGGCGTCGGCCGCCCACCGGACCCTCGTGGTGCGTCCGGGTGAGTCCATCCAGAAGGCGGTGGACGCCGCCGCGTCCGGCGACACCGTGCTGGTGCGGGCCGGCACCTACCACGAGAGCGTCACGGTCCGGACGCCCGGCGTGACCCTGCGCGGTGTGGGCCGGCACACCGTGCTCCGGCCACCGGCCAAGACCAAGGCGGCACAGGCCGGGACGGCACAGTCCGGGACGGCACAGTCCGGGACGGCGGCCGGGAAAGCGGCCTCCGTCACCTGTCTCGCGGCCGGCAACGGCATCTGCGTGGTCGGCGGGAAGAACCGGGCCCTGCGCGACGTCACCGTCTCCGACCTGCGCGTGACCGGCTTCGCCAAGACCGGCGTGTGGTCCATGGGCACCGACCGGCTGACCGTCGCCCGGGTGACCGCCGACGGCAACGGCCAGTGGGGCATCGCCCAGGAGCACTCCACCCGCGGCGCGTTCCGCAACGACACCGCCCGGGGCAACGGGGACGCGGGCCTGTTCCTCGCCAACAGCGTCAAGGCCGAGCAGGGCGCCCAGGACACCAAGGGCACGGTGGTCGAGCACAGCCTCCTGGCGGGCAACCGGATCGGCCTCACCGTCCGCCGGCTGCGCAACCTCGACGTCACCGGCAACCACGTCACCGGCAACTGCGCCGGCGTCTTCGTCGTGGGCGACGAGAACAAGCCCAGGGCCGGCGCCCTGACCGTCGCCGACAACCTGGTCGAGCGGAACAACCGCTACTGCCCGAAGACCGCCCGGCTGCCCTACCTCCAGGGTTCCGGCATCGTCCTGACCGGCACCGAGAAGGCCCTGATCACCCGGAACACGGTCACCGGCCACTCCGGCAAGTCCCCGCTGTCGGGCGGCATCGTCCTGTTCAAGAGCTTCGTGGGCGCGCCCGGCGAGCGGAACCGGATCACCGGCAACCGGCTGTCGGCCAACTCCCCGGCCGACCTCGTCAACCAGGAAGCCGGCAAGAGCGGCAACGCCTTCGACCGCAACACCTGCCGGGCCTCCAAGCCCGCGGGCCTGTGCTGACCGGGCGGCCGTACCCGACCCACGCAAGGAAGGAAGGCGGCACATGACCGCACCATCCCCCGCGCTCTCCACTCCGCCGGAGTCCGCGGCACCCTCCTCCCCGCCCCCGTCGATGCGGCTGCGCGAACTCGTGTTCGGGGCGGCCTGCGCCGCCGCCGTCCGCGCCGCCGCCCGGCTCGGCGTCGCCGACGCCCTCGGGGAGGCGCCCATGACCGTCGAGGGCCTGGCGGCGGCGGTACGCACCGAGCCCGGACCGCTGCGCCGGCTGCTGCGCGCCCTGTCCTGCTACGGCGTCTTCGCCGAGCGCCCCGACGGGACGTTCGCGCACACCGAGATGTCCCGGCTGCTGCGCGAGGACGACCCGAACAGCCTGCGGGCCATCGCCCAGTGGTGCACCGAGCCGTGGACCTGGGACGCCTGGCCCCGGCTGGACGAGGCGGTGCGCACCGGCCGGAACGTCGTACAGGACCTGTACGGCAAGGAGTTCTTCGCCTACCTGAACGAGGACGCCCCGGAGTCCGCCGACGTCTTCAACCGGGCGATGACGAGGTCCAGCGAGCAGTCGGCCCGGGAGGTCGCCGCCCTGCTCGACCTGTCCGGCAGTGATGCGGTCGCCGACCTCGGCGGCGGGCAGGGGCACGTAGTGGCCAGCCTGCTGGACAAGTACCCGGCGATGCGGGGCTACCTGCTGGACCTGCCGCGGGTGGTCGAGAAGGCCCTGCCGCGGCTGCGCGAGGGCGGCGACCTGGCCGGCCGGGCGCGGATCGTGCCGGGTGACATCCGTGAGGCCGTCCCGGTCCGGGCCGACGTCTACATCATCAAGAACATCCTGGAGTGGGACGACGAGTCCACCACGCGGCTGCTGCGCAACGTGGTCGGGGCGGGCGGTCCCGGCACCCGGGTGGTCGTCATCGAGAACCTGGTGGACGACACGCCGTCGATGCGGTTCAGCACCGCCATGGACCTGCTGCTCCTGCTGAACGTCGGCGGGGCCAAGCACACCACCGGCAGCATGACCGGCCGGCTCCGCGCGGCGGGCCTGGAGGTCCGCGGCATCCAGCCGGTCAACCCCTTCCTGCACGCGTTCGACTGCACGGTCCCCGCGTGAGCGCACCGCCCCACGGCGCACCGGTGCCGGGTCCGCGTCGCACGCGGGCCCGGCACCGGTGGTCCGGACGGGGGGTCAGACGCCGGCGTCGCGCTCCCAGAGGTAGAAGCGGCGGGCCATGGCGTCCTTCGGGGACCGCCAGGTCTGCGGGTCGTACGCGCTGACGTACGCCGACAGCCGTTCGCTGACCTCCTTGAACTGGGGGTGCGAGGCCACCTCGGCGATGGCCGGTCCGGGCTCGCGTTCGGACTCGATGAGGTGCATGTACACATCGCCGAACTGGAAGAGGCTGCGCCGGACCACCCCGACGAGGTGGGGCAGCTCTCCCCGGTCGGACTCCGCGAACACCTTGGCGATGCCGGGGGCGGAGTCCGGCGCCATACGGGCGACGATCAGGGCCTGGTGCACGGTCGTCTCCTGTCGTCCGGCTCAGTCGGCCAGGGCCGGGGCGGGCCGCTGTCCGGCCGCCGCCTTCTCGATCTTGTCCCGGATCAGGGCCAGCTGGACCTTGGAGTTCTTGTTGATGTTGTCGGTCATCCAGTCGTCGTCGACCGGTGCGTCCGGCTTCATCGCGAAGTCCTGCGTCCAGATCATCCGGGTGCCGGCGGGGACCTCCTCGTAGCGCCAGTGGATGTCCATGTGGGCGAAGGGGCCGGTCTCCACCCGGCGGGCCGTGACGGTGCGGGAGTCACGGTCCGGCTCGCGCTCGGAGACCCAGCTCCAGACGGTGCCGTTCTCGTCCGGGTGCATGGTCAGCCGGAAGGTCGTCTTCTCGCCCTCCCGCTTGAGGACCTCCACCGACGCGTACTCGCTGAACAGCTGCGGCCAGCGCTCCAGGTCGTTGGTCATGTCCCAGACCAGGTCCAGCGGTGCGGCGATGGTGATCTCGTTCCGGGTGTGTCCTGCCATCTCAGGCTCCTGCCATCAGAGTGGTGTTGACGAGGTTGAGGAACTGCTGGGGCGTCTTGCAGCGTTCGGCGTCGACCGGCATCGGGGTGCCGTGCGTGTTCTCCAGTTCGCCGACGATGCCGAGCAGGCCCAGCGAGTCGACGCCGAGGACGTCGAAGCCGGTGTCCGGCTTCTCGACGAGCTGCTCCGGGCTGACGGTGACCCCGGCGGCCTTCTTCATCAGGGCGGCCAGTTCTTCCACGGTGATCTGCGGCATGGTGCTTCCTCCTTTGCTGCTGTTCTCAGTGCGCCGGGCCGCGTCGCAGCACCAGCGCCGAGTTCGACCCCATGAGTCCGCGGCTGAGGACCAGTGCCGTCCGCAGTTCGGCGACGCGGGCGCGGCCGGTGACGAGGTCGAGGTCGTGGCAGACGTCGAAGACGTTCGGCGTCGGCGGGATGATGCCGTGCTCCATGGCCAGCACGGCCGCGGCGGTGTCCAGCACCGGGGCCGCGCAGTAGCCGCGGCCGGTGCCGGTCTTCGGGGCGGTGACCGGCACCCGGGTGCCGTGCGCGCCGAGGGCGTCGGCGAGCGCCAGCGCCTCGGCCCGGTCCGCCGCCGGCACCCCGAGGGCGTCGGCGAAGACCACGTCGACCTCCTCGGGGGCGCAGCCGGCCTCCGCGAGGGCCTGCCCGATGGCGTGGGCGAGGCCGTCGCGGGAGTCCGCCCAGCGGGACGCGCCGGTGAAGGTGGCCCCGTGGCCGGCGATGACGGCCCGGACGTCGGCGCCGCGCCGCCGGGCGGTGCCCGTCGCCTCCACGACGAGCATCGCGCCGCCCTCGGCCGGCACGAACCCGCACGCGCCGTCCGTGAAGGGCCGGTAGGCCCGGGCCGGGTCCGGCTCGCGGCTCAGCTCCTCGTAGCCGAGCTGGCAGACCATCGAGTACGGCGCGAGCGGCGCCTCGGTGGAGCCGGCCACGATCACGTCGGTGCCGCGCCGCACCGCCCGGGCCGCGTGGGCGAGGGCGTCCAGGCCGCCGGCCTCGTCGGAGGCGACGACCGAGCAGGGTCCCTTGAAGCCGCGGCGGATGGAGACCTGGCCGGTGCTCGCGGCGTAGAACCAGGCGATGGACTGGTACGGCCCGACGAACCGGCTGCCCTTGCCCCACAGTCGCTGCAGTTCGCGCTGGCCGAACTCGCCGCCGCCGGATCCGGCGGCGGTGACCACGCCGATGGAGTACGGCGCGTCGGGGATGCTGGCCTGCCCGAGCCGGGCGTCGTCCAGCGCGAGGTCGGCCGCGGCCATGGCGTAGTGCGTGAACCGGTCGGTCTGGACGAGGAAGCGCTCCTCGATCGTGGCCGCCGGGTCGAAGGCGCGGACCTCACCGGCCACCTTGAGGGGAAGGTGCTCACAGCCCTCGCGGGTGACCCGGTCGAGGACGCTGAGGCCCTCCTGGGTTGCCTTCCAGAAGGTGTCGGTGCTGGTGCCGTTGGGTGCGACCACCCCGATGCCGGTGACGGCCGCGTGCCGGTCCTTCGGTTCGCTCATCGTGTCCTCACTCCCTGGGCCGGGTCAGGATCACCGCGGACTGGAATCCCCCGAACCCGCTGCCCACGGACAGCACGCTGCTCAGCTTGCGTTCGCGGGCGACGCGCGGGACGTAGTCCAGGTCGCACTCCGGGTCGGGGATCTCGTAGTTCGCGGTCGGCGGTACGACCTGCTTGGCGAGGGCCAGCACGCACGCGACCAGTTCGATGGCGCCGATCGCCCCGAGGGAGTGCCCCACCATGGACTTGATGGAGCTCATCGGGGTGTCGTAGGCGTGGTGGCCGAGCGCCCGCTTCACGGCCGCCGTCTCGTGGCGGTCGTTCTGCCGGGTGCCGGAGCCGTGCGCGTTGACGTAGTCGATCGCCGTCGGGTCGAGCCGCGCCTGGCCGAGCGCCGTCTCGATGGCCCGCGCCATCTCCAGGCCCTCCTTGGTCAGGCCGGTCATGTGGTAGGCGTTGCCGAAGGTGGCGTAGCCGCCCAGTTCGCAGTACACACGGGCACCGCGGGCCCGGGCGTGCTCCAGTTCCTCCAGGACGAGCACGGCGCCGCCCTCGCCCATGACGAACCCGTCACGGTTGTTGTCGAAGGGCCGGGAGGCGTGCGCCGGGTCGTCGTTGTTGGGTGACGTGGCCTTGATCGCGTCGAAGCAGGCCATGGTGATCGGGGATATCGGCGAGTCGGAGGCCCCCGCGACGCAGATGTCGGCGCGGCCCTCCTGGACGGTGTGGAAGGCGTAGCCGACGGCGTCCAGGCCCGAGGTGCAGCCGGTGGAGACGGTCTGCACCGGACCCTGCGCGCCGAAACGTTCCGCCACCGCGGAGGCCACGGTGCTCGGCGAGAACGCCCGGTGCAGCTGCGGCTCCGCCTCGCCGTGGTCGACGTCCCAGCGCTGCCCGCGATGGCTGACCAGGACGTAGTCGTGCTCCAGACGGGTGGTGCCGCCGACGGCGGTGCCCAGCGAGACACCGATCCGCCACGGGTCCTCCCGGGCGAAGTCGAGACCGGAGTCCCGGACCGCCTCCTCCCCGGCGACCAGCGCGAACTGTATGTACCGGTCCGCCCGTTGGATCTGCTCGGTGTCCAGGCCGTGCGCCGCCGGGTCGAAGTCGCACTCGGCGGCGATCCGGGACCTCAGCCCGGCCGGGTCGAAGAACGTGATGCCCCGCGTCGCGGTACGGCCTTCGGCCAGCAGGTCCCAGAACGCCGGTACGCCGATCCCGCCCGGGGCGACGACGCCTATGCCGGTGACCGCCACGCGCCGGGTCATGAGCGGACCTGTTCCCGGCGGGCCGGCTCGGCGGCGACGGCGAGGTCCGCCGTCTCCTCGGTGTCGACGTGCCCGAGGGCCGGCCGCGGGGCGAGCGGGCCCAGGTGGAAGACGAGCCGCGCCTCCACGTCGCCGACGTTGCGGAAGCGGTGGCGCATGTTGATCGGGATCATCAGGCCCTGCTCGGGCCGCAGCGGGTGCGGTTCGCCGTCCAGGTCGACCTCCAGCAGCCCGGAGACGACGTAGACGAACTCCTCGGAGTAGGGGTGGTAGTGCTCACCGATGCGGTCGCCGGGCCGGATGAGGGCCACGCCCATGAAACCGCTGGTGGCGCCCACCGTCGTCGGGGTGAGCATGGCCCGCAGATCACCGCCGCGCCGGGTGTTGGGCTCGGTCTCGCCGAGGTCCACGATCTTCGGAAGGGGTCTGGTCACGGTGTTCCTCCGTTGGTGTGCTGGCCGGCCGGGTCAGGCGTCGGGTGAGCGGCGGTCGGTGACGAGGTCCATGCCGACGGGCTCGCCGTCCAGCAGGGCGTCCAGCGCGGCCGGCCGCCGCGCCTCAGCCGCGAGGGCCCGCGCGCCGAGGCCGGGCCGTACGTCGATCAGCCGGACGACGACGTCGTCGCGCTGGAAGATCGTGCTGCGCAGGACCGGGCCGTCCGGGTCGTCCGCCGCCGCCTCGTCCCGCTGGGCGAGCAGCTCGGCCAGCCGCATCCCGCCGCCCGGCCGGGCCGGGTAGTACTCGGCGCGCCGCTCGCCCTCGGTCAGCTCGTCGGCGGTGAGGTGGTGTACGGCGGGCAGCGCCGCCCGGGTGAAGAACACCCGCGCGGACTCCTGGTCGTCCAGGTCCCGCTCCTGCTCCAGATAGGGGTTGATCGCCTCCTCCACGGCCCGCACCTCCGGCTGCCGGGCCACGTGGCGCAGTGCCGCGAGCAGGTCACCGCGCACCTCGATGGCCCGCACCACCCGGTTGCCGTGCATGAACAGGGAGGTCCGGCACAGCCGGGTGGTCTCGTCGACCCGGGCCCGGGGGGAGGCGTAGTCCGCGAGGATCTTCTTGACCCGCTCCTCGCTGCCCGGCCGGACCGTGAAGGTCAGCGCGTGCCGGATCACACCGTCGCCGATCCGCGGGGACGACTGGAGCCGGCGGCGCGAGGCGGCACCGGCGGCGTCCTCGCCCGTCTCGCGGACGACGTGGAAGCGCAGCGACCGGGTGTCACGGACGCAGCTGTGCAGCGGTTCCACCATCCGCACGTGCTCCTCGCTGTTCACCCAGGTGAGGAACGGCGGGGCGCTCTCCCACTCGCTGGTGATCAGCCACTGGGAGGGGTTCTCGATCGACTGGCACAGCTGGTCGCTGACGTGGCCGGGAACCTGCGCCACCTGGTTGCACAGCTGCTCGTAGGCCTCCAGGAACTGCTGCTGGGCGCCGTCGTGGACGTCCACGAGGAGGACGACCCTGAGCGGGGAGCCGTCGAACACGGACTGGGAGACCCGCTTCGACACCTGGCGCGTCGACGGGGCCGAGAGCTTTTCCGACAAGGTGGTCATGCTGCGCACATCTCCTTCACGGGGGCAGAGGCGGACGCCGGCGGCCGAATGACGCGACGTCAGCGCTTCTTGATCCTGTGCCGCTTCCCCCGCTGCGCGCGACTCGCGTGAACCACGTGGGTGATTGAGCACGCGAAAGCCGTCCCACAGGGCACACAAACACCAGCGCGCCCCACATCCCCACCCCTGCCTCTGGAGCCTTGATGCAGCACAAAGCCGATCACCAGGTGCCCGTCCTCGTCGTGGGCGGCTCCCTGGTGGGCCTGTCCCTCTCCCTGTTCCTGGGCCGTCTGGGCGTACCGCACATGCTCGTCGAGCGGCACTCCGGGACCTCGATCCATCCGCGCGGCCGCGGCAACAACCTGCGGACGATGGAGCTGTTCCGGGTGGCCGGCCTCGAACCGGACATCAAGGCGGCGGCCTCCCTGCTCGCCGGCAACCACGGCATCCTGCAGACGCCCACGCTGGCCGGGGACGCCGGCGAATGGCTGTTCCGGCACATCGACCCGGGCGGCGGGCTGGCCCGGTTCAGCCCCACGTCGTGGTGCCTGTGCAGCCAGAACGATCTGGAGCCGGTGCTGCTGAAGGGGGCCCGGGCGCTCGGCGGCGACCTGCGCTACTTCCACGAGCTGGAGTCCTTCGCCCAGGACCCCGAAGGAGTGACGGCGTTCGTCCGGGACCGCGACAGCGACGAGCTGTACACGGTCCGCGCGGACTACCTCGTCGCCTGCGACGGGCCGCGCAGCCCCGTCCGGCGCCACCTCGGCATCGGGCAGAACGGCCCCGGCGACCTGTTCGCCAACGTGAGCGTCACCTTCCGCTCCAAGCTGCTCGCCGAGACCGTCGGCGACCGCCGCTTCATCTGCTGCTACCTCACCAGCCCGGAGGCCGACGGCGCCCTGCTGCCCGTCGACAACAAGGAGCACTGGGTCTTCCACGCCCCCTGGCACCCGGAACACGGCGAGCGGCTGGAGGAGTTCACCGAGGAACGGCTCCAGCGGCACATCCGGCTGGCCGTCGGCGTGCCCGACCTGGACGTGGAGATCACCGGCAAGGCGTCCTGGCGCGCGGCGGAGCGGGTCGCCGAGCGGTACGCGGCCGGCCGGGTGCTGCTCGCCGGGGACTCGGCCCACGAGATGTCCCCGACCGGCGCCTTCGGCTCCAACACCGGCATCCAGGACGCCCACAACCTGGCCTGGAAGCTGGCCGCCGTCCTCGACGGCTGGGCCGGCCCCGGCCTGCTGGACACCTACGACACCGAGCGCCGCCCGGTCGCCCTGGCCACCAGCGCCCGCGCCTCGGCGCGCTCCGTGGAGCACAGCCACCCCGGCTTCGCCCCGACCCCGGGCGTCGGCTCCGGCCCGCGCAGCGGCATCCTCCCGGTCGTCCTCGCCTACCGCTATCCGGAGGGCGCCGTCCTGGGCGCCGACCCGGCCCAGCCGGTCGTGCCCGACGAGGTGCGGCTGACCGCGGACCCGGGCAGCCGGGCCCCGCACCTGTGGCTGCGCCGGGCTGGCGAACGGCTCTCCTCGGTCGACCTCTACGAGCGCTCGCTGGTCCTGCTCAGCGACGCCGGTTCGCCCGCGGGCGCGGCCTGGCACGCGGCCGCACGGCGGATCGCGGACACGGACGGGGTACGGCTGGAGCCCTACCGCGTCGGCACCGGCCCGGACGCCGACCTGGTCCACGACGAAGCCCCCGGCTGGGCCGCGCTGCACGGCACCACGGCGGACGGAGCGGTCCTGGTACGCCCCGACGGCTTCGTAGCCTGGCGCACCCCCACCATCCCCCCAGCCCCGGAAACGGAACTGCGGAGGGTACTGGGAGCGGTACTGCGCCGGGGGTGAGAGGAGGCGGGCCCCGGGCCGGGACTGGGGCGGGCCCCGGGCTGGGGACGGGTTCCGGGCCGGGGACGGGTTCCGGGCCGGGGACGGGTTCCGGGCCTGGTGGTGCCCGGAGCCGGGCACGGACGCCGGTGCCGGGCACCGCACCGGCGCCGGGCGCGGGTCCCGGTGCTGGGCACGCGTCCCAGGGCTGGTGGAGACCGGTGCCGGGCGCGGGCACCGGTGTCGGACTCGGGCACCGGTGCCGGGCGCGGGTCCGGGGGCCCGGCGCGGGTCCGGTGCCGGGCGCGGACGCCGGCGCCCGGCATGGGTCCGTCCCGGTGCCGGGCGCGGAGGCGGTGCCGGGCGCGGAGACCGGTGCCGAGGCCGGCGAACAGCGCGGGCGTCGTGACGGAGGTCGTCCGTGCCGGAGAGTGCGGGCGGCTCCTGCACGAGAGGGGCGGGACGGGGGCGCAACGGGGCAGACCCGGCCGGTTCCGGCCGCCGCAGGCTTCAGGCCGGGCGGGGGCGGGCCCGGTCGGCGCAGGCACACGGGCCGCGGCACGGGTGAGCCCGGCCGTTCCCGACCGGCGCGGGGCCGGACCCCGCCGGGTCAGGCCGCCGCAGGCACGTGGCACGCGGCACGGGTGAGCCCGGCCGTTCCCGACCGGCGCGGGGGCGGACCCCACCGGGTCAGGCCGCCGCAGGCTTGAGGCCGGGCGGGGGCGGGCCCGGCCGTTCCCGACCGGCGCGGGGCCAAACCCCGCCGGGTCAGGCCGCCGCAGGCACGCGGGCCGTGGCACGGGTGGGCCCGGCCGTTTCGGACCGGCGCGGGGCGGACCCCACCGGGTCAGGCCGCCCCAGGGGTGCGGGCCGGGGGAGCAGGCTCCGCCGGTCCGGTCGCCGCCGGCTTCAGGCCAGGGCGGGGGCAGGTCCCGCCGGTCCGGGGCCGCCGCGGGCTTCGGACCGGAGTCAGAGCGGACCCGGCCGGTTCCGGCCGCCGCAGACACGCGGGCCGCAGCACGGGTGGACCCGGCCGTTCCCGACCGGGGCGGGGCGGACCCCACCGGGTCAGGCTGCCCCAGGTATGTGTGCCCGGGGGCAGGCCCCGCCGGTCCGGCCGCCGCAGGCTTCAGGCCAGGGCGGGGGCGGGCCCTGCCGGTCCGGGGCCGCCGCGGGCTTCAGACCGGAGTCAGAGCGGACCCGGCCGGTTCCGGCCGCCGCAGACACGCGGCCCGCGGCACGGGTGGACCCGGCCGTTCCCGACCGGGGCGGGGCGGACCCCACCGGATCGGGCCGCCGCAGGCACTCGGCACGAGCGGGCCCGGCCGGTTCCGACCGGAGCGGGGCGAACCCCACCGGGTCAGGCCGCCGCAGGCACGCGGGCCGCGGCACGGGTGGGGCCGGCCGTTCCCGACCGGGGCGGGGCGGACCCCGCCGGGTCGGGCCGCCGCAGGCATCGGGCCAGGCGGGGGCGGCCCCCTCCGGTTCCGGCTGCCGCAGGCTTCAGGCCAGGGCGGGGCGGGGTCCGGCGGGGTCAGATGCGGACTTCTACCGTCTTCGCGAGGCGGTCGTGCAGGCCGCGGCCGTCGCGGTCCCAGATCAGTGCGGGGATCGCCAGGCACAGCAGGACCGAGCGCAGCAGGGCGCGGCCCGGGCGGACGGTGCCGGTCTCCAGGGCCAGGACCCGGATGCCGAAGAGGCGCTTGCCCGGGGTGAAGCCGACCGTGCCGACGGTGAGGACGCTCAGCGCGAAGAAGACGCCCAGCGCCCAGTTGCTCGTGGCCGGGCCGTTGCGGTGGGTGATCAGGCCGTATGCGATCAGGACGCACAGCGCCCAGTCCACGGCGAGCGCGCCGAGCCGCCGTCCGGGCCGTGCCATCGAGTTCGGCCCCTGCTCCGGCAGACCGAGCTGCTCGCCCCGGTACCCGAAGTCGGCGCCCGCCTCTTCCATGGCCGCGCGCGGGCCGGAGAGCCACGATCCGATTGCCTGCCTGTTGTCCACCCGTCCACGGTACTGCGCCCGGTTTCGGACACTACGCGCAGGGGTGTGTCCGGGCTACGGTGGACAGGTGGCTGGTTAACTTCTGTGAAACAAACGGGTCACGCCCGAGAAATCACCCATCCCTAGGGTCAAGACCAGCGTGTGCCACCGCACTGGCCGCACGAACGATCTACCACCCCGGCGAGGACGGTCGGGAGTAGGAGGAGCTGGATGTTCCAGAACGCCGACGAGGCCAAGAAGTTCATCGCGGACGAGGACGTCAAGTTCGTCGACGTCCGCTTCTGCGACCTGCCGGGCGTCATGCAGCACTTCACGGTGCCCGTTGAGGCGTTCGACCCGGACGAGGAGCTGGCCTTCGACGGATCGTCGATCCGCGGTTTCCAGGCCATCCACGAGTCCGACATGGCTCTGCGTGCCGACCTGTCCACCGCGCGTGTCGACACGTTCCGCCGGGACAAGACCCTCAACATCAACTTCTTCATCCACGACCCGATCACGGGCGAGCAGTACTCCCGTGACCCGCGCAACGTGGCGAAGAAGGCGGAGGCCTACCTGGCGTCGACGGGCATCGCCGACACCGCGTACTTCGGCCCCGAGGCCGAGTTCTACGTCTTCGACAGCGTGCGTTTCGCCACCTCCGCGAACGAGTCGTTCTACCACATCGACTCCGAGGCCGGCGCCTGGAACACCGGCGCGGTGGAGAACAACCGCGGCTACAAGGTGCGCTACAAGGGCGGCTACTTCCCGGTGGCCCCGGTCGACCACTTCGCCGACCTGCGCGCCGAGATCTCCCTGGAGCTGGAGAAGTCCGGCCTGAAGGTCGAGCGCCAGCACCACGAGGTGGGCACCGCCGGCCAGGCGGAGATCAACTACAAGTTCAACACGCTGCTGGCCGCCGCCGACGACCTCCAGCTCTTCAAGTACATCGTGAAGAACGTCGCCTGGCGCAACGGCAAGACCGCGACCTTCATGCCGAAGCCGATCTTCGGTGACAACGGCTCGGGCATGCACGTGCACCAGTCGCTGTGGAGCAACGGCGACCCGCTGTTCTACGACGAGGCCGGTTACGCGGGCCTGTCGGACATGGCGCGCTACTACATCGGCGGCATCCTCAGGCACGCGCCGTCGCTGCTGGCCTTCACCAACCCGACGGTGAACTCCTACCACCGCCTGGTGCCGGGCTTCGAGGCGCCGATCAACCTGGTGTACTCGCAGCGCAACCGCTCGGCCGCGATGCGTATCCCGATCACCGGGTCGAACCCGAAGGCCAAGCGCGTGGAGTTCCGCGCGCCCGACTCCTCCGGCAACCCGTACCTGGCCTTCTCGGCGCTGCTCCTGGCGGGCCTGGACGGCATCAAGAACAAGATCGAGCCGGCCGAGCCGATCGACAAGGATCTGTACGAGCTGGCTCCCGAGGAGCACGCGAACGTCGCCCAGGTCCCGACCTCCCTCGGCGCGGTCCTCGACGCCCTCGAGGCCGACCACGAGTTCCTCCTCCAGGGCGACGTGTTCACGTCCGACCTGATCGAGACGTGGATCGACTTCAAGCGCACCAACGAGATCGCCCCGCTCGCCCTGCGCCCGCACCCGCACGAGTTCGAGCTCTACTTCGACGTGTGACCGGCGGGGACAGCCGGCCGTGGCCCCCTGTCCCTGACATGACGCGAGAGACGGCCGAGAGGGCTGCCGCCCCCCTTGCGGGGCGGCAGCCCTCTCGCTTGCCCGCACGCCGGCCGCTCCCGGTGTCCGGCTCCCGGCCCCGTGCAACCTTTCGCGCTTCCCAGACTTCCTATTGTCGGGGGATCATCCTCCCGGACTCCGCCGGACGAGAGAGGTTGCACGGGGATGCTGGAACAGGACGACTGGGAGCGCGAGTTCGATCACACGTGGGCGGACTCCGCCGAGCACAAGGAGCCCTCCGCGCGGGCCCGGATGCTCGCCGCCCGCTGGAAGGAGAACCCGCCGGAACCGGCGCCCTTCCGTGCCGACCCGGGCCCGGTGGGGCCGCGCCGGTCGTCCTGGGTGTCGACGGCCGTGGTGCTCGGCTGTGTGGCCGTGGTGATCGTGCTGCTCGGGTACGCGCAGATGCGCTCCTCCTACTGAGGCGACAGCACGGCCCCCGGCACTGACGCAACAGCACGGCGCCCGGCCGGTGCGCGGCCGTATTTTGCCGCTTCCGTGGCCGCCGTGTACCTCGGCATGGGAATCCCCGGGTGCACACTGGAGGCGGGACGAGTGCCTGAGTGCGGGGTGATGCGAGATGCGGAGCCGGTTCCGGAGCGATCGGCGGCTGACCGTGCGCATGGGTGTGACGCTGTTCCTGCTCGGCCTGCTGTACGTGGGCTTCGTCGCCGCGCTGATCGTGCTGCTGAAGTCCTGGGTGCTGGTCGCCGTCCTGGTGGGCGCGCTCTTCGTGGCGCAGTTCTGGTTCTCCGACCGGATCGCCATGTACGCGATGCGCGGACGGGTCGTGGAGCGGGAGGAGTATCCCGAGCTGCACGCCGTGGTCGACCGGCTGTGCGCCATCGCCGACCTGCCCAGGCCGGTGGTCGCCGTGTCCCCGATGGACATGCCGAACGCGTTCGCGACCGGCCGGAGCGCCGATCACGCCGTGGTCTGCGTGACCACGGGCCTGCTGCGCCGGCTGGAGCCCGCCGAGCTGGAAGGCGTGCTCGCGCACGAGCTGTCGCACGTCGCGCACAAGGACGTCGCCGTGATCACGGTGGCGTCCTTCCTCGGCGTGCTGGCGGGCCTCGTCGTCCGGTTCGCCTTCTACTCTCAGGTGTTCGGCCGCCGGGACCAGAACACGGCCGCCGTCCTCGCCGCCGTCCTCGCCGTCTCGGCGGCCGTGTACGCGCTCAGCTTCCTGCTGATCCGGGCCCTGTCCCGGTACCGCGAGCTGGCCGCCGACCGCGCGGCGGCGCAGCTGACCGGCCGGCCCTCGGCCCTGGCCGCGGCGCTCACCAAGGTCTCCGGGGAGATCGCGCGCATCCCGACCAAGGATTTGCGGACGGCCCAGGCGTTCAACGCGTTCTACTTCACCCCGGCGACCGGCCGGGAACCCGGCATCGAGCGGTTCTTCTCCACCCACCCGACCCTGGAACAGCGGCTGGAGCAGCTGGGCCGGATCTCGGCGGAGCTGGGCGAGCCCGCCGCCCCGGGCGAGGCGGGCTGACGTGGGACTGCTGGACGTCCTGCTCGGCCGTACGAAACCGGTCGCGCCCGATCTCGACCGGCTGTTCGCGCTGCCGTCGGCGGCGGTGACGCTGGAGGCGGCGGCCGGTTTCGCGCCGACCGGGAGCGGGGCGGTGTGCTTCGCCACGGTGGAGGGCGCCGCCTTCGAGCGGCTGTGCCAGGAGGTGCGGGAGCTGCTGGACGCGGACAGCGACCGCACCGGCCCGCCGGTCACACCGCACCGGGACGGCTACGGCTACTCCTGGCTGGTGTCGCGCCGCTCCCCCGGCCGGCTGCCCGAGCTGGTGACCGACCTGCACGCGGTGAACAGCTCGCTGGAGGCGGCCGGCTTCGGCCCGCAGCTGCTGTGCTCCCTGGTCTCCTTCACGGACGGCACCGGCCGGCGGCTCGCCCTCGTCTACCTCTACAAGCGCGGCACCTTCTATCCGTTCGCCCCGCTGCCCGGCGCCGCCGAGCGGCGGGACACCGCGCTGGAGCTACAGCTCAGGGCGGCCCTCGACGGCGACCTGCCGGTCGAACCGGACCTGGGCCGCTGGTTCCCGGTGTGGGGCGCCCCCGGCCTGTGACGGCGGGCGGCACCCCGGACGCACCGCGTCACCGGCTCACCGGGTCTTCCCGGCGGGCCGCTCACGGCGGTAGCGGCGCTCCCACTCGGCCTGCCGGTCCCGGCGCTCCCGGTACGCCCGGTAGCTCTCGGGCGGGGCGCCGGGTCCGGCGGCGGGCGGGACCGCGCCGGGCGAGCCACGGCCGTGCGTGGCGTACAGATACAACAGGGCCACGGCCGCGAGCCACCAGAGGTGGTTGCCGATGCCGATGACCACCAGGACGACCGTCCCGGCCGCGAGAATGCCACGCATGACGAACCTCCAAGGAGTGGAGCGGAGTGAACGGGGTGGGGGTGACGGAGGGTGACCGATGCGTCTCCGTTCGTTCAGCGTAGGGAGGGCGCGACCGCCGGTGCATCCGGTTTTCCGGCGGCGGACCGGCCGTGAGTGAATGACCCGCATGGACGAACTCACCGGTTTCACGCACCCGTACGACGGCGAGCGGCTCAGCGCAGTGAGCGCCGGTCCGGCCGGCCGGGCCACCGTGGTGCTGCTGCACGGCGCGGGCAACGGCAGCAAGGAACGCCTGACGCCGCTCCTCGCCGACTTCGCCGCCCAGGGCTGCCGCGCCCTGGCCTTCGACTTCTCCGGTCACGGCGACAGCACGGGCGCGCTCTCCGAGCTGAGCCTGCGCCGGCGCTACGAGCAGGCGGTGGCCGTGCTCGACGCGCACGCCCCGGCGGCCGACCCCCTGGTGCTGGTGGGCTTCAGCATGAGCGGGCAGACGGTCGCGGACCTGGTGCGGCACTACGGGCGCCGGGTCGCGGCGATCGGTCTGGGCGCGCCCGCCGTCTACTCCCCGGCGGCCTGGGAGGTCCCGTTCGGCACCGGCGACAGCCGCTTCTCCGAGCTGATCCGCACCCCGGACGGCTGGCGGGAGTCCCGGGCTCTGGAGGCGTTGCGGTCGTACGCGGGCCGGGCCGTGCTGGCGGTGCCCGGCAACGACGCGGTCATCCCGCCGCAGGTGACGGAGGCGGTGCGGCAGGCGCTGTCCGCCCGCGCCCGGCTCACCCGCCTCGAACTCCCGGACTCCGAGCACCGGGTGGGCGTGTGGTTCCACGACCATCCCGAGGACCGGCGGGAGTTCGTGGCGCTCCTGCTGGAGGGCCTGGAGGGCAGGGAAAGCCCCGAGGGACCGGAAGGCGGCGAGCCGGCCGCGCACACTGGCCAGCCGGCCGCGCACGACGGTCAGCCGGCCGCGCACACCGGCCAGCCGGCCGTGCACACCGGGCAGCCGGCCGCCGTCGGTGACGGGACCGGCGCGTCCGTGTGAGCCGTCGGCGGCCAGGGCTGGCCGGGACGGCCGTCACCGGTGCCGGGGCCCCGCGGCGGGAGCCCCGGCGGCCGGGGCGCTCAGCGTGAGTAGCGCATCAGCGCCCGCACCATGTGGCACGTGGTGTCGGAGGGCGCCCGCATCCCGATCCGCTCGGCCGCGCCGCGGATCGTCTCGTTCCGGGCCTGGTCCGGCAGGTGGATCCCGGAGTCGAGCAGGGCTATGGCGAGGCGCATGGCCTTCAGGCGCCGGTTGTGCGTGACGTACCACTCGCGCGGCCGGCCGGCCGGGAGCGGTCGCTTCGCCACGGGCTCGTACGGCGAGTCGAACGGCACGGGACGCTGGGCGGTGGACTGGGTCGGCGACGGCTTCGGCTTCAGAGCGGCAGCGGGCACAGGATCCTCCTGTCGCGGTCGGGCCGGCCACCGGGACCCCGGCGCCCGCCCTTCGAACACTGCTTCCATTCTACCGGCGGCCACTGACAATCGACCGTCCGCGGCAGATGCCGATCCGCCTGATGAGCAGGGAGATTGACGTTTTGTCACCAGCGGTGAGGGTGAGACTGCCGGGGTGCCGTGAATTCGAACAGAGCCGGGACCGCGTACCGTGTCCCGCATGGAGATCTGGATCAATCCGGCCTGTTCCAAGTGCCGCAGCGCGATCAGCCTGCTGGACGCCGAGGGCGCCGAGTACACCGTGCGCCGGTATCTGGAGGACGTCCCGGGCGAGGACGAGATCAGGGCCGTACTGGAGCGGCTGGACCTGGAGCCGTGGGACATCACCCGCACCCAGGAGCCGGTGGCGGCGGAGCTGGGGCTGAAGGAGTGGCCGCGGGACGAGAGCGCGCGGGACCGCTGGATCGCCGCGCTCGCCGGGCACCCGAAGCTGATCCAGCGTCCGATCATCACCGCGGACGACGGGACGGCGCTGGTGGCGCGCAGCGAGGACGCCGTACGGGAGGCCCTCTCCCGCGACGGAAGCTGAGTCCGGGCCGGTATCCGGGGGCCGGTGCGGGCCGTACACGGCCGGACCGCCGGTCCCCTGGCGCCCCCGCACGTGAGCCGCACCACAGAAGGCCCGGGTAACACGGGGTTCACATACGGGCAACCGGCGGGAAACGGCCCGTTGACAGGCTGCCCGGCAGTTCGAGCGGCGCACCGGTGCCGCAGCGCCGGGCTCCCGCCAGTGGGCCCGACCACCCCCGAAGGATGGGCCCCGTGACCTTCAAGGCTGAGTACATCTGGATCGACGGCACCACGCCGACGGCCAAGCTGCGTTCCAAGACGAAGATCATCACGGGTGCCCCGGCCGGTCTCGACGCGCTGCCGCTGTGGGGCTTCGACGGCTCCTCCACCAACCAGGCCGAGGGCCACTCCTCGGACCGCGTGCTCAAGCCGGTCTTCACCTGCCCGGACCCGATCCGCGGCGGCGACGACGTGCTCGTCCTGTGCGAGGTCCTGGACACGGACATGCAGCCGCACTCCTCCAACACGCGGGCCGCGCTGGCCGAGGTCGCCGAGCGGTTCGCCGCGCAGGAGCCCGTCTTCGGCATCGAGCAGGAGTACACCTTCTTCAACGGCTCGCGTCCGCTGGGCTTCCCCGAGGGCGGCTTCCCGGCCCCGCAGGGCGGCTACTACTGCGGTGTCGGCGCCGACGAGATCTTCGGCCGCGACGTCGTCGAGGCGCACCTCGACAACTGCCTGAAGGCGGGCCTCGGCATCTCCGGCATCAACGCCGAGGTCATGCCCGGCCAGTGGGAGTTCCAGGTCGGTCCGCTGGCCCCGCTGGAGGTCTCCGACCAACTGTGGCTGGCCCGCTGGCTGCTGTACCGCACCGCCGAGGACTTCGGTGTCTCCGCGACCCTGGACCCGAAGCCGGTCAAGGGCGACTGGAACGGCGCCGGCGCGCACACCAACTTCTCCACCAAGGCGATGCGCGAGGGTCCCGAGGGCTACGCCGCCATCGTCACCGCGTGCGAGGCGCTCGGCGAGGGCTCGAAGCCGCTGGACCACGTGAAGAACTACGGCGCCGGCATCGACGAGCGCCTGACCGGTCTGCACGAGACCGCGCCCTGGGACGAGTTCTCCTACGGCGTCTCCGACCGCGGTGCCTCGGTGCGCATCCCGTGGCAGGTCGAGAAGGACGGCAAGGGCTACCTCGAGGACCGCCGTCCGAACGCCAACGTCGACCCGTACGTGGTGACCCGCCTGATGGTGGACACCTGCTGCGCCGCGCTGGAGAAGGCCGGCCAGGTCTGATCCGTCCCACGCCACCGAAGAGGGCGCCCGCCGATCCGGCGGGCGCCCTCTTCGCTGCCGCGCGCCGGTCCGTGCCGGGGGTGCGCGGGGCCGCCGCGCGCCCACTCCCGGCCGCCGCACCGCCGCTCCCGGCGACCGTCCCCGTGGCCGGCCGGGCGTCCGCACTGTCCGGTTGCTGAGACGGCGGCCGGGCGGCGGCCGACCGCCCGCACCCCGCTGACCTGGGCGGAAAGGGGGCATCGCGGGCGGACGTCACGTCAATTTACCGCCAAGGAAACGTCCAAGCAGTGAGAGGAGACTCCTGCCCGCCGCGCGCCTCTGCTTCAATGGAGCCATGGCCGGCATCCAGCAGAGCACCGCGACGGGTCGTTATGACCTCCAGCCGTTCTGGCCTTCCCGTCAGCACCACGACTTCGACCGTGTGTGTCGCCGCGCGAGGAACGCGCGGGCCCTCTAAAGCCGTACCCCCGGCCTTCGGCCAGCGCGAAACGACGTACGTCCTCGGTGCGCCCGACCACGAATCGCGGCCGCCGTCTTCCTCGACGAACCCCTCGCGCGAAAGAGCTGACCTCTCATGGCGACCACCCGATCCCTCTCCACCGCCGCCCTGCCCGCCCCCGCCCCCGTCTCCGCGCCGCCCGGCACCCGGCACCGGCTGCGCGCCGTGGACCGGGACGAGGTCGTGGACGCGGCGGACGTGGCCGGTTTCCTGCCGCCGGGCGCCACCTGGCTGCCCGCGCCGCAGCACACCCTGCCCACCCTGCCCGGCCAGCCCCCGATGGTGGGTTATCTGGTGCTGGTCCCCGCCGACCAGCGGCCCCCGTTCCTGCCGGTCGCGGTCCCGGACCAGCCGCGGGACGCCGCCGGGCCCGGCACCGACCCGCTGGTGCGGATCGACCCGGTACGGCGCATCGCCAGCGTCGACGACCGCGAACTCGACCTCACCTACCTGGAGTTCGAACTGCTCGCGCATCTGGTGGCCCACCCGCACCGGGTGCACACCCGCGACCAGCTCGTCACCACGGTGTGGGGCTACGGCCATGTCGGCGACGGCCGCACCGTGGACGTGCACATCGCCCGGCTGCGCCGCAAGCTGGGCGAGCGGCACCGCAAGGCGATCCAGACGGTGCGCCGGGTCGGCTACAAGTACACCCCGCCGACCGGCCGCTGACCGTCCGTTCCGCCCTCGGCGGAGCCCCGTGGCCCCACGGCCCCGGACCGGGCAGGATCCCCGGCATGAGACTTCTGGTGCTGGGCGGTACGGAGTTCGTGGGGCGCGCGGTCGTGGAGGCCGCGCTCGGACGCGGCTGGGAGGTGACCGTCTTCAACCGGGGACGGCACCCGCTGCCGGCCGGGGCCCGGCCGGTGCACGGCGACCGCACCGCGCCGGACGGCCTCGCCGCGCTCGCGGCGGACGGCGGCGAGTGGGACGCCGTGGCCGACACCTGGTCGGCCGCGCCGCGTGCCGTGCACGAGGCGGCCCGGCGCTTGCGCGGCCGGGCCGGGCGGTACGCGTACGTCTCCAGCCGGTCGGTGTACGCCTGGCCGGCGCCGCCCGGCGCCACGGAGGACGCCCCGCTGGTCCAGGGCGCCGCCGCGGACGCCGGGGCGACGGACTACGCGCACGACAAGCGCGGCGGCGAACTGGCCGCCGTCGGCGCCTTCGGCACGGCGGACTCCCTGCTGGCCCGGGCCGGCCTGATCCTCGGCCCGTACGAGAACGTGGGCCGGCTGCCCTGGTGGCTCACCCGGATCGCGCGCGGCGGCCCGGTCCTCGCACCCGGCCCGCGCGAGCTGCCGCTGCAGTACATCGACGTCCGCGACCTGGCCGGCTGGCTGCTCGGCGCGCTGGAGAGCGGGCTGAGCGGCCCGTACGACCTGGTGAGCCCGCCCGGTCACACCACCATGGGCGAACTGCTCGACGCGTGCCTGCGCGTCACCGGCGCGGACGCCGAACTGCGCTGGACCGACCCCGAGACGGTGCTCGCGGCCGGGATCGCGCCGTGGACCGACCTGCCGGTGTGGGTGCCGCCGGGCGGCGAGATGTACGACGCGATGCACGGCTCGGACGTGTCGCGGGCGCTCGCGGCGGGACTGGTGTGCCGGCCCGTGGCCGAGACGGTCGCCGCCACCTGGGACTGGCTGGTCCGGCTGGGCGGCAGCGCGCCGCTGCGGCCGGACCGCTCCCGCCCCGGTCTGGACCCGCGGGTGGAGGCGAAGGTGCTGGGCGGGGCCGGGGGTGTATCCGGCACCACCCCCTGACGTGGGGTTCCGCCCCGTGACCGGGCGGCCGGGCTCGGCCAGACTGACGGCATGAACACCGACGCCCCGCAGGACGACGTGCGCGCCCGCGCCCGAGAAGCGGTACTGGCCGCCGTACGAGGTCTCGTACTGGCCCTGGCGATGCTGCCGGTGACGGTGCTGTGCTTCGTGCTGACCGTCGTCTCCCTCGAACTCCTGCCCGTCGGCCTCGGCCTGTTCCTGGTGCCGGCGATGCTCGGCGGGCTGCGGGAGTATGCGAACACGCGGCGCAGGCTCGCCGCCGAGTGGTGCGGGGTGGCGATCCCCGTGACCTACCGGCCGGTTCCGGAAGGGGCCGGCGCCTGGCGGCGCACCGTCGTCATGCTCGGGGACCCGCAGACCTGGCGGGACCTGCGCTGGCTGCTGGCCGACATGACGGCGGGCACCGTCACCGCGCTGCTCCCGGCCGTCCTGGTGCTGTTCCCCGTCCAGGGCCTGCTGGTGGCGGCCGGGCTGTGGCGGGCGTTCGTGCACGGCCCGGACGACGTGTACTGGTACGCGTTCGTGCCGGTGACCGGCCAGGCCACCGCGCTGCTCGCCGGTGTGCTGGCCGCCGCGCTGCTGGTGGCCGGGGTCCGCTTCGCGCCGCGGCTGCTCGTGCTGCACTTCCGGCTCACCCGCGCGGTCCTCGGCGGCCGGGACGACCTCACCGAGCGGGTCCGGGTGCTGACCGAGACCCGGCGGGACGCGGTGGACACCTCGGCCGCCGAACTGCGCCGCATCGAACGGGACCTGCACGACGGCGCCCAGGCCCGGCTGGTCGCCATGGGCATGGACCTCGGGACCATCGAGATGCTGGTCGAACGGAACCCGGCGGAGGCGAAGAAGCTGCTGGCCCAGGCCCGCCGGAACTCCGCCGAGGCCCTGGCGGAGCTGCGCGACCTGGTGCGCGGCATCCATCCGCCGGTGCTCGCCGAACGCGGACTGGGCGACGCCGTACGGGCGTTGGCGCTGCGGCTGCCGCTGCCGGCGGAGGTGACCGTGGACCTGCCCGGCCGCCCGGACGCGCCCGTGGAGTCGGCCGCCTACTTCGCGGTGAACGAGGTGCTCACCAACGCGGTCAAGCACTCCGGGGCCGGCCGGATCGGGATCGACGTGCGTCACGCCGGCGGCCGGCTGCGGATCACGGTCACCGACGACGGCCGGGGCGGTGCGGTGGTCGGCGCGGGTTCGGGGCTCGCCGGCATCGGGCGCAGGCTCGGTACCTTCGACGGGAACCTGACCGTCGGCAGCCCCGTCGGCGGTCCCACCGTGGTGACCCTGGAGATCCCGTGCGCGTTGTCCTAGCCGAAGACCTGTTCCTGCTGCGCGACGGGCTGGTGCGGATGCTCCAGGCGTACGGCTTCGAGATCGCCGCCGCCGTCGAGACCGGCCCCGAACTCACCCGGGCGCTCGCGGAGTCGGAGCCGGACGTGGCCGTGGTCGACGTGCGCCTGCCGCCCACGCACACCGACGAGGGGCTCCAGTGCGCGCTGGCGGCCCGGCGGGCGCGGCCCGGGCTGCCGGTGCTGGTGCTCTCCCAGCACGTGGAGCAGTTGTACGCGCGCGAGCTGCTCGCCGACGGCGCCGGCGGGATCGGCTATCTGCTGAAGGACCGGGTGTTCGACGCGGAGCAGTTCGTGGACGCCGTACGACGGGTGGCGGCGGGCGGTACGGCGATGGACCCGCAGGTGATCCAGCAGTTGCTCACCCGGCGGTCGGCCGCGGACCGCCCGCTGGCCCGGCTCACCCCGCGCGAGCGCGAGGTGCTGGAGCTGATGGCCCAGGGCCGCTCCAACACGGGCATCGCGGCGCAACTGGTGGTGACGGAACGGGCGATCGCCAAGCACACCTCCAACATCTTCGCCAAGCTGGGCCTGGAGGTGGCGGACGACGACAACCGGCGGGTCCTGGCGGTGCTCGCCTATCTCGACCAGGACCGCTGACCTGCAACTCGCCTGCCGGGCAAGGCAATTCGTGTGACGGGTGAACACCTTCGGGGCCGCGTCCGTATGGAAGGGCGCCGCTTCACTCCTGTCGGGCGCCCCGATGCTGCCCCGCAAGGAAGTCAGAGGAGTTCCATGGGACGCAACACACGAAAACGCCGTACGCCGCTGGCCGTCAAGGCCATGGCCGCAACGGCGGCCCTAGCGCTCGGTGGGGGCGGGCTGGTCTGGGCGAACTTCTACGCCTCGGCGCACGAGCCGGACCACCGCTCGTGGGGAGGCAACGAGACCAAGGCCGCGCCGGCCCGGGTCGCGACCCTGTCCTGCCCGGACGTCGGCCAGCGGCTGACGGACGTGCCGGACGCGGCCCGCCGGGGCGTGGCGGTTGAACTGGCCGCTCTCGACCGGCAGATCACCGAGGCCTACGCCCGGCTCGCCTCGACCCGCGACGCGCAGGCCAAGGACCCCGGCTTCGTGCAGAACGCGATCGTCGGCCCGCTCAAGGAGAAGCGGGGCGCGACGATCGACCGGATCCGCCTCGACGTCCAGCGGGCCGGCGGTTCCTTCGACGCCGCGCTGAGCGGGCTCGCCGCCTGCACCACGCGCGACGCCGACCAGACCACCGCAGGTGGGCAGCAAGACGGCGGCCGGCAAGGAGGTCAGCAGAACGGCGGTCAGCAGAACGGCGGCCAGCAGGGCGGCGGGCAGCAGGGCAACGGCGGGCAGGCCGGCAACGGTCCGGTCGCGGCCGACTTCGTGGACATCACCAAGGTCGCGCCGAACGTCCAGGGCAAGCCGCGCGCGACCCGCAACGGCTCCACGGGCACCTTCACCACGCGCTGCGGGGTGAACGCCAACAAGAACCACAACACCGACAACGTGATCGTGGCGCCGGGCGTGGCCAACGGCGCGCACCACCTGCACGACTACGTCGGCAACCAGAAGGTGAACGCCTTCGCCAGCAACCAGACGTTCCTGCGGGGCGGCACGAGCTGCCGCAACCGCAGCGACCTGTCGTCGTACTACTGGCCGGTCGTCCGCGTCCAGGACGGCACCCGGGACTTCGACCAGAACGCCGACGGCGGGGGCAAGGAAGGCAATGTCGGCCGCGTCCTGACCCCGGCCCAGGCCGAGATCAGGTACGTGGGCAGCCCGGTGAGCAAGGTCGTCGCGATGCCGCAGTTCCTGCGCATCATCACCGGGGACGCCAAGACCACCACCAACGGCCTGGCCAACGCCAACGCGCACTGGAGCTGCACCGGCTTCGAGACCAAGGTGCAGCTGACCGCGCAGTACCCGATCTGCCCGCAGGGCAGCAAGGTGGTGCGCTCGTTCGCCTTCCAGAGCTGCTGGGACGGGCAGAACACCGACAGCGCCAACCACCGCGCGCACGTCGCCTTCGCCGACCCGGCGAGCGGCGCCTGCCCGGCCGGCTTCAAGGCGATCCCGCAGCTGACGATGCGGCTCGTGTACGACATCACCCCGCCGGCCGTGCAGAACGGCCAGGTGAAGAACGCCTACGCCGTGGACGGCTTCCCCGAGCAGTTGCACAAGCCCGCCACGGACCACGACGACTTCATCAGCGTCACCCGCGACGGCCTGGCCGGCCGGATCGCCGACTGCGTCAACCGCGGCCGGAACTGCTCCTGATCCCCGCCCCGGGCACCTGACAGAAGGCCGGTGACGATCCCCCCTCGTCACCGGCCTTCGCCCTGCCCGCGCGCCACCGCGCCCCGCGCCGGCCGCCGGAGCGCGCCCGCGCCGCGGCCCGCTCAGCCGCCGTGCGCGTGATGGTCGGCGCCGGTCTCCAGGTCGCCGCCGAGCGTGCCGCGCAGCACCCTGACCACACCGTCGTCGCCCACGGCGACCCACTTGCGGCCGACCAGATAGTGGCCGCCGTAGTCCTTCGCGTCGTCGATCCACTCGCGCTGGCCCCGGTCGGTGGCGAAGGTGGCGAGGATGAACCGGCCGTCGCGGGTGCGGCAGACGGCCTGCCGGATCTCGTCGGCGTCGGTCTGCATGTCCGGCGCGCACCGCACCCGGGCGGCCAGGCGTTCCAGACTGCCGGTCGCGGTGGGCGGCACCGGCCCCGTGTGACCGCCCGAGCCGCAGCCCGCCAGCGCGAGCAGGGCCGCCGCGCCGGGCGCCAGTCGCCTCAGCCTCATCTGTCTCCTCCGGTCCTGAGGTGCCGGGCGTGCCCCGGCGCCCTCGGATACGGCCCGCGCGCGCGGTGCGCTCAATTCAGGCGACGGACGCGTACGGGTGTGCGAAGGTGGCGCGGTGAACCAGAACTGGGAAGACCGCGTGGCCGCCGCCTGGGCCGACTTCGACGACTGTCCGCCGGAGCGTGCGCCCGAACTGCGCGCCGTGATCGACGGCCTGGTCGCCGAACTGCCCGACGACAGCCCGCTGGGCCCCTTCGAGCGGGCCTGCGCCTGGGACTCCACCGGGCACTCGGACCGGGCCGTGCCGCTCTACCGCGAGGCGCTGGAGCGCGGGCTCACGGGATACCGGGGCCGCCGGGCGAAGATCCAGTTGTCGAGTTCGCTGCGCAACACCGGGCAGGCGGAGGAGGCCGTCAAGCTGCTCACGCCGGAACTGGACGAGCCCTCCGACGAGTTGGACGACGCGGTGCGGGCGGTGCTGGCGCTGTGCCTGTCCAGCCTCGGCCGGGACCGCGAGGGCCTGTCCCTGGTGCTCGGCGCGCTCGCCCCGCATCTGCCGCGCTACCGGCAGTCGATGGCCCGTTACGCCCGCGCCCTGGCCGCACCGGAGGCGTGAGGCACCCGCCCCCGCGGTGACCGACCACCGGCTCGCTCGTTCTCCTGGACGTGCAGTCACAGGATGTACCCCCGCGTCACGCACCCTCGCGCACCCACCGGGCGGGGGCGGCCCCCTCCCGTACCGGCCCGGTCGGCGAGGAGCAGGCCGCGGCCGCGCTCGTCGAGCACTATCCCCGGCTGGTCCGGCTCGCCTATCTGGTGCTGCCGCCGGACCTCGGCCGGAGCCGCCGGGTGCTGACCGCGCACGCCCTCGCCCAGCGCGCCGTGCCCCGGGGCCGCAGGCGCTCTTCCGTGCTCCCGGCCCAGCGCCCCGGCCGGGCGGGGCCGGGAGCGGGGGCCCGCCGGGACGACGACCCGGGATACGCCTGTCTGCGGGAGCAGGTGCTGCGCACGGCCCTGGTGGCGGCCCGCCCCCGCACGGGTCCGTTCCGCCTCGCCGCGCCGCCGCCGCTGCTCCCCCAGGTGTGGGGCCTGCGGCTGTTCCCGCGCTCGGGCGGCGCCGACGCCCTCGCCCTGGACCAGCGGCTGGCCACCCTGTCCGCGCCGGCCCGCGCCGCCTACGTGCTGCGCGCTCTGGAGCAGTTGCCCGACCCGGACGTGCGCGAGCTGCTGCGGGCCGCCGGGGTGAGTGATCCGGGCGGCGCGCTGGCCTCGGCGAACGGGGTGCCCGCGCACCCGGGGCTGCTCTCCTCGCCCGAGTTCGACCCGTGCGCGCTCCAGGCCCGGCCCACCGATCTGCCGCGCCGCCGCCGGCACACGAAGGCCGTGCTCGCCGCCGCCGCCGCGCTCGCGGTGTGCGGCGCGCTGGTCGCGCTCCCGGACGGCGGCTGGGGCCCGGACGGCGCGGCCGCGCCCGCCGGCGCCGTGAACCCCGCCGCCACGGCCGCCCTCGACCCCGGCCGGCTGACCCGCGTCCCGCCCGCCGCCTGGCGCACCTCGGCCCGCACCGACTTCTCCGTGTGGCCCGCGCGCGGCCCGCTCACCGGCGACCCGGCCCTCCTGCGCCGCGCCCTCGCGGTCTGGGCCCGCCCGGGAGGGACGGTGCACGTGTCGGCGACCCCGGGCACCGCGACCGGCGGCCCGGCCGGCCCGCCCCAGCTGCTGTACGCGGGCGAGGTCGACACCGCCCGCGTGGTGCTGCTCTACGACGGCCTGCGCGTCGTCCGCTACGCCGAGCCCAAGGACGGCACCCGGGGCGCGGCCCTGGACTTCGCCCGGGTCGACGGCGCGACGGGCGCCGGGGCGAGCGCGCTGGTGCTGGACCGCTCCGACGGCAACGTCCGCTATCTGACCGCGCCGTGGGTGACGAAGGCGGCCCAGCGGGACCTGACCCGGCCGGAGTCGGCCGTCAAACCGCTCCCGCTCGCCGGCGGGGTCACCGCACCGCTGGCCAGCCCGGCCGTCCGGTCCGGCGGCTGCACCTCGTGGGGCGTGCTCCAGCTCACGGACGCCTCGGGCACGCATCTGGCCACCGACCTCGGCGAGCTGGTCCCGGCCCACCTCACGGCCGGCCGGCCCGGGGCGGCCGGGGAGGCGTCGGACGCACAGGGGCTGCGCGCCTGGGCGCCGTTCGCCTGCTCGCTGGCGGCCGAGCGGGCGTCGGGTGTCCGCAGCGTCAACGCCTGGGCGTACGCCGAGCAGCCGCTGCCCGACGGCAGCGGGTCCGGCACCTGGGTGTGCACCCGGGCGGAGACCTGGCGCGGTACAGGCACGGCGGCGCTGGCCCAGTTCCGCACGCCGGGCGGGCCGGCCGGGGCGGTCGTCGCCAAGGGCACGGACGTGCCGGCCTGCGGGCCCCGGGATCCGCAGGTGCTGGCCGGTGTGCTGTGGAAGTCGGCGGCGGGCTCCTGGTACCTGCTGGCGGCGGGCGGCGAGGACACGGCGTCGATCTCGGCGACGGGCGGGATCACCGCGTCCGGGCGGGGACCGCTGCTGGCCGTCAGGGCCGGGCAGGGCGCGCGGGCCGACCTGACGGGCCGGCTGACGGACGGCCGGACGGTGACGGGGCTGCGGTAGGACGGACGCACCTTGTTGACACTTGCGTAAACAAGGCGCGCGCAAGGGGTTCTCAGGCGTCCTACCCGCCAGTACATTGACGCCATGTCTGATACGCGGGACCGGGTGCCCCTCAAGGCACGCAAGGTGTCCTTCTCCTGGGACGGCACGCCGCTGCACTGGGTGCCGGGGGACCCCTTCACCTCGCACACCATCAATGTGCTGCACCTGCTGCTGCCCGCCGGTGAGCGCTGGTTCGTGCACGTGTACAAGCAGGTGCTGCCGTACGTCCGCGACGAGCACCTCCGCGCGGACGTCCTCGGCTTCATCGGCCAGGAGGCGATGCACTCCCAGGCCCACGACGAGGTGCTGCCCCGCCTCCGGGAGCTGGGGCTCGACCCGACGCCGTACACCGCGCAGGTCGACTGGTTCTTCGAGAAGCTGCTCGGCGACCGGACGCTGCCGCCGGGCAGGCCGCGCCGGTGGTGGCTGATGGAGCGGGTGGCGCTCATCGCGGCCATCGAGCACTACACGGCGTTCCTGGGGAACTGGGTGCTCAACGCCGGGGAACTGGACCGGCGCGGCGCCGACCCGGTGATGCTGGACCTGCTGCGCTGGCACGGCGCGGAGGAGGTCGAGCACCGCTCGGTCGCCTTCGAGCTGTTCGAGCACGTCGACGGGGGCTACGGCCGGCGCGTCCGGACCTGGGCGACCGCCTTCACCGCGCTGGTGTTCCTGTGGCAGCGCGGGACGCGGTTCTTCATGGAGAACGACCCGTCGCTCGCCGGCGGCAAGGCCACGCTCAAGGACTTCCACGTCCGGGGCAGGCAGGGCCTGCTGCCCGCGACCGGGGACGTGCTCAAATCCGTCCCGCGCTATCTGAGCCGCGGCTACCACCCCGCGCAGGAGGGCGACACCGCCCAGGCCGTCGCCTATCTGGCGGCCTCCCCCGCGGCCACGGCGGCGGAGGAGAGGACCGCGTGACGCCGAAGCCGCGCACCGTCGCGCTCGTCGCGGCCGCCGCCCTGCTCACCCGGCGGGCGCTGCGCCGCCGTGTCCGCGTCTCGCCGCTGTGGCCGCTGCCCGCCCTGGACCCGCCGGTCTCCGGCCGGCCGCGCCCACGGGCCCTGCGGCTGCTGCTCACGGCGCACGAGACGATTGCCGACGGGGTCGTGCAACTGCGGCTGGAGGGCTCCGCACTGCCGCGCTGGGAGCCGGGCGCCCACCTGGACCTGGTGCTGCCCTCGGGTCTCGTACGGCAGTACTCCCTGTGCGGTGATCCCGCGGACACCTCCTCCTACACGGTCGCCGCCCGGCTCGTGGCGGACGGCCGGGGCGGCTCGCGCGAGGTGCACGAGCGGCTGGCGGCGGGCATGGAGCTGGAGGTGCGCGGGCCCCGCAACCGCTTCCCGCTGGCCGACGCGCCCGCCTACGTCTTCGTCGCCGGCGGGATCGGCATCACCCCGGTCCTGCCGATGCTGCGGGCCCTGCCGGCCGGCGCCGAGTGGCGGCTGCTGTACGGCGGGCGGAGCCGGGCTTCGATGCCGTACCTGGAGGAGGTGGCGCGGCTGGCCGGCGACCGGCTGACGGTCGTCGCCGAGGACGAGGACGGCCGGCCCGACCTGGCGGCCCTGTTCGCGGACACCACCCCGGGCACGGCGGTGTACTGCTGCGGCCCGCAGGGCCTGACGGCGGCGGTGGAGGAACGGCTGCCGGCGGGCGCCGCCCTGCACGTGGAGCGGTTCGCGCCGCGCACCGGGCCCGGCGGCGACACCGCGTTCGCGCTGGAACTGCGGCGCACCGGGCGGACGGTGCCGGTGCCGGCCGGCTCCACCGTGCTGGCCGCCGTGCGCCGGGTGCTGCCGGACACCGCCTACTCCTGTGAGCAGGGCTTCTGCGGCACCTGCCGGCAACGGGTGCTCGAAGGGGAGGTCGACCACCGGGACGAGCTGCTGACGGACGCCGAACGGCGCGACTCGATGCTGATCTGCGTCTCCCGGGCCCACGGCGGCCGGCTGGTGCTCGACCTGTGAACCCGGGCGGCCGAATCCGCTCGGTAAGGTGTTCGCATGAGTACCGGGGTGCGCCGCAGGATGGGTGTCGAGGAGCGGCGGCAGCAGCTGATCGGTGTCGCCCTCGACCTGTTCAGCCGGCGCTCTCCGGACGAGGTCTCCATCGACGAGATAGCCACGGCGGCGGGCATCTCGCGCCCGCTGGTCTACCACTACTTCCCGGGCAAACTCAGTCTGTACGAGGCCGCGTTGAAGCGTGCGTCGGAGGATCTGGCGAGCCGGTTCGACGAACCGCGCGAGGGCCCGCTCGGCGCCCGGCTGCTGCGGGTGATGGGCCGCTACTTCGACTTCGTGGACGAGCACGGCCCCGGTTTCTCGGCCCTCATGCGCGGCGGCCCGGCCGTGGGCTCCTCGGCGACCAACGCGCTCGTCGACTCCGTACGGCAGGCCGCCTATGACCGGATCCTGTCGCATCTGGGCGTGACCGAGGCGTCCGCGCGGCTGGAGCTGGTGGTGCGCTCCTGGATCTCGCTCGCCGAGTCCACCGCGCTGATCTGGCTGGACGGCCGGCGCATTCCGCGCGCCGAGCTGGAGGTCCAGCTCGTGCACGACTTCGCCGCGCTGGCCGCCGTCAGCGCCGCCTACGACGCGGACCTGGCGGCCCTGCTGAAGCGGCTGACCGAGGCGGAGCCGGCCGACGGCCCCTTCGCGGACCTGGTCGGCCGGCTCGTCACGCTCGCTTCCTGAGCGCCCGCCGGGGTCCGGCTAGCCGTCGGACTTGCGGTACGAGGCGTCGAGGTCGCGGACCTCGGCGGAGGCGTGCAGGGTGACCGCCGCATCCGCCACATGGGTGCGCAGCAGCTCCAGCACCGCTTCGGTCAGCCGGGCCTTGGTCTCCGCGTCGCGCCCGGCGAGGAGCCCGATCGTCACGTGCACGACGGCGTGCCCGCGCGCGCCGGGGTCCTCGTACCCGAACGCCGTGTACGCGCTCGGCCGGAACTGGGTCTTGCAGGACTCCGGCTTCGCCGCCGCGATCCCCACGGTCGCCTCGTGCAGCGCCCGGGCGAATCCCGCGCGGTCGAAGGCGCTCTCCAGGGTGTCGGAGTAGTCGACGGTGATCTGCGGCATACGGGCTCCTGTTCTACGGCTACGCACTCACCCTAGGGCCTCAGCAGTTCGGCTTGCCGGCGTAGAGCGCCAGTGCGGTGTTCGCGCCCAGGGTGGCGGTGAACCGTCCGCCGGAGTCCACGGTCACCGGGGTGCCGCTCTGCACGTCGCAGTACGTGCCGGCGGGCAGGGACGTCTGGTAGGTCCGGGTCTGGGCGGCGGACTCGTGGTTGATCGCCACATAGCCCTTGCCGCCGCGGCCGAAGGCGATCCAGTTGTTGCCGTTGTCCCACCAGTCGGTGACCGCCTGTCCCCGGGTGGCGTTGCGGAAGGCGACCATGGACCTGATCTCCGGCCAGGCGTGCTGGCACTTCCAGCCGTCCTGCCAGCAGGCGTCGACGGTGCCGCCGTTGGGCGGGCCCGCGTCGGCGTCGGACCACTCGTAGCCGGAGTCGACGTCGGGCGCGCCGTAGGGCCAGGCCAGCATGAAGACGTTGGCCAGGGTGTAGTTGGCGCCGCTCTTGTAGTTCAGCGTGCTGCCGTTGCGCTCGGTGTCGTGGTTGTCGACGAAGACGCCCGCCACGGAGCTGTTCAGATAGCCCCAGCCCTCCCCGAAGTTCTTCAGGTAGGCCAGTTTCTCGCCGGTCAGGACGCGCTTGAGGTCGTAGGCGTAGCGGAACTCCTGGACGTCGCCGTTGCCGGTGTACTCGGACGGCTGGACGGCCTCGCCGGCGCCGTAGACGAGTTCCTGCTTCCAGTAGACGGACGGGTTGGTCAGGCGGCTCTTGATGTCGGCGAGGTCCGCGGCCGGGATGTGCTTGGCCGCGTCGATGCGGAAGCCGTCCGCGCCGAGGGCGAGCAGGCCGTTCAGGTAGCCGGCGATGGTCTTGCGGACGTACTCCTCGCCGGTGTCCAGGTCGGCGAGGCCGACGAGTTCGCAGTGCTGCACGTTCCAGCGGTCGGCGTAGTCCGACACCGGGGAGGTGCAGTCGTCGAAGTCGTGGACCGAGTACAGGCCCGGGTAGTCGTACTTCGTGTACGCCGAGCCGCCGGTGCCGGTGCCCGAGCCGGCCGACATGTGGTTGACGACGGCGTCCACGACGACCTTCACACCGGCCGCGTGGCAGGTGTTCACCATGTTCTGGAACGCCGTGCGGTCGCCGAGGCGGCCGGCGATCTTGTACGACACCGGCTGGTACGACGTCCACCACTGCGCGCCCTGTATGTGCTCGGCGGGCGGGGAGACCTGCACGTATCCGTAGCCGGCGGGGCCGAGGGCGGTGGTGCACTCCCTGGCCACGGAGGCGTACTTCCACTCGAACAGGACGGCGGTGACGTCCTTGGTGCCGGGCGGTGCCGCCTCGGCGGCCGTGGGGTTCATGCCGACCAGGGCGGCGGCCGTGAGGGCGACCGCCGCGGGGAGGGTGCTGCGTGCCATGTGGGGTTTCCTTCGACGTTGAAGGCCGGGGCCGCCGACGGAGGTCACGGAGGTTCCTGACACCTCGCGGCGGAGGAGGGGGTGACGCAGAGGGTAAAGGCCCGCCGTCCGGAGGACAGCGGGCCGGTGCGGGGTTTCCGCAAGGACTTTCAGGCCGCTGTCAGCCGGCGGCCGTCGACCACCACACCGTCGTGTCGGCGGGCACCTTCGTCTCGCCGTCCGCCTCGGTCACCTCACCGCTGGTGAGCAGGACCCGGCCGTACGACGGCGTCGTCACGGACTCGCCGGTGGTGTTCGCCACGCACACGAAGTCGCCCCGCCGGAAGGCGAGGACGCCCTCGGGTGCCCGCAGCCACTCCACGGCCTCGCCGGCGCCGAGGTCCGGCCGGGAGCGGCGCACCCTGAGCGCCGACCGGTACAGCTCCAGCGTCGAGCCGGGCGTCCCGGTCTGCGCCTCCACGCTCAGCTCGGCCCAGTCCGGCGGCTGGGGCAGCCAGCTTCCGCCGGCGCCGAAGCCGTAGGAGGAGCCCTCGCGGGTCCACGGGATCGGCACCCGGCAGCCGTCGCGGAAGCCGTCCTGGCCCGCGCCCCGGAAGTACGCCGGGTCCTGGCGCACCTCGTCGGGCAGGTCCACGACGTCCGGCAGGCCCAGTTCCTCGCCCTGGTAGAGGTAGGCCGAGCCGGGCAGGGCGAGCATCAGCAGGGTGGCGGCGCGGGCACGGCGCAGGCCCAGCGCGCGGTCGCCGGCCGAGCGGATCTGCGTGCCGAGGCCGGGCGGGTTGGCGAAGCGGGTGGCGTGCCGGGTGACGTCGTGGTTGGACAGCACCCAGGTGGCGGGCGCGCCGACCGGGCGCATCGCCTCCAGCGTCTGGTCGATGACCGTGCGCAGCTCGCCGGCGTCCCACGCCGTCGCCAGGTACTGGAAGTTGAACGCCTGGTGGAGTTCGTCGGGGCGGACGTAGCGGGCGGTGCGCTCGATGGTCGGCGTCCACGCCTCCGCGACGAAGATCCGCTCTCCGGCGTACTCGTCGAGGATCGTGCGCCACTGGCGGTAGATGGCGTGCACGCCGTCCTGGTCGAAGAACGGCATCACGTCGTTGCCCAGCAGTTTCACCTGGTCGTGGGTGCCGAGGTCCGGCAGGCCGTCCGCCTTGACCAGGCCGTGGGCGACGTCGATCCGGAAGCCGTCCACGCCCATGTCCAGCCAGAAGCGCAGGATGGAGCGGAACTCGTCGCCGACGGCCGGGTGGTTCCAGTTGAAGTCGGGCTGCTCGGGCGCGAAGAGGTGCAGGTACCACTCGCCGTCCGGGACGCGGGTCCAGGCCGGACCGCCGAAGATGGACTCCCAGTCGTTGGGCGGGAGTTCACCGTCGGCGCCCTGGCCGGGCCGGAAGTGGTAGCGCTCGCGCAGCGGGGAGCCGGGGCCCTCGGCGAGGGCGCGCTTGAACCACTCGTGCCGGTCGGAGGAGTGGTTCGGGACCAGGTCGACGATGACGCGCAGGTGGTGCGCGTGCGCGTCGCGGATCAGCGCGTCGGCGTCCAGCAGGGAGCCGAACATCGGGTCGACGGCACGGTAGTCGGCGACGTCGTACCCGGCGTCGGCCTGCGGGGAGGCGTAGAAGGGGCTGAGCCACACGGCGTCGACGCCGAGGTCGCGCAGGTACGGCAGGCGGGAGCGTACGCCCTCCAGGTCGCCCATGCCGTCACCGTTGCTGTCGGCGAAACTGCGCGGATAGACCTGGTAGATAACCGCGTCCCGCCACCAGTCGCGGCGGTCGGCGACGGAGGCGGCGACGAAGTGGCGGGCCGGTGCGGCGGAGTGCTGCTGGCTCATGGCGTCCTTGATACGTAACTGGGGCGTGGTGGGCGGCCGGTGGACAGATCACCGGCGCACGTGCGGGCGGGCGGGGTGTCAGCCCTTGGTGCCGCCTGCGGTGAGGCCGGTGACCAGGTTCTTCTGCACCAGGTAGAAGAACACCGTCACGGGTATCGCGATCAGCACCGCGGTGGCGGCCATGTAGTTCCACTGGGCGTCGTGCTCGCTGACGAAGGTCTGGAGGCCGACGGCGAAGGTGTACTTGGAGTCGTCCAGCAGGAACGTCGTCGCGAAGGCGACCTCGCCGACGGCGGTGATGAAGGTGTAGAACGCGGCCACGGCCAGGCCCGGCCGGGCCAGCGGGAGGATCAGCCGGAAGAACGTGCCGAACGGGGTGAGCCCGTCCACCCGTCCGGCCTCGTCGATCTCGAAGGGGATGGTGTCGAAGTAGCCCTTCAACAGCCAGGCGCTGTACGGCACGGCGGTGGAGCAGTTGATGATGATCAGCGCCCAGTAGGAGTCGATGAGACCGAGTTCGCTGAAGATCTCGTACATCGGCACGATCAGGATCGCGATCGGGAACGCCTGGGTGAGCAGCAGGACCCACATCAGCTGCTTGTAGCCGGGAAAGCGCATCCGGGAGACCGCGTAGCCGGTCGTGGCCGCGACCAGGACGCCGACGAGGGTGGTGCCGAGGGCCACGATCATCGTCGACTTGAACCAGTCGAGGAACCCGGTGTGCTGGAGCACGAAGCCGTAGTTGGAGAAGGTCAGCTTGGCCGCGATCCCGCCCGGGTGGAGGTAGTCCTCCTTGTCCGGGCCGAGGGACAGGTAGCACAGCCAGGCCACCGGGGCCAGGGCGATCAGGCTCGCCAGGGCGAGACCGCCGTGCAGCAGGGCCAGGCCCAGCGGGCCGCGCTCGCCGCGCCGGCGGACGCGGCGGCCGGGCGCGGGTGCCGGGGCCGGTGCGGTCTCGGTCGTGTCCAGGGTCGTGGTGCTCATGGCGGCGGCTCCTGCGGCGTCAGACGGCGAGCTGGTCATTGCGCTTCAGCCAGCGGAAGTAGAAGGAGGTGAAGACGGTGAGGATCGACAGCAGCAGCACGCCGTACGCGGCGGACTGGGCGAAGTCGCGCGGCTGCTGGCCGAAGCCGAGCTGGTAGGCCCAGGTGACGAGGATCTGGGCGTCCGGGGCGGAGTTCTTGCCGAACAGCAGGAAGATGATGACGAACTGGTTGAACGTCCAGATGACGCCGAGCAGCACCACGGTGGAGCTGACCGAGCGCAGTCCGGGCAGAGTGACGTGCCGGAAGCGCTGCCAGGCGCTCGCGCCGTCCATCTCCGCCGCCTCGTACAGCGAGGAGTCGATGGACTGCAGTCCGCCGAGCAGCGAGAGCATCATGAACGGCACCCCGCACCAGGTGTTGACCATGATGGCGGCGAACCGCTGCCAGAAGGTGTCCTCCAGCCACTCCGGCTGGGGCAGGTGGAGCGCGCCGAGGACCTGGTTGAGCGCCCCGGAGTCGGCGAGCATGATCCGCCAGGAGAAGACGGTGACGAAGGTCGGCACGGCCCAGGGCAGGACGAGCAGCAGCCGGTAGACGGTCCGGCCGCGCAGCTTCTGGTTGAGCATGAGCGCGAGGCCGAGGCCCAGGGAGTAGTGCAGGGCGACGCAGGCGGCCGTCCAGAAGACGGTCCACAGGAAGTGCGACCAGAACCGGTCGTAGGCCGTCGGGCCGAACAGGATGTCCTGGTAGTTGTCCAGGCCGACGAACTTGTAGGTGGCGTCGATGTGGTGGACGCCGATGGTGCGGGCCGAGTTCAGGCTGTTCGCGTCGGTCAGGGTGAGGTAGAAGCCCCGCGCCAGCGGGTAGCCCACGAGGACACCGAGCACGACGACCACCGGGGCGATCATCGCGTAGGCGTACCAGTACTTCTGGAGGCCGTTGCGGACGCGCTGCCCCAGCCCGGGACGAGGCGCGCGGTCACCGCGGCGCTTGCCGGTCGCGCGGTCGATGGCGACTGTCATGGTTCGACACCTTCAAACGATCAAGGGGTTGGGCTGGGCACGGGGCGGTGGCCGCCGGACGGCTCCCGGCTCCTCGCGGCGGGAGCGTCCGGCGGCCACCCGGGCTCACTTGCCGAAGCCGTCGACCAGCTTGGAGATGGCCAGCTCGGCGTTGGCGAGGCCCTTGTCCAGCGACTCCTTGCCGCTGGCGACCTTGGGCAGCTCGCTGTCGAGCGGGACCCACAGCGAGCTGTACTCGGGCAGGGCCGGGCGGGGCTGCGCGGCGGACAGGACGCCCTGGTAGCCGGCGATGCCCGGGTCGGCCTTGACCTTGCCGGTGTAGGCGTCGGCGCGGGTGGGCAGGGTGGAGTTCTGCAGCGCGACGGTCTCCTGCGCCTGCGCCGAGGTCATGAACTTCACGAACTTCAGGGCCGCCTTCTGGTGGGCCTCGTCGGAGCCGGCGTAGACCGAGAGGTTGTGGCCGCCGGTCGGGGCGCCCGCCTTGCCGGTGGAGCCGGCCGGGACGGTGGCGATGCCGAGGTTGTCCTTGTCCTTGAAGGCGCTGCCCTTGTAGAAGTTCGTGATCTCCCAGGGGCCCTGGATGATCGCGGCGACCTTGCCGTTGACGAAGGCGTCCTGGATGTGGGCGTAGGCGTCGGCGGTGGCGTCGGCCTTGTGCAGGCCCTTGCCGGAGAACAGGCTGAGCCAGGTGCCGTAGCCCTTCCTGGCGGCGGCCGAGGCGACGGTGATCTTCTTGGCGGCGACGTCGACGGTGTCGGTGCCCTCGCCGTACAGGAACGGCTGGGCGTAGTAGGACTGGGTGGAGCCCCAGTAGCCGTCGACGCCGGCCTTGTCCTGGACCTTGGCAGCGTCGGCCTTCAGCTCGTCCCAGGTCTTGGGCGCCTCGGTGATGCCGGCCTTCTTGAACAGGGCCTTGTTGTAGACCAGCGCGAGGGTGTCGGTGACCAGCGGCACGCCGTAGGTCTTGCCGTCGTACTGGGCCTGCTTGATCAGGTTCGGCTCGAACTTGCCCTGGTCGGCGAGGGCCTCGGTGCCGTCCAGCGGCAGGAAGAAGCCCTTCTTGGCGAAGGCCGGGGTCCAGCCGACCTCGGAGCGCAGCACGTCCGGCGCCCCCGTGGCGCCGGCGGCGGTGTCGAACTTGTTCTGCGCCTGGTCGAACGGGACGTTGACGTACTTGACCTTGACGTCCTTGTTCGCGGCCTCGAATGTGCGGACCAGGGCCTGGTACGCCGGTGCCTCGTTGGTGGCGTTGGAGGTGTCCCACCAGGTGATGGTGACCGGGCCGTCCGACTTCCCGCTGTCGCTCCCGCCGCACGCCGTCGCCGTCAGGGCGAGGGACGCCACCAGCGCGGAGGCCGCTATGCCACGCCGCATGAGTTCTCCTTGAGGGTTAAGCCCGAGTGGTACGGGGGCGGTCCCGCCCGCCTCCCGCGACTTGCCGACTGCGCCGTTGCCGCGGCCGGGCGACAGGGAACGTAACAGCCAGGTAAGCGGCGCGAAAGACCTTGCAGAAAAAAAGTGCAAGAAGACACGATGGTTACCCGGCCGTGATCAGGTGTCGACCGCTCCGCGACCCGGCAGGGCCCGCCGTGAGCGCCGATGACGACACCTGTGCAAGACTTGCAAGCTCTTGCCGCCAAGATTCCCGAGGGAGCGCGATGACGCAGCAACCCACGGCAGGCCGTCCGCCCGCCCGTGCCCGGCGTCCGGCCGGTGGGCAAGGGCGGATACGACCGGTACAGTCCAATGCCGTGACCACACGGCTTGCCGACATCGCTGCGCAGGCGGGGGTGAGCGAAGCGACCGTCAGCCGGGTCCTCAACGGCAAACCGGGCGTCGCCGCCACCACCCGCCAGTCCGTGCTCGCCGCGCTGGACGTGCTCGGCTACGAACGCCCGGTGCGGCTGCGGCAGCGCAGCGAGGGCCTGGTCGGGCTGATCACGCCGGAGCTGGAGAACCCGATATTCCCGGCCCTGGCCCAGGTCATCGGCCAGGCCCTGACCCGCCAGGGCTACACCCCGGTGCTCGCCACCCAGACCCCCGGCGGGTCGACCGAGGACGAGCTGACCGAGATGCTGGTGGACCGCGGGGTCGCCGGGATCATCTATGTCTCCGGGCTGCACGCGGACACCACGGCGGACATGCAGCGCTATGAGCGGCTGCGGGCGCGGGGCGTGCCGTTCGTGCTGGTGGACGGGTTCTCGCCGAAGGTGCAGGCACCGTTCATCTCGCCCGACGACCGGGCGGCGATGGCGCTGGCGGTGACCCACCTGGCGTCGCTGGGGCACACCCGGATCGGGCTCGCCCTCGGACCCAAGCGGTTCGTGCCCGTGCAGCGCAAGATCGAGGGCTTCGTCCGGGCGGTGCAGGAGCAGCTCCGCCTCCCCGCCGAGACCGTCGAGACGGAGCTGGTCCAGCACTCGCTGTACACGCTGGAGGGCGGTCAGGCGGCGGCGACGGCGCTGATCGAGCGGGGCTGCACGGCGGTGGTCTGCGCCAGCGACATGATGGCGCTGGGCGCGATACGGGCGGCCCGGCAGCGCGGCCTTGAGGTGCCGCGGGACGTGTCGGTGGTCGGGTTCGACGACTCCCCGCTGATCGCCTTCACCGACCCGCCGCTGACCACGGTCCGCAAGCCGGTGCCGGCGATGGGACAGGCGGCGGTGCGCACGCTGCTGGAGGAGATCGGCGGGACACCGGCGCCGCACAGCGAGTTCGTGTTCATGCCGGAACTGGTGGTCCGCGGGTCCACCGCCTCGGCCCCGCACGTCCTCCGCACGCCGTAGAAGGTGCGGAGGGAACCCGACCTTGGGATGATCGGCCGAAGAAGCCTTTTCTGGCAGACTCTGTGCCTATGAGTGACTCGACCGTGACAGAGCCGGAAGGTCGCGAGGAGGTGGCCGTTCCGCGGACCGTCACGGGCGAGGACAGACAGGGTGTGGCGGCGCGGCTGCGCCGGCCGCGGCGGCCCCGGCTGTGGTTCGAGATCCTTCTGATCGGGGCGAGTTACTGGACGTACTCGCTCATCCGCAACGCCGTCCCGGAGCAGCGGGCCGCGGCGCTGCGCAACGCCGACGTCATCTGGCGCGTGGAGCACGCACTGGGCGTCGGGGTCGAGCGCTCGGTCAACCACGCCGTGAACTCGGTGACTTGGCTCATCATCGGGATGAACTACTACTACGCCACACTGCACTTCGTCATCACGCTGTGTGTCCTGGTGTGGTTGTACCGGTGGCATCCCGGCCGGTACGCGGCGACCCGGCTGGTGCTGTTCGCGACCACGGGCGTGGCCCTGCTCGGTTACTACCTGTTCCCGCTCGCGCCGCCCCGGCTGATGCGCGGCGGGCACTTCGTGGACACCGTGCTGGTGCACCACACCTGGGGTTCGATGGCCTCGGGCGACCTCAAGCACATGTCGAACCAGTACGCGGCGATGCCCTCGATGCACATCGGCTGGTCGCTGTGGTGCGGGCTGACGGTCTTCGCGCTGGCGTCGGTGCCGTGGGTGCGGGTGCTGGGGCTGCTGTATCCGGCGCTCACCCTGGTGGTGATCGTCGCCACCGCCAACCACTTCTGGCTGGACGCGGTGGGCGGGGCGCTCTGCCTCTGCTTCGGCTTCGCGGCGGCCCGCGTCTGGTACGGCAGCCTGCCGTACGCGCTGCCCCGGCTGGTCCCGAGACCCGCGGGCCGGCCGCTGGGGTCCGCCCAGTCCGCGTAGTCCCCCAGTCCGCGTAGAGCGGCAGCCGAGCGGCTTCCGTCCGGTTCGCGTGGAGCGGCTCCTGAGCGGCTTCCGTCCGGTCCGTCCGTCCGGGGCGCCCGGGACGGCCGTGTTCAGTCCTCGTAGAACAGTTCCTCCACGACCGTGCGTGCCCGGCGGGCGGTACGGCGGTAGGCGTCCAGCATGTCCCCGGCGTGCCCGGCGCCGTAGCCCAGGTAGCGGCCGACGGCGGCCAGCTCGCGCGGCTCGGTCGGGAAGGTGTCCCCGGCCCGGCCCCGGACCAGCATGACCGCGTTGCGCACCCGGGTGGCCAGCACCCACGCCTCGTCCAGGGTTTCCGCGTCCTCCGCGGACAGCAGTCCGGCCGCGCGGGCGGCGGCCAGCGCCTGCCGGGTGCGGGTGGTACGCAGGCCGGGCTCGTGGTGGCCGTGACGGAGCTGGAGGAGCTGCACGGTCCACTCGACGTCGGACAGCCCGCCCGGACCCAGCTTGGTGTGCAGTTTCGGGTCGGCGCCGCGCGGCAGCCGCTCGGACTCCATGCGCGCCTTGAGCCGGCGGATCTCCCGGACGGCGTCCTCCGTCAGCCCCCCGGCCGGGTAGCGCAGCGGGTCGATCAGCTCGGTGAACCGCCGGCCCAGCTCCGCGTCGCCGGCCACCGGCTCGGCCCGCAGCAGCGCCTGGGACTCCCAGCCCAGGGACCAGCGGCGGTAGTACGCCTCGTATGACTTCAGGGTGCGCACCAGCGGGCCCGACTTGCCCTCCGGGCGCAGGTCGGCGTCGATGAGCAGCGGCGGGTCGGCGCTGGGGAGCTGGAGCAGCCGGCGCATCTCGGCGACGACCCGGGCGGCGGCGGCCGACGCCTCCTGCTCGTCCACGCCGTCCCTCGGCTCGTGCACGAACAGCACGTCGGCGTCCGAGCCGTAGCCCAGCTCGTGGCCGCCGAAGCGGCCCATCCCGATGACGGCGAACCGGGTGGGCAGGGTGTCGCCCCAGCCGTCCCGGACGACCGCGCGCAGGGTGCCGGCCAGGGTGACCCGGGTCAGGTCGGAGACGGCCGCGCCGACCCGGTCCACCAGGGCGCCCTGGTCCGCCACGGCGGGGTGGGTCTCGGTGCCGTAGGAGCCGATGATGTCGGCGGCGGCGGTGCGGAACAGCTCGCGGCGGCGGACGCCCCGGGCCGCGGTGACGCCCTGCGCGGCGTTCTCCGCGCGGCCCACCGCCGCCATGACCTCCTGCTCCAGCGCGGCGCGCTGCCGGGGCGCGAGGCCGGCGCCGGCGCCGTCGCCGAGCAGCGCGACCGCCTCCGGGGCGCGCATCAGCAGGTCGGGCGCGAGGCGGCCCGCGGACAGCACCCGGGCCAGGTTCTCCGCCGCCGCGCCCTCGTCGCGCAGCAGGCGCAGGTACCAGGGCGTCTTGCCGAGCGCGTCGGAGACCTTCCGGAAGTTCAGCAGGCCGGCGTCCGGGTCGGCGGAGTCGGCGAACCAGCCGAGCAGGACCGGCAGCAGGGTGCGCTGGATGGCCGCCTTGCGGGACACGCCGGAGGCCAGGGCCTCCAGGTGGCGCAGGGCGGCGGCCGGGTCGGCGTAACCGAGCGCGACGAGCCGTACCCGGGCCGCCTCCGCGCTCAGCCGGGCCTCGCCCGGGGCGAGTTGGGCCACGGCGTCGAGCAGCGGGCGGTAGAAGAGCTTCTCGTGCAGCCGGCGTACGACACCGGTGTGCCGCTTCCACTCGCGGGTCAGCTCGGCGGCCGGGTCGGCGCGCAGGCCCAGGGAGCGGCCGAGGCGGCGCAGGTCCGGCTCGGACTCGGGGACGAGGTGGGTGCGGCGCAGGCGGTGTAGCTGGATGCGGTGCTCCATGGAGCGCAGGAAGCGGTACGCCTCGTCCAGGCGGGCGGCGTCCTCGCGGCCCACGTAGCCGCCGGCGGCCAGGGCCTGGAGGGCGTCCAGGGTGGTGCCGCTGCGCAGGGCGGGGTCGGTGCGGCCGTGCACGAGCTGGAGGAGCTGCACGGCGAACTCGACGTCCCGCAGGCCGCCGGGGCCCAGCTTGAGTTCGCGGTCGACCTCGGAGAGGGGGATGTTCTCGACCACGCGGCGGCGCATCTTCTGGACGTCCGCCACGAAGTTCTCGCGTTCGGCCACCTGCCAGACCAGGGGTTCCAGGGCCTCGATGTACGCCTCGCCGAGCGCGGTGTCGCCGGCCACCGGGCGGGCCTTGAGGAGGGCCTGGAACTCCCAGGTCTTGGCCCAGCGCTGGTAGTACGCGAGGTGGCTGCTGAGGGTGCGCACGAGGGGGCCGTTGCGGCCCTCGGGACGCAGGTTGGCGTCCACCGGCCAGATGGAGCCCTCCACGGTCGTCTCGGAGCAGATCCGCATCAGGTGGGCGGCGAGTCGCGTCGCGGACCTCAGGGCCTCGGTCTCCGGGGTGCCCTCGGTGGGTTCCGCCACGAAGATCACGTCGACGTCGGAGACGTAGTTCAGCTCGTGGCCGCCGCACTTGCCCATCGCGATCACCGCGAGGCGGCAGGCGGCGTCGTCCTTCGGGGCGGCGGCCCGGGCGAGGGCGAGGGCGGCGCGCAGGGTGGCGGTCGCCAGGTCGGCGAGTTCCGCGGCGGTCTCGGCGACGTCCGTGGTGCCGCAGACGTCGCGGGCGGCGATGGAGAGCAGGCAGCGGCGGTACGCGACGCGGAGCGAGACCGGGTCGTCGGCCTCGGCGAGGCCGCGTTCGAACTCCGTGACGCCGGGGTGGAGGTCGTGCGGCTCGTAGGTGACCAGGGCCTGCCAGTCGGCGGGGTGGCGGGCGAGGTGGTCGGTGAGGGCCTCGGAGGCGCCGAGGACGCCGAGGAGGCGGTCGCGGAGGGGTTTGGCCGCGACGAGGGTGTCCAGCAGTTCGCGGTGGGCGGTGGGGGTGGGCTGCGCCTCCAGGAGGCGGACCAGGCCGTGCAGGGCGAGGTCGGGGTCGGCGGTGGCGCCCAGGGCTTCGAGGAGGACGGGGTCGTCGCGTACGGGGGCGAGTTCGGGGCCGTCGAGGAGGCGTTCGGCGGCGGAGGGGTCGGTGAAGCCGTGTCGGAGCAGACGGGTGAAGGTGCTGCTTCTGCGGCCCGGCGTCATGTCCGTGGTCTCCCTCGGGTGGCTGGTGTCCTGGCCAGAGCCTAACCGGAGGGGGTGGGGGGTGGTGGGGGGCCATGCGGGGGGTTGGGGGGGCTGGGGGGTGGGGGTGCCGGGAGTGGGGGGGTGCGGGGGTGCCGGGCGTGCGGGGGGCTTGCCGTGCCTGCGGCGGGCTGGGCGGGTGCGGGGTGCCGTGCCATGCCTGGTGCGGCACCCGGGGGTGCCGCGTCATGCCTGCGGCGGCCCCTGTCGGTGCGTCGTGGTTGCGGTCGCGCCCTCGGTGCGTTCGGGGTCGGGGCCGCACCGGGCAGTGTCCGTCCTCGGTCCGGCGCCCTGTTTCTCCAGCCGTTGCCGGACTTCTCGCCGGCCGCTGCGGGCGGACACCGCCCGGCACGTCCCCTTCCCGCCGTGCGCGGGTGCGGGCCCTACCCCCGTCGCGCCGCGTGTCCGGCTCCGCCCGCCGTGCGCGGGTGCGGGCCCTACCCCCGTCGCGCCGCGTGTCCGGCTCCGCCCGCCGCGCGCGGGTGCGGGTCGTTCCCCGTCGCGGGTCCGGTTCCGTCCGGCGGGCTCGGGTGCGGGCCGTCCCCTGTCGCTTCGCGTGTCCGGCTCCGCCCGCCGTGCTCGGGTGCGGGCCGGCCCGCCTCCACCCGCCGTGCACCGGTGCGGGTGGTGCCGCCTTCGCCCGGCGGGCTCGGGTGCGGGGCCAGGTCGTCCTAGTGGGCCTCGGGGGTCGTCTTCTCGGCCGGGGTGGGCTGGTGGGGGAATGTCGTGCTCAGTAGGTCGTGCATCGTCTGGGCCGCCGTGGGGGCCGCGTCGGCGCAGCAGTTGTTGAAGAGGAGGTGGACCTCGGACGTGGCCGCCGACAGGGAGCGGATGCGGGGCAGCCACTGGGCGAGTTCTTGCTCGGTGTAGGTGTGGCGGAAGCGGTCCTCCTTGCTGCCGGTGCGCCAGTGGGGGCTGCGGCCGTGGAAGCGGACCATGGCGAGGTGGGGGGTGGTGACGGGGACGGGGTGCCGGTCCTCGGGGGTGTCGGTGGCCACCGCCGTGGCGTTGAGGTCGGTGAGGAAGGCGGTCGTACGGGCCGCGTGGTCGGGGTGCCACCAGGCCGGGTCGCGGAACTCCACGGCGAACGGCCAGTCGTGGGCGCGTTCGCGGGCGGTGCGGATGAAGGTCTCGGCCTCGGGGCCGGGGCGCAGGGAGGGCGGGTACTGGAAGAGCAGGGTGCCGAGGCGGCCGGTGTCGTGGAGGGGGGCCAGCGCTTCGGCGTAGCGGGTCCAGACCTCGGTGCGCAGGGCCTCGTCGCGGGGGTGGGTGCGCAGGTCGGGCGGGAGGGCCGCGGGGCGGGTGGGGTGGCCGGTGAGGAGGGAGAACGCCTTGACGTCGAAGCGGAAGCCGTCGGGGGTGCGGTCGGCCCAGAGGGCGGTGGTGCGGGCGGAGGGCAGGGCGTAGTAGGAGGAGTCCACTTCGACCAGCGGGAAGCGGGTCGCGTAGTGGCGCAGGCGTTTGTCGGGGTCACGATGGCCGGGTGGGTACCAGCCGCTCCTGAGCAGGTTCGGGTCGGTCCAGCCGCAGGTGCCGATGAGGATGTCCGCCATGGAAGCGGGGGTACCCGTCGTTCATCCGGTCTTCACCCGTGGGGTTGGCCCGTGTGGGCCAGGGGAATGTTGGCGTGTGCATGCTCTGACCGCACCGCCAGCCGCCCACCCGTTTCCGGAGGTTGATGTGTCCGGCAGTTCCGTGTTCCGCCGTGCCCGTACCGTCGTGGCGTCCGCAGCGGCCCTCGCCGCGGCCGCGTTCGGGCTGTGGACCGGGCTCGGCGAGGAGTCCGCGCACGCCGCGGGCGCCGTCCCCAGCCCGGACCACGTGGTCGTCGTGGTCTTCGAGAACCACGCGTACAGCCAGGTCATCGGATCGTCCAGCGCGCCGTACATCAACTCGCTGAAGTCGGGAGGCGCCAATCTGACCCAGTCGTACGCCGAGACGCATCCGAGCCAGCCGAACTACTTCGCGCTGTTCTCCGGCTCGACGCAGGGCATCACCGACGACAGTTGCTACACCCCGGGCTTCTCCTCGGCGCCCAACCTCGCCTCCGAGCTGATCGCCGCCGGCCGGAGCTGGGCCAGCTACAACGAGACCCTGCCGAGCCAGGGCTCGACGACGTGCAGCAGCGGGAACTACGCGCGCAAGCACAACCCGTGGTTCGGGTTCAGCAACGTGCCGACCTCGACCGCGAAGACGTTCGCGCAGTTCCCCACCGACTACACGACGCTGCCGAAGCTGTCGTTCGTGGTGCCGGACCTGTGCAGCGACATGCACGACTGCTCGGTGTCCACCGGTGACACCTGGCTGAAGAACAAGCTGGGCGCGTACGCGACGTGGGCCAAGACCCACAACAGCCTGCTCGTCGTCACCTTCGACGAGGACAACCGGCTGAGCGGGAACCGCATCCCCACCGTGTTCTACGGGCAGCCCGTCGCCGCCGGGTCCAGCTCCTCGGTCACGTACAACCACTACGACCTGCTGCGCACCCTGGAGGACAGCCAGGGCCTGACCGCGCACGCGGGCAACGCGGCCGGCGCCAAGGACATCACCGGCATCTGGGCGTCCTGACGTGTACGTAGCGGACAGCCGCGCGAGCACGTCCGCCCACGGCGCCGTCCGGCCTTCCGCCGGGCGGCGCCGTGCGGCGGTCGCGCCGACCGTGCTCGCGCTGGGAACGGTCAGCCTGGTCACCGACGTGTCCTCGGAGATGGTGACGGCGGTGCTGCCGTTGTACCTGGTGACCGGGCTGGGCCTGTCGCCGCTGGGCTTCGGGCTGCTGGACGGCGTCTACAACGGCTTCTCCGCGCTCGTGCGCCTGGTCGGCGGCCACCTCGCCGACCGGGGCGGCGGGCGGCACAAGTGGGTGGCCGGGCTCGGCTACGGCATCTCGGCCGTGTGCAAGCCGCTGCTGCTGGTGGCGCACACGCTGACCCCGATCGGGCTCGTGCTCGCCGCGGACCGGACCGGCAAGGGCCTGCGGACGGCGCCGCGGGACGCGCTGATCTCGCTGTCCGGCCCGCCCGAGACGCGCGGCCGGGCCTTCGGCGTGCACCGCGCGATGGACACCGCCGGGGCGCTGCTCGGACCGCTGGTGGCGTTCCTGATCCTGCGGGCCACCGTGGACGGCTACGACGCGGTGTTCACCGTCAGCTCCTGTGTCGCCGTGCTGGGCGTCCTGGTGCTGGTCCTGTTCGTGCCGGGCGGCCGGGGCGGCGCGGTGCCGGCCGAGCGGCCGACGCTGCGCGCGGCGCTCGCCCTGCTGCGCCGCCGCGATCTGCGCCGGATCACCGTCTGCGCGCTGCTGCTGGGCCTGGCCACGGTGAGCGACTCCTTCGTCTATCTGCTGCTCCAGCGCCGCCTCGGCGTCCCGGACCGCTGGTTCGCGCTGCTGCCGCTCGGCACGGCCGCCGCGTTCCTGCTGCTGGCGGTGGTGCTCGGCCGGCTCGCGGACCGGGTGGGCCGCTGGACGGTCTTCCTGGCCGGCCACGGCGCGCTGCTCGTGGTGTACGCGCTGCTGCTCGGCCCCTGGCACGGCACGGCCCTGCCCTTCCTGGTGCTCGCCCTGCACGGCACCTTCTACGCGGCCACCGACGGGGTGCTGATGGCCGCCGCCTCGGACAGCGTGCCCGAGACGCTGCGCTCGTCCGGGCTGGCCGTCGTACAGACCGGGCAGGCGCTGACCCGGTTCGCCTGCTCGCTGCTGTTCGGCGCGGCCTGGACGGTGTGGGGCGACCGGACGGCGCTGGCCGGGGCCGCGGTGGCGCTGGCCGGGTGCGCCGTGTTCTGCCTTCTGTCGCGTCCGGGGAGGACCGCATGACCGTACGCCACCGCGTCCTGATCCTGGTCTCGGCCGTCGCCGTGCTGGCGGCGGTCGGGCTGGCGTCCGTGCTGCACGCCTCCGCGCGGGCGGAGCGCCGGGACCGCGTGCAGGCGGGCGGGCCGGCCGTCACTTCGGGGACGGTGACCCTGCGCGACTCCGGGCGGCTGGTGTTCCGGAACATGGCGTGGGGGCCGCACCGGGACGAGCTGACCAGCGTCCCGGCCGGCGCTCCCGGCGGCCCGCGCACCGCCGCGGGCCTGAAGTGCCTGCGCTTCTACGCCGCCGCGGGCACCGGGGTCTGCCTCCAGGCCGTGCACGGCCCGGTCTCGGACACCTACCGCGCGCTGATCCTCGACGCCCGCCTGCACACCGTGGACCGCTACGACGTGCCGGGCATCCCGTCCCGCGCCCGGGTCTCCCCCACCGGGCACTTCGCCGCCTGGACGGCGTTCGTGGGCGGTGACTCGTACGCCGGGACGGACTTCTCCACGCGCACGGCGATCGCCGACACCCGCGACGGCACGCTGATCCCGTCGCTGGAGGCGTTCCGGATCGTCAAGGACGGGCGGACCTACCGGGCGGCCGACGCCAACTTCTGGGGCGTGACGTTCGCGGCCGACGACCGCACCTTCTACGCGACGCTGGCGACCGGGGGCCGCACCTACCTGGTCCGCGGCGACCTGCGCGCCCGGACGGTCACCACGGTGCACGCCAACGTGGAGTGCCCGTCGCTGTCCCCGGACGGCACCCGGGTCGCGTACAAGAAGCGGGTCGCGGGGCTGCCGAAGGACGCGCCTTGGCGGCTGTACGTCCTGGACCTGCGGACGCTGCGGGAGACACCGCTCGCCGAGATGCGGAGCGTGGACGACCAGGCGGTGTGGAAGGACGCCCGTACGGTCGTGTACGCGCTGCCCGGGGACTACGGCGCCGACCTCTACCAGGTCCCGGCGGACGGCTCGGGCCGGGCGCGGCGGATCAGCCCGGCCGCCGTGTCGCCGGCGTACCTCGGCAAACCGCCTTCCGGGTCAACGCGGTAACCAGGTTTACCCCCATCACGGTGACCTGCCTGCCCGCCGCCCGGCCGCCCGGCGGACCGCCCCGGAGACTTTCCGCGGCGGCCGGACGGCCGCCGGAGAGGGCGAGGGCACGCATGAGCGACAGCAAGATCCTGGTGGCGGTGCCGGAGCACCCGAGCACGGAAGGCGCCGCGGCCGAGCAGCTACGGAAGATCCGGGACGCGGTGGAGGCGGACGGCTTCGAGGTGCGGTGGGCGGTCACCGCCGAGGACGCCGACGCGGTGCTGCGGACGGAGGCGGGCCTGGCGGCGGCCCTGGTGGCGTGGGACCTGCCGGAGGAGGGCGGGTGGCGGCCCGGGGACGGGCCCGGCGCCGCGCTCGCCGCGCCGCCCCGGCCGGCCGGCATCGTGCACGGGGACCCGGGCGGGGCCGCCGTGCTGCGCCGCATCGGGCAGCGCTACCGGGACCTGCCGGTGTTCCTGGTCATGGCCGAGGACGGCCTGCGGGAGCTGCCGCTGTGGGTGTCGGAGACGGTCGTCGGGTACGTCTGGCCGCTGGAGGACACCCCGGGCTTCATCGCGGGCCGCATCACCAGCGCCGCGCGCGCCTACCGGGAGGACGTGCTGCCGCCGTTCTTCCGGGCGCTGCGCCGCTTCCACGACGCCCACGAGTACTCCTGGCACACGCCCGCCCACTCCGGCGGGGTCGCGTTCCTCAAGTCGCCGGTGGGACGCGCCTTCCACGACTACTTCGGCGAGCGGCTGCTCCGCTCCGACCTGTCGATCTCGGTGGAGGGACTGGGCTCGCTGTTCGAGCACACCGGGCCCATCGGGGAGGCCGAGCGCAACGCGGCCCGTGTCTTCGGCTCGGAGCTGACCTACTTCGTGCTGCACGGCGACTCCACCTGCAACCGTCTGGTGGGCCACTTCAGCGTCACCCGTGACGAACTGGCGCTGGTGGACCGCAACTGCCACAAGTCGGTGCTCCAGGGCCTGGTGGTCTCCGGCGCCCGGCCCGTCTACCTGATCCCGACCCGCAACGGCTACGGCCTCGCCGGCCCGCTGCCGCCGGCCGAGCTGGCGGCGGGCTCGATCGCGGACCGGATCGCCGCGCACCCGCTCGCCGAGGGCGCCGTGTCCCGGGACCCGCAGTACGCGGTGTTCACCAACTCCACCTACGACGGCCTGAGTTACGACGCCGTACCGACCGCGAAGGCGCTCGCGGCCAGCACGCCCCGGGTGCACTTCGACGAGGCGTGGTTCGCGTACGCCCGCTTCCACCCGCTGTACGCGGGCCGGTACGGCATGTCCGTGGACGAGGCGGCCTTCCCGGGCCCGGACCGGCCGACGGTCTTCGCCACCCAGTCCACGCACAAGCTGCTGGCCGCGCTGTCGCAGTCGGCGATGGTGCACGTGCGGCCGGCTCCCCGGGCGCCCGTGGAGCACGACCGCTTCAACGAGGCCCTGATGATGCACGGGACCACCTCGCCGCTCTACCCGATGATCGCCTCACTGGACGTGGCGACGGCGATGATGGACGGCCCGCAGGGCGAGTGGCTGCTGGGCGAGGCGGTCACCGAGGCGGTCCGCTTCCGGCAGGAGATGGTGCGGCTGGGACGGCGGGTGGCGAGCGCCGGGGACCGGCCGCCGTGGTTCTTCGGCGTCTGGCAGCCCGAGGAGGTCACCGACCCGGAGACGGGCGAGCGGCTGCCCTTCGACGAGGCGCCGCCGGAGCTGCTGGCCTCGGAGCAGTCCTGCTGGCTGCTGGAGCCGGGCGCCGCCTGGCACGGCTTCCCGGGGCTGACCGAGGGCCACTGCATGCTGGACCCGGTCAAGGTCACCCTGACCTGTCCCGGCATCACCGCGACCGGCGAGATGGCCGAGGAGGGCATCCCGGCGCGCGTGCTGACGGCGTACCTGGCGACCCGGAACATCGTGGTGGAGAAGACCGACAGCTACACCACGCTCATCCTGTTCTCGATGGGCATCACCAAGGGCAAGTGGGGCACGCTGCTGGACGCCCTGATGGACTTCAAGGCCCTGTACGACGCCGACGCCCGGCTCGACCGCGTGCTGCCCTGGGCCGTCGAGGCGCATCCGAAGCGGTACGCCGGGCTGACCCTGCGGGAGCTGTGCCGGCAGATGCACGAGGAGCTGCGCTCGGCCCGCCTGGTGGAGCTGCTGGACACGGCGTTCCAGCAGCTTCCCGAGCCGGTCCACCCGCCGCACCACTGCTACGAGCGGCTGGTGCGCGGCGGCACGGAACGCGTCCGGATCGCCGACGCGGCGCACCGGGTGGCGGCGGCGATGGTCACGGTCACCCCGCCCGGCATCCCGGTCCTCATGCCGGGCGAGTCCACCGGCGCCCAGGACGGCTCCCTGCTGCGCTACCTCACCGCCCTGGAGACCTTCGACCGCCGCTTCCCGGGCTTCCGCAGCGAGACCCACGGCGTGACGATCGACGAGGAGACGGGCGACTACGAGATCGAGTGCCTGCGACCGGAGTGACGCGCGCTCACGATCCATGCCCCGCAAAGGGTGTCGAACACGGACAAATGGCGACTCGGAGCGGGACGGACGGTCTCGTGGGGTGCCCGGCGTACGGCCTCTGGTCCGGGCCGGGCATCCCGCGGACGGGACCGCACGCTGGACATCCGATGAGGAGACGTCGCCGATGAGTGAGTCCATACAGACGGGCACCGGGAGCACCGGGGAGAAGGTCAGGGCGGAGACCGCCGCGACGGCCGGCCAGGCCAGACAGGCGGCGGCCCAGGTCGCCGGGACCGCGGCGGAACAGACCCGCGCCGTCGTCGGCGAGGCACGGCAGCAGGCGGGCACGGTCATCGAGGAACTGCGCGGCCGTGCGATGGGCGAGGCCGACCAGCAGACCAAGCGCGCGGCCGGCACCCTCAGGCAGTGGGCGGAGGACCTCACCGGCCTCGCCGAGAACGCCCGGGACGACTCGCCCGCCCGCGGTCTGGCGGCCCAGGCGGCCGACCGGGGGCACCGGGCGGCGGACTACCTGGAGAAGCAGGGCGTCCACGGCCTGGTCAGTGATCTCCAGGGGTTCGCGCGCCGCCGTCCCGGCGCCTTCCTGGGCGGCGCGCTGCTGGCCGGACTGGCCGTGGGGCGCCTGGCGAAGGCGGCGGGGGCCGCCTCGCGGTCCGACGGGCACGAGCGGGGGCAGGGCGGTACCGGGCCGGACCAGGGGGCGCTGGACGCCCCGGCCGCCCAGGCGCTGCCCACCGGCTCTCTCGCGGAACCCGGGCCGGCGACCGCGGCCCAGGCGCCGCCCGGACCGCCGGCCGGAGCCGCGCCGGGCGGACCACCGCCGGTGCCGCCCGCTCCCTCGGTGCCGCCGACCGTCGGTACGCCGCCGGACGGCACACCGGGCCGCCCTTACCCGGAGGTGTGAGATGGCCTCGGTCCCGCCCGTTTCCGGGCCGGCCCGGCCGCAGGGGGAGGACGCGTCCGTGGGCCGGCTGCTGTCCGCCGTGACCTCGGACCTGCAGACCCTCTTCCGCCAGGAGATCGAACTGGCCAAGGCCGGGGTCAGGGAGGAGGGGACCCGGGCGGGCAAGGCCGCCGGGATGTACGGCGGCGCCGGGTTCGCCGGCTATCTGGTCCTGCTGTTCCTGTCGCTGGCCGCCGTGTTCGGGCTGGCCAACGTGATGGACGGGGGCTGGGCCGCCCTCATCGTCGCCGCGGTGTGGGCCGTCGTCGCGGCCGTGCTGTACCAGCAGGGGCGCAGCCGGATGCGTGCCGTCTCGCCCAAGCCCGAGCGAACCGTCGAGACCATGAAGGAGAACGCGCAATGGGCACGTCACCCGACCAGGTGAGGGCCGAGATAGCGGCCACTCGCGACCGGCTGTCCGCCGACGTGGACCAGCTCGCCGACCGGACCAGTCCCCGGCGGGTGGTCCGCCGCCGGGCGCACCGGATGCGCGGTGCGGTGTCGGGCGTCCGCGAGCGGGTCATGGGCACCGCGGCGGACACCGCGCACGGTGTCGCGGACACCGCGCAGTCGGCGACCGGCTCCCTCCAGGAAGGCGCCGGGCGCGTGGCCGGCTCGGCGCGCGACACGGTCGGCGGCGCGGGGCAGGCCCTTCAGCAGGCCCCCGAGCTGGCCCGCCGCCGGGCCCAGGGCAACCCGCTCGCGGCCGGCCTGGTCGCCTTCGGCGTCGGTCTGCTGGCGTCCTCGCTGCTGCCCGCCTCCCGGGTCGAGCGGGAGAAGGCGTCCGACCTGATGGAGAGCGACGCGCTGGAGCCGGTCAAGCAGGCCACGGCCGAGTCCGCGCAGCACCTGAAGGAAGGCGCGAGGGAAGTGGCGCAGAGCGCGGCGGCGGAGGTGCAGGACAGCGCCGCGCAGGCCGCCCGCACGACCCAGGACGAGGCCCGCGCCCAGACCGGCCAGGTCACCGACCAGGCCCGGGACTCCGGCCACCACCTCACAGACGAGGCCCGGAACCGGTCAGGATCCGGCTGACCCCGGGGGTGGCGACCGTCCGGTCACCGACCGAGGATCCAGAACAGGACGACGGTCGCCACCACACTGACGAGCAGGGAGCCCAGGCAGCCGACCCGGTTACTGAAGAAGATCATGGCTGCCCTGTACCCCGGCGCGGACGGTCCATGAGGCCCTGACACACCGGGGCCGACGGTGTCTGACCGTCGGCCCCGGGGGTGGTTCGGTGTCGGGTTTACAGCACCGGCAGGTTCTTGCGCAGTTCGAACGCGGTGACCTCGCTGCGGTACTCCTCCCACTCCTGGCGCTTGTTGCGGAGGAAGAAGTCGAAGACGTGCTCGCCGAGGGTTTCGGCGACGAGGTCGCTGCTCTCCATCAGGGTCAGGGCCTCGCCGAGGTTCTGCGGGAGGGGTTCGATGCCCATCGCGCGGCGCTCGGCGTTGGACAGGGCCCAGACGTCGTCCTCGGCGCCCGGCGGCAGCTCGTAGCCCTCCTCGATGCCCTTCAGGCCGGCGGCCAGCAGGAGGGCGTAGGCCAGGTACGGGTTGGCGCCGGAGTCCAGGGAGCGGACCTCCACGCGGGCGGAGCCGGTCTTGCCGGGCTTGTACATCGGGACGCGGACCAGGGCGCTGCGGTTGTTGTGGCCCCAGCAGATGTACGACGGGGCCTCGCCGCCGGCGCCCGCCGTGCGCTCGGAGCCGCCCCAGATGCGCTTGTAGGAGTTGACCCACTGGTTGGTGACCGCGGAGATCTCCGCCGCGTGCCGCAGCAGGCCCGCGATGAAAGAGCGGCCGACCTTGGAGAGCTGGTACTCCGCGCCCGATTCGTAGAACGCGTTCCGGTCGCCCTCGAAGAGCGAGAGGTGGGTGTGCATCCCGGAGCCGGGGTGCTCGGAGAACGGCTTCGGCATGAAGGTCGCCTGGACCCCCTGCTCCAGCGCCACCTGCTTCATGACCAGGCGGAAGGTCATGATGTTGTCGGCCGTGGAGAGCGCGTCGGCGTACCGCAGGTCGATCTCCTGCTGGCCGGGCGCGCCCTCGTGGTGGGAGAACTCCACCGAGATGCCCATCGACTCCAGCATGGTGATCGCCTGGCGGCGGAAGTCCATGCCGACGTTGGTCGGGGTGTGGTCGAAGTAGCCCGAGTTGTCGGCGGGCGTGGGGCGGGAGCCGTCCAGCGGGCGGTCCTTCAGCAGGAAGAACTCGATCTCCGGGTGGGTGTAGAAGGTGAAGCCCAGGTCGGAGGTGCGGGCGAGGGCGCGCTTGAGGACGTAGCGCGGGTCGGCGAAGGACGGGGAGCCGTCCGGCATGAGGATGTCGCAGAACATCCGGGCGGTGCCCGGGGTCTCCGCGCGCCACGGCAGGACCTGGAAGGTGGCCGGGTCCGGCTTGGCGATCATGTCGGACTCGTAGACCCGGGCGAAGCCCTCGATCGCGGAGCCGTCGAAGCCGATGCCCTCGTCGAAGGCCTGCTCCAGTTCGGCGGGGGCCACGGCGACGGACTTGAGGAAGCCCAGCACGTCCGTGAACCACAGGCGTACGAACCGGATGTCGCGCTCCTCCAAGGTCCGGAGCACGAACTCCTGCTGCTTGTCCATCTTCCGCTTCCCATCCTTGCTGGTCAGGCCGCCTGCCCGGGTACCACGGGAGGCGGTCGGGCACCTGAGCATCCCACCACGACACCGTTTCACGCGCGTTGCGGACCTTGATCGCCCGAGCGTCCGCGCCCTGAACGGCTCTCGTCCGGCAGGTCTACTGCGCTCTCGCCCATCTTGCCTGCTCGCGGCGGTATCCGTAATGGCCGGTCCGCTTCGCCCGTGAGCGATACCACTGCCTTTTAATTTGCATCCCACATGCCAATTTTCTTACCGTGCTGATCAGCCGAGTCCTCCGAGGAGTCCCGATGCTGACCGAGCAGTCCGCAGCCACCGTCCGCGCCACCCTGCCCGCCGTCGGGGCCGCCATCGGCGAGATCACCGAGCGTTTCTACGCCCGCCTCTTCGCCGCCCACCCGGAGCTGCTGCGGGACCTGTTCAACCGGGGCAACCAGGCCGCCGGCACCCAGAAGCAGGCCCTGGCGGGTTCCATCGCGGCCTTCGCCACCCGTCTGCTGGACCACCCGGAGCAGCGGCCGGACGCGATGCTGGGCCGGATCGCCCACAAGCACGCCTCGCTGGGCGTGGCCCCCGAGCAGTACCGGATCGTGCACCAGCACCTGTTCGCCGCGATCGCCGAGATCCTCGGGGACGCCGTCACGCCCGAGGTGGCCGCCGCCTGGGACGAGGTCTACTGGCTGATGGCGAACGCGCTCATCGCGATCGAGAAGCGGCTGTACGAGGAGAGCGGCGGCCCCGGCCTGCGCGCGTGGGAGGTCGTCGACCGCGTCGAGGAGACCGCGGACGTCGTCACCTTCCGGGTGCGGCCGGCGGACGGCGGCCCGGTGGCCGGTTTCCGCGCCGGGCAGTACGTCTCCGTGGGCGTGACCCTGCCGGACGGGGCCCGGCAGATACGGCAGTACAGCCTGTCCGGGGCGCCGGCCGAGGGCGTGCGCCAGTTCAGCGTCAAGCGGGTGCACGGCGGCACCACGCCGGACGGCGAGGTCTCGCACCACCTGCACGCGCGGGTGCGCCCCGGTGACGTCCTGGAGCTGTCCGAGCCGTACGGCGACCTCGTCCTGGACGCCGGCGCGGACACGCCGGTGCTGCTCGCCTCCGCGGGCATCGGTGTCACGCCGATGATCGCGATGCTGGCCGACCTGGCCGCCGGCGGCCACCGCGGCCCGGTCACCGTGGTGCACGGCGACCGCTCCCCCGCCGACCACGCCCTGCGCGCCGACCACACCGCCTACGCCGGCAAGCTGGCGGCCGCCGACGTGCACTTCTTCTACGAGCGCGACGCCGGGCCCGGCGCCCGGACCGGCCTGCCCGACCTGGCGGACGTCGCCGTACGGCCCGGCACCCGCGCCTACCTGTGCGGCCCGCTGCCCTTCCTGCGCGCGATCCGCGCCCAGCTCATCGGCAAGGGCGTGGCCCCGGCCGACATCCACTACGAGGTGTTCGGCCCGGACCTGTGGCTGGCCCAGGGCTAGCCGTGGAAGCAGTGTCAGGACAGCCGGAGTCGTAGACGGGGCGAGGGGGATCCCGGCAGCCGCCCGCCGTCCTGGCATGCCCGCCGACCCGGCAGCCGTGCGGACCGTAGCGTAGGTGACCGCGAAGGGACGCATACGCGTGAAGGAGTCGGGTGCCGGTGGCGATCGATGTGGAGCGGGTCCGTCACGAGACGGCGGGCGTCGCGCGGGTGGTCCACCTGAACAACGCGGGGGCGGCTCTGCCGCCCCGCCCGGTGGTCGATGCGGTGGTGGGGCATCTGCGCCTGGAAGAGCAGATCGGCGGGTACGAGGCCGCCGCCGCGCAGGCCGCGCGGATCGAGGGCACCTACGACTCGCTGGCCCGTCTGATCGGCGCCGGACGCGAGGACATCGCGGTGGTGGAGAACGCCACCCGCGCCTGGGACATGGCGTTCTACTCCCTGCCCTGGGCCGAAGGCGACCGCATCCTGACCGCCCGTGCCGAGTACGCGAGCAATGTGATCGCCTTCCTGCAGACCGCCCGACGCCACGGCGTGCGCGTCGAGGTCGTACCGGACGACGCCGACGGCCAGCTCGACGTCGACGCACTGCGCGCGATGATCGACGAACGGGTCAAGCTGATCGCGGTCACGCATGTGCCGACCCAGAACGGCCTGGTCAACCCGGCCGCCGAGATCGGCAGAGCGGCCCGCGAGGCCGGCATCGTCTACCTGCTGGACGCCTGCCAGTCCCTCGGCCAGATGCCCGTCGACGTCGGCGAGATCGGCTGCGATCTGCTCACCGCGACCGGCCGCAAGTTCCTGCGCGGGCCGCGCGGCACCGGCTTCCTCTACTGCTCGCCGCGCATCCGCGAACAGTTGGAGCCCCCGTTCCTGGACCTGCACGCGGCCACCTGGACGTCGGCCGACAGCTACCGGGTCCGGGCCGATGCCCGCCGGTTCGAGAACTGGGAGACCTACTACGCCGGCAAGATCGGCCTCGGCACCGCCGTGGACTACGCCCTCGGTCTCGGCCTCGACGCCATCGGGGAACGGGTGACCCGCCTGGCCGCGAACCTGCGCGCACGCCTGCGCACGCTGCCCGGGGTGCGGGTCCACGACCGTGGCGTCCGCCAGTGCGGCATCGTGACCTTCACCGTCGAGGGCCACGACAGCCAGGACGTCGCACGGGCCCTCCAGGCCCGCGGGATCAACGTCTCGGTCTCCCTCGCGGGCTACGCGCGCTGGGACCTCGCACCCCGGTCCCTCACCTCGGTGGTCCGCGCCTCCGTGCACTACTACAACACGGACGACGAGATCGATCAGTTGATCGACGCTCTGCCTCCCGCCGACCGCCTGCCAGAGCATTAGCCCTCGGCCGCCGGCCCCCTGGAGAGGCCCAGCAGCAGGGGGCCGGTCGGGTCGGTGACGATGTCGGCGATCGTGATCGGGTCCAGGGTGGCGTAGAAGGCCTCCTGGGCCCGGCGCAGCGCGCCGCGCAGGCGGCAGCCGGAGCGCAGCGGGCAGGGGTTCGCGCCCTCGCACTCGACCACGTCGCCGTCGCCCTCGAAGGTGCGGACGACCGCGCCGACCGAGGCCGCACGGCCCCGCTCGGTCAGCGCGAGCCCGCCGCCCCGGCCGCGGCGGGCGTCGACCAGGCCCAGGCGCTGGAGTCCGGCGACGACCTTCGCGGCGTGCGTGTACGGCACTCCCATGTCGGCGGCGACCTGGCGGGTGGTGGGCGTGGCGTCGGTGATGACGGCCAGTCGCATCAGGACGCGCAGGGCCAGGTCGGTGGAGCGCAGCAGCCGCATACCGCGAGGGTAGGTAATGCGCATCCTGGCTTCAAATTAACCGTCGGCCGTGCGACGCCCTACGGCAGCGGACGCTTTCCGCATTACGATCAGCGGGCCCCACCGTCCCCGCCCGTTCCTCTCCCGAAGGACACCTCTCATGGGTTCCGGCAAGAACAGCAGCACCGCGGCGCGCAAGGCGCGCATAGACGAGATGCGGCGCGCCGAGCGTGCCCGGGAACGCCGCAACCGGATCCTGCTCGTCGCCGCCAGCGCGGTGGTCGTCGCCGGTCTCGTCGTCGGCGGCGTGGTCCTGGTGAACGCGCAGTCGGACAAGAAGGACTCGACCGCGAGCGGCGACGCCAAGGGCGCCGGGGACTCCGGGCACTTCACCACCGGCAAGGACGGCGTGAAGAGCTGGTCGGGCAAGCTGGCCCGGACCCACGTGACGACCAAGGTGACGTACCCGATGCACCCGCCGGTCGGCGGCAACCACAACCCGGTCTGGCTGAACTGCAACGGTGACGTCTACACCGACCCGGTGCCGGAGGAGAACGCCGTGCACTCGCTGGAGCACGGCGCGGTCTGGGTGACGTACACCGGCAAGGCGGCCAAGGCGGACGTGGACGCGCTCGCGGCGAAGGTGAAGAAGACGCCGTACTCGCTGATGAGCCCGTACGCGAACCAGGACGCCCCGCTGCTGCTGTCGGCGTGGGGCCACCAGGTGGCGGTCAAGAGCGCGAAGGACCCGGAAGTGGACAAGTTCTTCGCCGCGTACGTGCAGGGGCAGCAGACGCCGGAGCCGGGTGCCTCGTGCACCGGCGGGGTCATGAAGTGAGCCGGCACGCCCTCGGCTGGGTCGCCGGGTGCGCGGTGACGGCGCTGGCCGCGGCCGGCGCGATCACGTACGCGGTCGCCCAGGACTCCGGCGGAGCGCGGGAGCGGACACCGGCCGCGGAGTCGGCGGACGCGGGCTTCGCGCGGGACATGGCCGTCCACCACCAGCAGGCCGTGGAGATGTCGTACATCGTGCGCGACCGCACCAAGGACGAGGAGGTGCGGCGGCTCGCCTACGACATCGCGCAGACGCAGGCCAACCAGCGCGGCATGATGCTGGGCTGGCTGGACCTGTGGGGGCTGCCGAAGGTGTCGGCCGAGCCGCCGATGACCTGGATGGGCATGCGCGGCATGGCCGCCGGCAAGGACGGCGCGCTGATGCCCGGGATGGCCACCGACACCGAGCTGAAGAGGCTCCAGTCGCTGAACGGGAAGCAGGCGGAGATCCTCTACCTCCAGCTCATGACGGACCATCACAAGGGCGGTGTCCACATGGCGGAGGGCTGTGTGGCCAAGTGCACGGTCGGCGTGGAGAAGCGGCTCGCGCAGGGCATGGTCGAGGCGCAGCAGTCGGAGATCGAGCTGATGGCCGGGATGCTCAAGGAGCGTGGGGCGCAACCGCGTTCGTAACATCCCCGTAAGGAGGAAAAGCCCAAATCGCCCCGGATGGCGTGGACTTGATCTTCTCTTGACTCCCCCGTTCCCCTGGCATGAACGGTTCATCGCAAGAGTGACCCCCATCATGTGATCCCTTCACCGGCCGAAACCGCCGCGGGCCGGGGCGCGGATCGCATGAGGCACCAGCCACTACATGCATGCGAACCGCATCGCAGGGGGTTCTATGAGATCCAACCGCGCCACCGTGCGCGCCGGGGTGAGCTTGGCAGCGACACTGCCGATGATCGCCGGAGCGCTGGCGCTGGGCATACCCGCGGCACACGCCGCCGACAGCCCCGCCCGTGACGTACTGAAGGGCACCAAGCCGCTGTGGGCCACGGCCAAGGCGGACCGGGGCGCCACCCCGGACAGCGGCCGGGTGAAGGCCCGTGTCTACCTGGCCGGCCGGGACGCGGCCGGCCTCGCCGCCTACGCCAAGGCGGTCTCCGACCCGGCCTCGCCGCTCTACGGCAAGTACCTGAGCGCGAAGAAGGCGCAGGTCCGCTTCGGCGCCACCAAGGCGCAGGTCGCCGCGGTCACGCACTGGCTGAAGTCGGCCGGTCTGACCGTCACCGCGGTCACCGGGCACTACGTCGCCGTCTCCGGTGACGTGGCCGCCGCCGAGAAGGCGTTCGGCACCCAGCTCCACGACTACGCCAAGGGCGCGAAGACCTACCGCGCCCCGGCGCGCACCGCCTCCGCCCCGGCCGCGCTGAAGGGCGCCGTCCTGACCGTCACCGGCCTGGACAACGCCCCGCACACCGCGCACCACGACGACCAGCTCCCGCCGCCGGACGCCGTGTTCAAGAACTCCGGGCCGTTCTCCTCGTACTACGGCTCGAACATCGCGACCACCCTCCCGGACGCCTACGGCGGCAAGATCCCGTACGCGGTCAGGGGCTACACCGGCAAGCAGCTCCGCGCGGCCTACGGCGCGGGCGGCTACACCGGCAAGGGTGTCCGCATCGCGATCACGGACGCGTACGCGTCCCCGACGATCGCCTACGACGCGGGTGCCTACGCCAAGAAGCACGGCGACGCGGCCTGGACGACCGGCCAGTTGCACCAGGTGCTGCCGAAGAACTACACCAAGACCGAGGAGTGCGGCGCGGCCGGCTGGTACGGCGAGGAGACCCTCGACGTCGAGGCGGCGCACGCGCTGGCCCCGGCCGCCGACATCACCTACGTCGGCGCGGCCTCCTGCTACGACGACGACCTGCTGGACTCCCTCGGCAAGGTCGTCGACAACCACCTCGCCGACATCGTCTCCAACTCCTGGGGCGACATCGAGGCCAACCAGACGCCGGACCTCGCCGCCGCGTACGACCAGGTCTTCCAGCTCGGCGCGGTGCAGGGCATCGGCTTCTACTTCTCCTCCGGTGACGACGGCGACCAGGTCGCGGCCTCCGGTGTGAAGCAGGTCGACACCCCGGCCAACTCGGCGTGGGTGACGGCGGTCGGCGGCACGTCGCTGGCCGTCGGCAAGGACGAGAAGTACCTGTGGGAGACCGGCTGGGGCACCGAGAAGGCGACCCTGTCGGCCGACGGCAAGAGCTGGACGAACCTTCCCGGCACGTTCACCTCCGGCGCGGGCGGCGGCACCAGCAAGACGGTGCCGCAGCCTTACTACCAGAAGGGCGTCGTCCCGGACGCGCTCGCCACGGCCAACAACGCCGCCGGCAACCGCGTCGTCCCGGACATCGCGGCCATCGCCGACCCGAACACCGGCTTCCTCGTCGGCCAGACCCAGACCTTCCCGGACGGCACCGAGCAGTACAGCGAGTACCGCATCGGCGGCACGTCGCTGGCGGCGCCGGTCATCGCCGGCGTCCAGGCGCTGGCCCAGGAGGCCCGCGGCGGCAAGCCGCTCGGCTTCGCCAACCCGGCGATCTACGCCGACTACGGCAAGCAGGGCGTCTACCACGACGTCACGGACAACCCGACGGGCTCCGGCCTGGCGGTCGCCCGCGTCGACTTCGCCAACGGCGTGGACGCGGCGGACGGTCTGCTCTACTCCGCCCGCACCCTGGGCGAGGACAGCTCCCTGTCCGCGGTGAAGGGCTACGACGACGTGACGGGCGTGGGCTCCCCGGCCCACGGCTACGTCCAGTCGTACCGCCGGCACTGACCCGCCGCACAGACCGGGGGCGTGAGGCGCTGGTGGCCTCACGCCCCCTTGGCGTTACCGGGACTTGAGGGCGGTGACGAAGGGGGTCCAGGCGGAGGCGGTGACGATCAGGGCGGGGCCGTCGGGGACCTTGGAGTCACGCACGGGGACGAGTCCGGGGATGTTGTCGGCGACTTCGACGCAGTGACCGCCGTCGCCGTTGCTGTAGCTCGACTTGCGCCAGAGGGCGGCGCCGGGGAAGTCGGTGGCTACTTCCACGCAGTTACCGCCGTCTTCGTTGCTGTAGCTGCTCCTGAGCCATAGAGCGTCACTCAAGTCGATCCGGGTGCTTGCCATTTCGATAATCCTCTGCCGCGGCCTTGATCATGGCGAGGGACGTGTCTGGTGACAGCGCAACGGCCCTGAGCCGATCGTATGCCTTGCGGTACCGAGCCACGAGAGCCGGATCATCAACGGTGACTCCGCTGTACGACGCTTCGGTGTACACCAGCGGCGGCGCATCCGGGAACGTCATGGTCATGATTGAGGCGGCCATCAACGGATACGACTTCTGCTTCCGCGGAACGATCTGCGGAGTGATCCGCCGCCGGTCCGCCAACTGCGCAATGCGGTCGAGCTGTGCGGTCATCTCCTCCGCCGCAAGGAGCGGTTCGGTGATCAGCGACTCGTGCAGGATGACCCAGTATTCCGGGGTGCGGTGGTCCTCGAAGAGGTTGGCACGCGCCATCCGGGCGCTGACCTTCTCTTCCACCTCCGTGTCAGCCGACAGCGGGAGGCCCGCCAGGATGATGGCCCGCGCGTAGGCCGGCGTCTGAAGTAGCCCGGGAAGAATCACCGGACACCACTCTTCGATGGTCAGGGCATGCTTCTCCGCTTCCAGTACCTTCTCGAAGTACGCAGGGTGCCCGGTCCTGCGCGCCTTCCGTACGTCCTCGCAGCGGCGCTCGAAGAAGCCGTCCGTCTCCAGGACCCGGTCCGCGTGCCGGGCCAGGTCGAGCGGCATCCGTCGCTCGCCGCGCTCGATGTCGCTGAGGTACGTCTTGCCGTAGAAGCTGCCCTCTAGGAACGCTTCCAGTGACAGGCCCGCCGCCTCCCTCTTCCACCGCAACTCCTTGCCGTAGAAGGTCGGGACGCTGGTCGAGCCGTCGATGTCCTTGCCGCGGGTCACCGCTCACACTCCTCCGCTGCCCTGGCCGCGAACGCGAAACCTCTTTCACGGTAGCGACTCGCGCGACACTCTGTGAGCTGTTCGTCACACCACGCACAGAAGGTTGTGGCCCCATGCCAGACCCCTCCCCCACCACCCACGACGTGATCCGCTGCGTCGAGGAACTCCGCGCCGCCCTGGCCCTGCACGGCATCACGCTGCCCTCGCTCCGGGTGGACCTGCCCAGCTTCGCGGGGACGTACGACCCGCCCGCCGGTCTCGTCACGCTCGGCAACTGCAACACGGCGACCGCGCAGGCCCTCACCGCCGTACTGCGGAAGGCGGCGGCCGAGTGATCACCTCGCTGGAGTTCCGTCTGCTCGCCACGCCCAAGGCCGCGCCGGAGCTGCGCCACCGGCTCCGCCACCACGGGTACGACATCCGGCTGTGCGTGACCGAGCTGCTGACGAACGTCATCGAGCACCTGGGCGAGGGCACCCCGGTGACCGTGCGCGTCACGGGTACGGCGGCTCACGGCCGTACCCGGATCGAGGTGACCGATCCCGGCCCGCGCGCGCTGCCCGTCCCGCGCTCCGCCGGGTGCACGGAGGAGTCGGGGCGAGGGCTCGCCCTCGTGGACGCGCTCGCCGTGCGGTGGGGCGTGGAGCAGGGGCCGGACCGCAAGACGGTGTGGTGCGAGGTGCTGGACTGACGCCGGGGCGAGGCGCCGTCAGGCGTCCGGCCGGTCCTCGCCGGGGCGGCGTACCACCGTGAGGAGGTGGTCGTGTTCGGCCAGGGCCGCGAGGGACAGGGTGTGGTAGCCGGCCCGGTCGAACAGCACGGTGATGCGGTCCGCCTCCTCGCTCAGCACCGTGCCCTCGCCCCACTGCTCGTGCCGCACCTCGGTCCCGGTCGGGTAGCGCCCCGCGGGCCGTCCCGCGTCGTCCTCCGTCCCGGCTCCCGCGTCGCAGGTGTCGCAGTTGCCGCACGGGGCGTCGTAGGGCTCTCCGAAGTAGCCGAGCAGGAAGTGCCGCCGGCAGCCGGTCGTCTCGGCGTAGGCCCGCGCCATGTCCACCCGCGACCGGTCGGTACGGCGGTGCTCCTCGGCCGTCTCCTGCGCGCGCCGTACCGCCCGGCCGGGTGAGACGCCCTCGGCCGGGCGCACCTCGCCGTCCGGTTCGGTGTCGACGGCCCCGGCCTCCTCCAGGAGGTTGACCACCGCGGTGACCCGCCGCTTGGTCAGGCCCGTGTCCTCGTGCAGTTCGTCCAGGCCGGCCGGGTCCGCGCGGTGGTCGTGGACGGCCTCGGCGACCTGGGTCAGTGCCTCGCGGCCCGGCGCTCGGGTGGCGAAGAACGCCTGCATGCCGGTGTCCTTGGCCCGGTAGTGCAGGACGGCGAGGGCGGGCTGCCCGTCCCGGCCGCAGCGGCCTATCTCCTGGTAGTAGGCGTCCAGGGAGCCCGGCAGCGCGGCGTGCAGGACGAACCGTACGTCCTCCTTGTCGATGCCCATACCGAACGCCGAGGTCGCCACGACGACATCGGCCTCGCCGGCGAGGAAGGCGTCGTGGACGCGGGAGCGCTCGGCGGCGCGCAGCCCGGCGTGGTAGGGCTCGGCGGCCAGTCCCAGCGCGGCCAGTTCGGCGGCGTACTGCTCGCTCTCCTTGCGGGTCGCCGCGTAGACGATGCCCGGCTTCGGCTCGGCGGCGGCGCGCTCCACGACGGCCCGCCGGCGTTCGTCCTCGTCGAGGAAGCGGCGGACCTCCAGCCGGATGTTCGGCCGGTCGAATCCGGTGACCATCAGCCGGGGCTCGCGCATGTCCAGCCGCTCGGCGATCTCCCGGCGCACCGGCGGGGCGGCGGTCGCGGTCAGGGCCAGGACCGGCGGCCGGCCCACGCGGTGCGCGGCCTGTCCCAGGCGCAGGTAGTCGGGCCGGAAGTCGTGGCCCCAGGACGAGACGCACTGGGCCTCGTCCACGACGAACAGGGCCGGGCGTGCCTCGGCCAGCCGGTCCACCACGTCGTCCCTGGCCAGTTGCTCGGGCGACAGGTAGACGAAGCGGGCCCGGCCCGCGCGTACGTCCTCCCAGGCCGCCTCCGTGTCCGCCGCGCCCAGGTCGGAGTTGATCGCGACGGCGCCCGGCGTCCGGTCGTCCTCGGGCAGGCCGGCGATCTGGTCCCGCTGGAGGGCGAGCAGCGGGGAGACGACCACGACCGGGCCGGACAGCAGCAGCGCCGGGACCTGGTAGACGGCCGACTTCCCGGAGCCGGTCGGCATGACGACCAGGGTGTCGTGGCCGCGCAGCACCCACTCCATGGCCGTGAGCTGCTCGGGCAGCAGCCGCTCCCAGCCGAAGACGTCGGCCGCCGTCCGCCGCAGCCGCCCGGCGAGATCCTGCTCCCCGGAGCGCGACCCCGCCGTCCTCACCATCCGCACACCATCCGCACTGCTCCCTCACCCGTGACAGAAGCACCGGGTACCCGCCGGAAAGCCGCGTATCACTCCGCGGGGTGCGGCTTCAGGGCCGGGGGTTGGTGCGCTGCCAGCGGGGGCGGGCGTCGGTGCCGCGGCGGCCGGCCACGGAGGCGCACCGCGGGCAGACGCGCTGCACCCGGTCCGCCGCGCCGCCGGACTCCGGGAACGTGTCCGCCCAGGCGACGCCCGGGAAGCGGACCAGTTGCGAGCGGCTGAGGGCCAGCCCGCAGACCGTCTGGTTCAGCCCCGGCTCCCAGGCGTGGACCTCGCCGGCGGGCAGCCGGCGGCGCCCCTCCTCCTCGTCGGTCCACTGTCCCGAGGCGGCCACTCGGTACGTCTTCCTGCTCACGGCACCACCTCCGGCTCGGCCTGCGCTGTCCGGGTTCCGCGTGCCCGGAACCCGGCGCTCCAAGCGCGCCCGCCGTGCGGCGGTCACCTTTCGCCGCCGTGATCCGTCAGAGCGGTGACAGCAACGTGAAAGCCCGAAGGAGACGGCGATGGAAGCACGTTCGATCACGGCGGAGGTCCCGATGGTTCCGCGGATGCCCGAGGACCCCGCGGCACTGGTTCCCGAGCTGGCGGAGGTGTCGGCGGCCCTGTTCAAGGTCACCGGCAACGGTTCCGTACCGCGCTCCACGATCAGCCTGGTGCAGCTCCGGGCCGGTCAGCTCGTGGGCAGCACCTACCTGACCGTGCTGCACACGGGGTTCCTGCGCAAGGCCGGGGAGTCGGAGGAGCGGATCACCTCGGTGGCGTCCTGGCCGGACTCGCCGTACTTCACCGGCGCGGAGCGCGCCGCGCTGGCGCTGGCGGAAGCGGTGTTCCGGCCGTCCGCGGCCGGTGAGCGGGTCTCCGACGAGCTGTACGCGCAGGCGGCCGGGCACTACGAGCCCAAGGCGCTCGCCACGCTGATGTTCGCCATCGGCCAGGTCGGCTTCTTCATCCCGGTGGCGCTGATCGCCAAGCCGGTGCCCGGCCGGTCGTTCACCGACCCGTGGAAGTGACGGGAGCGGGACCGTGACCGGCCGGACGGTGCCGTGACCGGGCGGGCGGGAGCGGCCGGTCCGCGCGGCCGTCGGACCTTGACCTCAAGTCGGCTTGAGGTCGCAGAGTGATCCGCATGAGCACCGTAACCGCGGACACCGCGGCCATCGAGCAGGTCGTGGCCACCGTCGAGCGCACACAGCGGGCGAAGGACACCGAAGGGTTCCTCGCCCTGTTCCATCCCGACGCCCTCTGGACGACCGCCCACGGCAAGGTCCTCATCGGCCTCGACGCCATCGCCGAGTTCACCCGCGCCGTGCTGCCCGCCGCGAGCTGGGACGGCGAGGTCACCTACCAGGCCGTGCACATACGGTTCCTGCGGCCCGACGTGGCGGCCGTGAAGGTCCGCCAGGTCTACCACTCGGCGGAGGGCGGCACGGAAGGCGCTCCGCTGTACATCATGGCCAGGGAGAACGACGGGCGGTGGCTGCTGCACGCGTGCCAGAACACCGAAGTGCGGGCCGGCTAGCACGGGCCCGGTTCCCCGGCCGGGGAACCGGGCCCGTGCGGGTGTCAGTGGTGCAGGGCCCCCGTGCTCTCCGGTACGTGGGAGGCGATCACGCGGCCCGCGTGGGTGACGGCCCGGCGGCGGTCCACCGCGTACGCCAGGCCCGCCACGGCCAGGCCGAGGACCGCGAGGGCCGCGCCCGCGAGGGCCGGGGACGTCGCGGCGAAACCGGCCGCCAGGGTGAGGCCGCCGATCCAGGCGCCGCCGGCGTTGGCCAGGTTGAAGGCGGCCTGGTTGGCCGAGGAGGCGAGGGACGGGGCCGCCGACGCCTTCTCCATCACCATGAGCTGGAGCGGGGAGCCCGTGACGAACGCCGCCATGCCCAGCAGGGTCACCGCCAGCGCCGCGCTCCACTGCGCCCGCATCAGGAGCGGGAACAGCAGCAGCACCAGCGTGAGGGCGAACAGGCCGCCGAACAGGGTGGTGCGCAGCGAGTGGTCCGCCAGGCGGCCGCCGAGCAGGTTGCCCGCGGTGGCGCCCACGCCGAACAGCGCCAGCAGCAGGGTGACGCTCGTCTCCGCGTAGCCCGCGGTGCCCGTCAGCATCGGAGTGATGTAGCTGTAGGCCGCGAAGAGGGCGCCGAAGCCGGCCACCGTCGTGCCGAGGGCCAGCCAGACCGGCAGGGAGCGCAGGGCGGCCAGTTCGCAGCGCAGGCCCGTCGCGGGCGCGGGCGTGTGAGCGCGCGGGATGAGCAGGGCCAGCGAGGCGATCGCCGCCACGCCGATCGCGCTCACCGCGAGGAACGTGGCCCGCCAGCCGAAGTGCTGGCCCATGAGGGTGGCGGCGGGCACGCCGGCGATGTTGGCGACGGTCAGGCCGAGGAACATCAGCGACACCGAGCGGGCCTTGCGCTCCGGCGGGACCATCGCCGTGGCGACGACCGCGCCCACCCCGAAGAAGGCGCCGTGCGGCAGACCGCTGAGGAAGCGGGCGGCCAGCAGCGAGGTGTTGCCCGGGGCGAACGCCGACAGGGCGTTGCCCGCCACGAACAGGGCCATGAGCAGGATCAGCACCGTACGGCGGGACATGCGGGCGGTCACCGCGGCCAGCAGGGGCGCGCCGATCACCACGCCCAGCGCGTACGCCGAGACCAGGTGCCCGGCGGCCGGGATCGAGATGTGCAGGTCGTCCGCGACGTCGGGCAGCAGGCCCATCATCACGAACTCGGTCGTACCGATGCCGAAGGCGCCCACGGCGAGGGCGAGCAGGGCCAGGGGCATGAGGGACCTTTCAGAGCGGAAGCGGGGAGAGGATCGAGTCTCGCAGTATGTTCCAGTTCGAAACAAATGCGTGCCGATCCGCATTCCCCGCACGTCGCCGTTTTCCGCCGGATCGCCCAGGTCGGGCGGTCCGGCGGTTTACGAGCCCGTGTCCAGCTTCACACGGGCCGCCACCGGCAGATGGTCGCTGCGGGTGCGCGGCAGCGTCCAGGAGCTCTCCGGCTCCACGCCCTTGACCATGATCTGGTCGATGCGGGCCATCGGGAACGACGCCGGCCAGCTGAATCCGAAGCCGCTGCCCGCCGCGCCCTGCGTGGAGCGCAGCTGCGAGGTGACGCCGTTGAGCGAGCGGTCGTTCATGGTGCCGTTCAGATCGCCGAGCAGGATCACCCGCGGCAGGGTCTCGTCGGAGATCGCCTCGCCGAGCGCGGCGGCGCTCTTGTCCCGCTGCCGCGCGGTGAACCCGGCCGCCAGCTTCACCCGCACCGACGGCATGTGCGCGACGTAGACCGCGACCGGGCCCCGCGGGGTCGTCACGGTGGCGCGCATGGCCCGCTTCCAGCCCAGCTTGATGTCGACCGCCCGCACCTCGGTCATCGGGTAGCGGCTCCACAGCCCGACCGTGCCGACCACCGCGTGGTACTTGTACGTCGGCGCGAGCGCCCTGGCGTAGACCGGGACGGCGGAGGCGGGCAGTTCCTCCAGGGCCAGCACGTCGGCGCCGGACGCGGCCACGTCGGTGGCGGTCGCGGCCGGGTCCGGGTTGTCGGCGTTGACGTTGTGGGTGGCCACCATCAGATCGCCGGCGCCCGCCGTGCCGCCGGCGTCCGTCTTGTCGGTCAGCAGCCCGCCGAAGAGGTTCAGCCAGACGACCGCCGGCAGCAGCACCGCGATGAGCGCGGTCGCCGACTTGCGCACCACGCCCAGCACCAGCAGCACCGGGATGGCCAGGCCCAGCCAGGGCAGGAACGTCTCGGTGAGACTGCCGAGGTTGCCCACCCGGTTGGGGATGCGGGAGTGCACCAGCATCACCAGGGCGAGCAGCAGGGACAGCACGGCGAGGACGGCGCCCCGGCGCCAGATCCGCGGATCGCCCCGCCAGCCGCTGACCAGCCGGTGCGCCAGGCGTCGGAGCCGGGTCCCCGGTCGCTCGGGCCCCGAGCCGCCGTCCGCCGTCTCCGTCATGTACGCCTGCTGCGCCATACCGTCTGCCTCACTGCCTGCCGTGCACACCGTTCGTCCCCCCGTGCCTTCGACCCTAGGGGATGACCGGCTCCGTTCCCGCCGTCCCGTGACGGCCGTACGGAAGACGAGGACGAGCGGAGCGGTGGCGGGAGTTCCGGACAGCGGCGAACCGGCCGTGTCTGTGACGAAACACGCACAGGAGTGCTACGAGGCTGTGGAGCTGACGGGCCGTAGGCCGGCCAGGACCGCGTCGACGATCTGCTCCGCCAGATCCTCGGGCAGCTCGGCCTCGGGACGCATCACGGAGCGGACCAGGACCGGCCCGACGAACAGGTCGTTCGCCAGCTCCACGTCGACGTCCGGCCGCAGTTCGCCGTCGCGCTGGCCCCGGCGCAGCACGTCGAGGACCTGCTCGCGCCGGGGCGCTATGACGTTGTCGTGATAGGCGGCCCAGATCCTCGGATTGCTCTTCATCTGGGCGTGCACGTTGTGCAGCAGGGCCGAGGAGCGGCTGGCCAGGCCCCGCTGCCGCAGGTTCTCCAGCAGGGCGAGCAGGTCGTCGCGCATGGACGTGCCGGGCAGTTCGGGCTCGGGCGGCTCGGCCGCGCGGACCACGTCGACGAACAGCTCCTCCTTGCCGCTCCAGCGGCGGTAGATGGTGGCCTTGCCGACCCCGGCCGTGCGGGCGATGCGCTCGATGGACAGCTCGGCGAGGGGCACGCCGTCCTCCAGGAGTCTCATCACTCCCTCCACGATGGCGTGTTCCACCGCGGCGCTGCGCGGGCGGCCCCGCGCGGGTACGTCCGGCCCGGGCCGGCTGTCGGCAAGGCTCACGTCGCTGTCCGTCCTCTCACTCACGCGCGGGCGTCGTCCCGCGCCTGCGGGATCGTCCCGCAGCGGCCCCCCTTCCCCCGTAGTGTCACTTCCCGTAAGGGTGATCCCCTGTAGCGGCGCTTCCCGGCAGGGACGCTTCCCGCAGGAGACGTGCCCCGCAGACCCGCTGCCCTCGGCGTGCTCCCCGCAGGCCCGCTCCCGCAGGGCCCGCTCCCGCAGGCCGCCGTGCCCGGGTCAGTCCGCCGTGGCGACCAGTTCCCGTTCCTGCTCGTCCTGCCGGCCGGCCGGCGGCCTGCCCGGCAGGAACAGGGCCGTCACCACGGCGCCGACCAGCGCGACGCCCGTGCCGCACAGCGCGGTGATGTGCATGGCGTGCAGGAACGCGTCGTGGGCCGGGCCGACGAGGGCCTGGCCCCGCGGGCCCAGCTTCTCGGCGATGCCGAGGGTGGACTCGATGGACTCGGCGGCGGTGTCGCGCAGGCCGGGCGGCAGCGCGCCCAGCTTGTCCTCGATGCCGTTGCGGTAGGACGTGGCGAGGACCGAGCCCAGTACGGCGATGCCGAGGGCGCCGCCGACCTGGCGGAAGGTGTTGCTGAGCGCGGAGGCGGAGCCGGCCTTCTCGCGCGGCAGGGCCTGCATGATCACGACCGAGGTGGGCGTCATGATGTGCGCCATGCCGGTGCCCATGAGGAAGAAGACGACCTCCAGCAGCCAGATCGGCGTGTCGGCCTCGAACCCGGCGAACGCGGCCAGCGTCGCCGCGATCAGCAGCAGACCGGCGGTGGTGGTGGCCCGGTTGCCGAACCGGTCGACCACCAGCCGGGCGCGCGGCGCGAAGACGAGCTGGGCCAGGGCGAGCGGCAGCATCAGCACGCCGGACTCCAGCGGCGAGTAGCCGCGCACGCTCTGGGTGTAGAAGACGCCGAAGAAGGTGACGCCCATCAGCGCGAAGAAGACCAGCGCGATGGCGCTCATGGCGGCCGAGAACGCCTTGTTCCTGAAGTAGGTGACGTCCAGCGACGGGTGGTCGCTGCGCTTCTCGAAGAGGACGAAGGCGACCAGGACGAGGACTCCGGCGGCGATGGTCGCCAGCACCTTGGCGTCGGTGAAGTCGGCCAGTTCGCCGCCCTTGATGATGCCGTAGACCAGCAGCACCAGGCCGACGACGGACAGGACCACGCCGACGGGGTCGAGGCGGCCGGGCCGGGGATCACGGGAGTCGGGCACCAGCCAGGCCATCAGGACGAGCGCGACGATCACGATGGGCACGTTGACGAAGAAGACCGAGCCCCACCAGAAGTGGTCGAGGAGCGCGCCGCCGGTGATCGGTCCGATGGCGATGGCGAGGCCGACGCCGCCGGCCCAGATGCCGATGGCCTTGGGCTGCTCGTGGCGCTCGAAGACGTTCATCAGCACGGCGAGGGTGGCCGGCATCACGAAGGCGGCGCCGAGGGCCATCAGCGCGCGGTAGGCGATCAGCTCGCCGGGCGAGCCGGACTCGGCGGCGAGCGCGGAGCCGATGCCGAACACGAGGATGCCGCCGAGCAGCACCTTCTTGCGGCCGATCCGGTCGCCGATGAGCCCGGAGGTGAACAGCAGGCCGGCGAAGACCAGGGTGTAGGAGTTGATCGCCCACTCGATCTGGCCCTGGCTGGCGCCGAGGCCGGTCGGCGCCGGGGTCGCGATGGTCTTGATGGCGACGTTCAGGATCGAGTTGTCGAGTACGACGATGAGCAGGCTCAGCATCAGTACGCCGAGGATCGCCCAGCGGCGCCGGTGCACGTCTTCCGGTATGCGGGAGACAGGGACGGGACTTGTCATGGCCCCGAGCCTACGATCATTTCGATACGGAACGGTCTCGTATCTTAATTCTTTGCCAACGCCTTACGCAGCGTGACTCACAGGGGGTCCCCCTGGTCGCCGCCGGTACGAGGTGCCACCATGGAGACGATCCGGGGACGCCGTCAGGGCGCCCCGAGATGACTGAAGGAGCCGTTGCCATGACGCAGCTTTCGGCTGCCCGCACGAACCCCTCCGACGGCAGTAAGGCGCTGTACGGAGGAAAGGGCACCCGCCGCATCACCGTCCGCGACATCACGCTCGCCAAGGAGCGCGGCGAGAAGTGGCCCATGCTCACCGCCTACGACGCGATGACCGCGTCCGTCTTCGACGAGGCCGGCATCCCGGTGATCCTGGTCGGCGACTCGGCCGGCAACTGTCACCTCGGGTACGAGACCACCGTACCCGTCACGCTGGACGAGATGACCATGCTCTCGGCCGCCGTCGTCCGCGGCACGGGGCGCGCCCTCATCGTCGGCGACCTGCCCTTCGGCTCCTACCAGGAGGGTCCGGTGCAGGCGCTGCGCTCGGCGACCCGGCTGGTGAAGGAGGCCGGGGTCGGCGCGGTCAAGCTGGAGGGCGGCGAGCGCTCGCACGAGCAGATCCGGCTGCTGGTGGAGTCCGGCATCCCGGTCATGGCCCACATCGGGCTGACCCCGCAGTCCGTCAACGCGATGGGCTACCGCGTGCAGGGCCGCGGCGAGGAGGCGGCGGCGCAGTTGCTGCGGGACGCGAAGGCCGTGCAGGACGCGGGCGCGTTCGCGGTGGTGCTGGAGCTGGTGCCGGCGGAGCTGGCGGCCGAGGTGACGCGCGTGCTGCACATCCCGACGGTCGGCATCGGCGCGGGACCGGAGACGGACGCGCAGGTGCTGGTGTGGACCGACATGCTGGGGCTGACGTCGGGCCGGGTGCCGAAGTTCGTCAAGCAGTACGCCGATCTGCGCGCGGTCATGACCGGCGCGGCCAAGGCGTTCGCCGAGGACGTCGTCGGCGGCACCTTCCCGGCCCCGGAGCACTCCGTCCACTAGGGACCGCCTGAGCCCGGGAGCGCCCCGGTCCGGGAGCGCCCCGGCCGCCGGACCATCGCGGCACCACCGCGGACAGCCCGCCGATCTTCCCCCGTCGGCGGGCTGTCCCTTTTCCGGTGGCGACCCGGCCGGCCTCCGGTGGCACCCGGCCGGCCGCCCCGCACCTTTGGCCACAACTTTCTCCGTACGCAAGGGAGTTGGCTCGAACTCCGGGTAACGGAGTGGCGTCGAAAACCCGCCGGGGGCTCCCCTGACGCTGTCCGGGTGGTGCACTTGACGATGTGGGACGTCTCACATTCGGGGGAGCGACGATGGCCCAGCTTCAGACCGCCTGTTCCGCTTGTTCCGCCGCCGCCGTGCCGGGCGCGGCCTTCTGCGGCGAGTGCGGATCCGCACTGACCGCGGCCGGCCCGCCGCCCGCGGCCCGCCCGGCCCACGGCCTCACCGTCCCGCGCTGGACCGGCGGCCGGGACCTGACCCGCTACATGTGCGCGGCCGTCTACCTGGACCGGCCGTACGCCGACTCGCTCATCCGGGACATCGCCGCCGAACCGCACCTCGGCGTGGCACCGGCTCCCGGCTGTGACGTGCCCGTGGTCCTGCGGCACGCCTACCAGGCCAACGCCCGGCGGCACGCCCGGGACCTGCTGCTGGCGGCCGAGTTCGTGATCCTGGTCGTCGGCTGGCTGATGGGCAGCGGCCTGGCGGCGTTCCTGCTGTTCGTGTTCGGCTGGCTGACGACGCTGGGGTTCGCGCTCTCCACCCAGTACGGCGAACACCTCCAGCGGCTGCGCCCGGACCGCTTCGACCCGGCCCAGGCACCGCCGCCGCCCAACGACTCCGCCGCCCGGCGCCTGCGCCAGATCGACGAGTACGCGCACGGCAACCTCACCGTCTACAGCGACTTCTCGCCGTTCACCGGATACGGCCAGGAACTGGACTCCTGGTCGCTGAGCTTCGACGTGACCGCGCCGGGACACGACGGCGTGGCGCCCCGGGAGTTCGACGTCGCGGACCTGTACGCCCACATCGCCCGGCGGGTCGGCGAGCTGTCGCTGCCCTGCCTGGAGCTTCAGGAGCGGGTCTTCGTGGAGGGCACGGCGGTGCTGGGCGACCCCCGGTTCCTGCCGGACCCGCTCGGCCGTCCCGTGGCCCAGATCGGCCGGGACCGGCTCGACGCGCTGAAGCGGGCCCCGGAGGAGACCGCGCGCGTCTATCTCGTCACGCACTCCTCGGGCTGGGGCGGCGAGCTGGTCACCTCGCTGTTCCTGCGGCTCGTGCGCTCGGACTCCAACCTGTTCGTGGAGGCCCTGCCCACCGTGCTGTGCCCGCTGCTGGACCGCTACCGGACCATCGACAGCCTGATGCCGGCCCCCTCGCCGCGCGAGTTCCTCGCGATGGTGCTGCAGAGCCTGGCCAGCGCGCCGTTCGTGCTGATCGCCTCGCCGGTCCGCGCGGTGACGGGCTTCTTCCCGGACTTCCGGATGCACAGCCGGCTGCGCAAGCAGCACCGGCGGATCACCCGGCTGAAGATGTTCGACTACGGGGCGCGCCAGAGCGTGCGGCAGCTCGCCTCCGCCACGGACCACCAACGGTACTTCCAGAAGGTCGACTCCGGCATGGTCCTCAAGACCGCCGAACGGCGCATCCTGGACGCCCTGGTGGAGTTCGCCGTGGACCACGGCATCGACGCGGGCGACCTGATCAAGCGTCAGGAGACGATCATCAACAACGGCATCATCGCCACCGCCGGCGCGCGGGTCGAGTCGAGCGCGGTCGCCTCGGGCGACAGGTCCCGCATCTCCACCATCCTCAAGAAGATCCCGCGGCCCAACACGGACTGAGGCCGCGGCCCACCGGACGACGAACGGGGACCCCATGGACGGACGCAGCAACGACGGCGTCATCGCGACGGGCAACGCCCAGGTGAGGAACGCGGTGGTGGCGAGCGGCAGCAACGCGCGCGTCGACTTCCGCGTCACGGAGCAGCCGGCGGCCGGGCCCGGACCCGCGCCGACCCCGGCCGAGGTCAGCGAGCTGCTGGCCCGGTTCATCGAGGAAGTGCGCCGCTCGGACCACCCGGAGCGGGCGGACCTGGCGGAGTTCGCCGAGGACGCGCGCGAGGAGCTGGCCGCGCCGGAGCCCCGGACGGGCAAGCTGCGCCGGGTCGCGAAGGCGCTGGTGGACGCCGTACCCGGGTTCGCCGCGCTGGCCTCGCTCGCGGTGACCATCGAAGAAGCCGTCCGGGGCCTGTAGACGGGGGCGGGACACCATGCGCTTCTGCGTTCAGTGCGGCGCGCGCGTCACGGACGCCGGCGGGCCGGTCTGCCCGGACTGCGGCGCGCCGCGCCCCGCCGCCGGTCCGGCCGGGACCGCCGGCCGGACCGGGTACGTGCGGTTCGGCGCCACCCGGCTGCCCGTCTGGCTGCCGTGGGCGCTGGCGGCGGTCCTGGTGGCCGGCGGCGTGTCCGTCGCGGTGGCCGTCGCTCACCGCCCCGACCCGGCGGCCGGCGCGCCCGCCGGCCTGGTCTCCCCCTGGCCCACGGACGACGGCCAGGACACCGTCCCGTCGCCGTACGACGACGGGTCCACCACGCCGGAGACACCGGAGAGCTACCCCGGTGACGACTCCGCCACGGAGGACGGCGGCGGGTACGACACCGGCACCCCGACGCCCGAACCGTCGGCCACCCAGGACGCGAGCACGGTCGTCACGACGTACTACGACTACCTGAACGCCGGGGACTACCCGGCGGCCTGGGCCCTGGGCGGCTCCCGCCTCTACCAGGGGTCCTACACCAAGTGGGTGGCGGGCTTCGCCGGCACGGCCCACGTCGAGGTGACCGCCTCCGACACCGGCGGCGGCGAGGTCCGCGCCGACCTCCGGGCGACCCAGGACGACGGCAGCGTCCGCGTGTTCACGGGCACCTACACCGTGACGGACGGCCGGATCACCGGCGCCCGCATCCGGGAGGTGTCGTAGCGGCAGACCCGTGCCGACAGGCCGCCCACAGCCGCCGCGCCGGCGCTGTAGGCGGCCTGTCGGCGGTTTGTCGGCGGGCCCTGGCAGGGTCGTCCCCATGACACGCATCGACGACAACCCCGCCGGCGGACGCTCCGCCGTGACCGTACGGGGGCTGGTCAAGCACTACGGCGAGACCAAGGCGCTGGACGGCGTCGACCTGGACGTGCGCGAGGGCACCGTGATGGGTGTGCTCGGGCCGAACGGCGCCGGCAAGACCACGCTCGTACGCATCCTGTCCACCCTGATCACCCCGGACGCCGGCCAGGCCACCGTGGCCGGCTACGACGTCGTGCGCCAGCCCCGGCAGTTGCGCCGGGTCATCGGCCTGACCGGGCAGTACGCGTCCGTGGACGAGAAGCTGCCGGGCTGGGAGAACCTGTACCTGATCGGCCGGCTGCTCGACCTGTCCCGCAAGGACGCCCGGGCCCGCGCCGACGAGCTGCTGGAACGGTTCTCCCTGACCGAGGCCGCCCGGCGCCCGGCGGCCACCTACTCCGGCGGTATGCGGCGCCGGCTGGACCTGGCCGCCTCGATGATCGGCCGGCCGGCCGTGCTGTACCTGGACGAGCCCACCACCGGCCTCGATCCCCGCACCCGCAACGAGGTGTGGGACGAGGTCAAGGCGATGGTCGGCGAGGGCGTCACCGTGCTGCTCACCACCCAGTACATGGAGGAGGCCGAACAGCTCGCCTCCGAGCTGACCGTGGTGGACCGCGGCCGGGTCATCGCACGCGGCGGCATCGAGGAGCTGAAGGCCCGCGTCGGCGGGCGCACGCTGCGGGTCCGCCCGGTCGACCCGCTGGAGCTGCGCCCGCTCGCCGCCCTGCTGGACGAGCTGGGTCTGACCGGGCTCGCGGCCACCACCGTGGACCCCGAGTCCGGGACGCTGCTGGTGCCGGTCCTCAGCGACGAGCAGCTGACCGCGGTGGTCGGCGCGGTCACCGCGCGCGGCATCACCCTGTCCTCCATCACCACCGAACTGCCCAGCCTGGACGAGGTGTTCCTGTCCCTCACCGGCCACCGTGCCAGTGCCCCGCAGGACACCGCTCCCGACCGCCAGGAGGTCGCCGTATGAGCGCCGCCACCCTCGCCCCGTCCGCCCCGCAGGCCGACACGCCGATCCCGCTGCGCGGCCATCTGCGGCACACCGGCGCGCTGATCCGCCGCAACCTGCTGTGGATCCGCCAGGACCCGGAGTCGATGTTCGACGCCATCCTGTTCCCGGTGGTCTTCACCCTGCTGTTCGTGTACGTCTTCGGCGGCTCCATCGGCAAGTCGCTGGGCGGCGGGCAGGACCAGTACGTGCAGTACGTGGTGCCCGGACTGCTGGCCATGATGGGCATGAACATGGCTCAGGGAGTCGGCACCGGTTTCAACCAGGACTTCAACTCCGGTGTCATGGACCGGTTCCGCTCGCTGCCCATCGGGCGCGGCTCCGTCCTCGTCGCGAAGATCGCGGTGGAGCTGATGCGGATGCTGTTCGCGACCGTGGTGCTGCTGATCGTCGCCCTGCTCGTGGGCTACGACGTGGAGAGCTGGAGCGGCCTGCTGGGCTCCGTAGCGCTGTCCGCGCTGTTCGGCTCGGCGCTGATGTGGGTGTTCCTGACCCTCGGCGTCACGATGAAGAACGCGCAGTCGGTGCAGGCCATGGGCTTCCTGGTGCTGATGCCGCTGCAGTTCGGCTCCTCGATCTTCGCGCCGACCGCGTCGATGCCGGGCTGGCTCCAGGCGTTCACCGACTACAACCCGCTCTCCGCGCTGGCCGACTGCGCGCGCGGGCTGATGGCGGGCGGTCCGGTCGCGCACCCGCTGTGGGTGACGGTCCTGTGGTCCGTGGGGCTGACCGCGGTGATGGCCCCGGTCGCCGTCCACAAGTTCCGCACCAAGAGCTGACCGCGCACGCCGGTCAGATCAGGGCGGTGGCCTCCGCGAGGGAGAGGCCACCGCCCTCGGCGTACGCGGCCCGGTACGCCCCGTCGTCGAGCCCGCGCCGGATGCGGGCCTCGATGAGGGCCCGGCCCCGCCGTTCCAGGCCGGAGGCGACGTGGCCGGGCGGCAGCAGCGCCTGGGCGGCGGCCAGACAGCGCGCGGCGTCGGCGGCCCGGCCGTCGGCGGCGACGGCCATCGCGGCGACGGCCAGGCACACGGCGTTCAGATGCGGGGTGATGGCCTCGGACAGCGGGTCGGCGGCGAGGCGCAGCGCCCGGCGGACCCCGGCGAGGGCCTGCCCGGTCCGCTCGTCCAGGGCGTCCAGCCACGCCTCCTGGCACACCAGCATGGCGTCGAAGACGACGACAAAGTGCGCGATCGGCAACTCCTCGCGCAGCCGCCGCAGTTCCTCGCGCGCCTCCGCGGTGCGGTCGGTCAGGCCGAGCCAGCCGGCCAGGAAGAGCCGGGCCATCGGCATCGCCTCGTGCGAGGTGCCCTCCTGGCCGGCGATGACGTCCCGGAGCATCCGCTCGCCGCGCACGGCGTCGCCCGCCTCCAGCAGCACGCTGCCGAGCCGGGCCCGCAACACGGCCACCTGGCCGCGGGCGCCGAGGCGTTCGGCGTGCTCGATGGCGGACCGGTAGTCGGCGGCGGCCCGCTGGTAGGCGCCCTTGCGTTCGTGGGACTCGCCGCGCGCGGACAGCGCCTCGGTGGCGCCCCAGGCGTCGCCGAGGCGGCGGAAGATCTCCAGGGACTCGTCGGCGTCCCGGGTGGCGTCGCCCGCCCAGGCGGTGCGGTTGGCGCGGAAGTTGGCGCGCAGGTGCAGCACCCCGGCCAGCTCCCACTCGAAGCCCGGGGTGTCCCGGCAGGTGCGCACACAGGCGTCCACGATGGCGTGCAGCCGGTCGACGCCGCCGGTCAGCAGCACCGCGAAGAACCACAGCAGGCCCGGCGGCCGGCAGGTCTGCGGCATGCCGGGTTCGTAGACCCGGGTGACCGCCCGCAGCTTGGCCTGCGCCTCGGGTGTCTCCCAGATGTCGATCTCGGTGTCCATGCAGGCCAGATGGGCGAGATGGACACCGCGCCGGGCCTCGGCGAGGATCTCGCCGGTGTACGGGGGCGGGGTGTCGGTGCAGCGCCGCCACACCGGGGCGGCCGGGCGGACCGGTTCGGCGAACGGGTCGGGGCCGAGCGCCATGACCTCCTGGCACCAGGTGCGGGTCTCCACGCGCTGGTCGCGCATCTGCCAGAACCACAGCAGCGACAGGACCAGGCACAGCCCCTCCTGCTCGTCGCCGAGGGCGACGGCGTGCCGCAGGGCGGTGCGCAGGTTCTCGTACTCCGCCTGGAACCGGTCGATGGCGGCGCGCTGCTCGGGACCGCGCAGCAGCGGGTCGGTGGTGCGGGCGAGTTCGCGGTAGTACGCCAGGTGGGCGCGCTCGGTCCCGGCGCGGCGGCCGGTCTCGGCGAGCCGTTCGGCGGCGTACTCGGCGACGGTCTCCAGCAGCCGGTAGCGCATGCCGCCGACGGCCGCGGGCGCGGCCACCACCAGGGACTTGTCGACCAGGGAGCCGAGCGCGTCCAGCGCGGCCGGCCCGCACACCGCCTCGGCGGCGGCCAGGTCGCAGCCGCCGGCGAACACCGACAGCCGGGCCAGGACGTCCCGTTCGCCGGCGTCCAGCAGGTCCCAGGACCAGTCCACGACGGCCCTCAGGGTCTGCTGCCGGGGCAGCACGGTGCGGCTGCCGGAGGTCAGCAGCCGGAACCGGTCGTCCAGCCGGCCGGCGATCTGCCGGGGCGTGAGCATGCGCAGCCGGGCCGCCGCCAGCTCGATGGCGAGCGGGAGCCCGTCCAGGCGGCGGCAGATCTCGGCGCACGCCTCGGGGTCGTCCTCGGTCCGGAAGCCGGGCCGGGCCGCCGCGCCCCGCTCGGCGAACAGCCGCAGCGCGACCGGCTCGGGCAGCGGCTCCACGGGCCGCACCACTTCCCCGGGCACGCCGAGGGGTTCGCGGCTGGTGGCGAGGACGGTCAGCTCCGGGCAGCGGGCGAGCAGGGTCTCGGTGAGCCGGGCGGCGGCGTCCACGACGTGCTCGCAGTTGTCGAGGACCAGCAGCATCCGGCGCCGGGCGCAGTGCTCCACGAGCCGTTCCAGCGGGTCGCCGTGCCGGTCGCCGACCGCGCGCATGCTCTCCACGCCGGCGCCGTGCAGCACGGTCTCGCGGGCGCCGATCGCGGTGAGCACGGCCTGCGGTACGGCGTCCGGGTCGTCCACGGGAGCCAGCTCGGCGAGCCACACGCCGTCCCGGACGGTGTGCCGTACCGCCTCGGCGGCCTCCTGGGACAGCCGGGTCTTCCCGGCGCCGCCGGGTCCGAGGAGGGTGACCAGGCGGGCGCCGGCCAGGTCGGCCGCGATGGTCCGCAGGTCGCTCTCGCGGCCGACGAAGGAGGTGAGCCGGGCGGGCAGGTTGCCCGGGCGGGCCGGTGCCGGGGAGTTCACCGGGGCCGGCGGTTCCGCGCGCAGCAGCTCGGTGTGCAGGGCGCGCAGTTCGGGTCCGGGGTCGGAGCCGAGCCGGTCCGCGAGCAGCCGCCGTACGTCCTCGTAGGCGGCGAGGGCCTGGGCCGGGCGGCCTGCGTCGCGCAGCGCGCGCAGCCGCAGCGCCTGGAGCGGCTCGTCCAGCGGGTGGTCGTCGCACAGGGCGGTCAGTTCGGGCAGCGCCTGCTCGGCCTGGCCGAGGGCGAGGGCGGCGGTGTGCCGGGCGCGCAGGGCGTCGAGGCGGCGGGTCTCCCAGCGGGCCGCCTCGGCGGTCCGGTCGGGCAGGTCGGCGAGGGCGGGCCCGTGCCACAGGCCGAGGGCGTCGTCGAGGACGGCGGCGGCCTTCGCCGGGTCGCCGTCGGCGAGGGCGGCGAGCCCGTCGGCGGTCAGCCGGTCGAAGCGGGCGAGGTCGACGTCGTCGGGGCCGGCGGTGAGCCGGTAGCCGCCGTCGGCGGAGGCGACGGCGGAGGCCCCGAGGGTCCGCCGGAGCCGGCCGACGAGCGCCTGGAGGGCACCGGCGGCGTCGGCGGGCGGGCCGTCGCCCCACACCTCGTCCACGAGGACGCCCGCCGGCACGGTGCGGCCGGCCCTGAGGGCGAGCACGCTCAGCAGGGCACGCAGCCGCGCCCCGCCGACCGGGACGGCCGTGCCGTCGGGACGGATCGCCTGGGTGGTGCCGAGCAGCCGATAGCGCACGGGGTCCATTGTCTCCGGAGGTGTGGGAGGTGGTGACGGTGGTGGGGGTGCCGGGGCCGGGGCGGGCCCTTCCCCCACCCTCCAGGAACCCGGCGGCGACCGCGAGGCGTTTTCCCCGTATGCTCTCGGATCTTCCCGACCGTCCTCGTTTCCCCAGGAGCCGACCCATGACCACCGCCACCACCCGCCACGGCGACCGGCAGGTCAGTCCCGTGTTCGTCGGCATCCTGGCCGTGACGGCGGTGACCGGCTGGGCCACCTGGACCGGGTTCGCCGAGCGGCCGGGCATCGCGGTGTTCCTGTTCGTGACCGCGGCCTGGATCGTCTCCCTGTGCCTGCACGAGTACGCGCACGCGCGCACCGCCCTGCACGGCGGGGACATCACGGTCGGCGCGAAGGGCTACCTCACGCTGAACCCGCTGAAGTACACGCACGCGGTGCTGAGCATCGTGCTGCCGGTGCTGTTCGTGATCATGGGCGGGATCGGGCTGCCCGGCGGCGCGGTGTTCATCGAGCGCCACCGCATCCCGGGCCGCTGGCGGCACAGCCTGATCTCGGCGGCGGGCCCGCTGACGAACGTGGTGTTCGCCGCGGTGTGCACGGCGCCCTTCTGGCTGGACGCGCTGGACGGCGTGCCCGCGGACTTCCGGTACGCGCTGGCGTTCCTGGCGCTGCTCCAGGTGACGGCGGCGATCCTGAACTTCCTGCCGGTGCCGGGCCTGGACGGGTACGGCGTGCTCGAGCCGTGGCTGTCGTACAACGTGAAGCGGCAGGTGGAGCCGTTCGCCCCGTTCGGGCTGCTGTTCGTGTTCGCGCTGCTGTGGCTGCCGGCGGTGAACGACGTCTTCTTCGACGTGGTCGACTCCCTGCTGCGCGCGCTGCACGTGGACATCCTCTCCCAGTACTGCGGCCAGGCGGACTACCGCTTCTGGGAGGACGCCCCGGAGATCTGCTCGCTCAGCTCGTGACGGACGTGTCCCGGCCGGCGGCGGTCCGGCCGCGCTTGGTGTAGTACCAGGTCATGTTGGAGGACAGCCCGGCCAGCAGCACCCAGACGATCCCCAGCCAGCTTCCCTGGACGAAGGAGACGACGGCCGCGGCCACGGCGAGGACGCAGACGGCGAGGGGGTAGAGGGCGATGCGGGGCATGACGGGTGGCTCCTGTCGGGGACACGGATCGGCGGGTGCTTCACCGACCAGTGTCCCCCATGCCCCCCGCACGCCCCGCGCGCGGCTCACACGTCGGTCAGCCGCAGCCCGGCGTGCGCCTTGTAGCGGCGGTTGACGGAGATCAGGTTCGCGACCAGCGACTCCACCTGGTGGGCGTTGCGCAGCCGGCCGGCGAAGACGCCGCGCATCCCGGGGATGCGGCCGGCCAGCGCCTGCACGATCTCCACGTCGGCGCGCTCCTCGCCGAGCACCATGACGTCGGTGTCGATCTGCTCGATCTCCGGGTCCTGGAGCAGGACGGCCGACAGGTGGTGGAAGGCGGCGGTGACCCGGGAGTCCGGCAGCAGGGCCGCGGCCTGCTCGGCGGCGCTGCCCTCCTCGGGCGTGAGCGCGAAGGCGCCCTTCTTGTCGAAGCCGAGCGGGTTGACGCAGTCCACGACCAGTTTCCCGGCCAGCTCCCCGCGCAGCGCCGCCAGGGTGTCGCCGTGGCCCTCCCACGGCACGGCGACGATCACGATGTCGCTGCGGCGGGCGGTCTCGGCGTTGTCGGCGCCGTCGATGCCGTGGCCGAGTTCACCGGCGGCGGCCCGGGCACGGTCGGCGGCGCGGGAGCCGATGATCACCTTCTGGCCGGCCCGGGCCAGCCGGTAGGCGAGGCCCTTGCCCTGCGGTCCGGTGCCGCCGAGCACGCCGACGGTGTACCCGGAGACGTCGGGCAGGTCCCAGGGGTCCTTGGCGGGGGCCTTCTGTGCGCTGTCGGTAGAGGTCATGGCCCGACTCTACGTCCGGGCCGCCGGCGGCACCGGGTCAGGTCAGCCGGTGCACCGGCACCCGGCGGAAGGTGATCGTCTCGTTGGCGCCGAAGTCGCCGGTCTCGTACAGCAGCCCGACCGTGCGCGGGTCGGCGCGAACCAGGTCGGAGTAGGCGGCGGGCAGTCCGTCGACGGTGTACGCGGTCCGCCAGGTGGTGCCGCCGTCGCGGGAGGCGCGGATCGTCATCAGGGCGCGGGCGGCGGGGTCGGCGGGCGCGGAGAACAGCAGCAGGTCGGGGTCGCGGAGCTGGAGGACGGAGGCCTGGCAGACCGGTGCGGTGAGCCCGGCCTGCGGCCGGAAGGGCTTGCCGAGGGTCCGCCCGCCGTCCGCGGAGTGGGCGTCGGCGCGGTTGCCGGGCGACGGGGAGTCGTTGCGGGCGTTCAGGTAGACGCGGCCGTCGGGGAGTTCGGCGGCGGTGGTCTCGTTGACGTTGACGTAGCCGTCGGTGTTCTCGTCCAGGTAGCCGAGGTACCAGCTCGCGCCGCGGTCGTCGCTGAGCAGGCAGTGTCCGCTGTTGTACTTGGCCTCGGCGCCGGTGTCGGTCCCGGCGGGCGCCACGGTGTGGTTGGCCGGGACCAGGACGCGGCCGGAGGCCAGCTGGAGGGCGTGGCCGGGCGTGGTGGCGTACCAGCGCCAGCCCGGCCGCTTCACCTGCCCGGTGATCTCCCTCGGCTCGGACCAGGTGGCGCCCTCGTCGTCGCTGTGCTGCACCCAGACCCGGCGGCCGTCGGCGTCCGGGACCTGTCCGCGCAGGATGGCGGCCTCCGTGGCCCAGGCGGCGGCGCGGATGTGGACGAGCAGGACGCGGCCGGTGTCCAGGACGACCGGGGCCGGGTTGCCGGCGAGGTCGGGTCCGTGGTCCGCGGCGACCTGGAGCGGGCCCCAGGTGCGGCCGCCGTCCGTGGAGCGCTTCAGCACGACGGCGATGCGGCCGTGGTCGGCGGCGGAGTCGGCGCGGCCCTCGCAGAAGGCGAGCAGCGTGCCGGAGGCGGTGGCGACGAGCGCGGGTATGCGGAAGGAGGCGTATCCCTCGTGGCCCGCGCGGAAGGGGACGGTGACGTCGGTCATCGGGCGGCTCCTGGGTCGGGACGGGCCGGGACCCTCCCCAGTCCGGGCGAATTCCCGGTGAACTCCGGGTCACGACTGACCGGTTCCGGCAGGATGCGGTCCATGGACGCCGTACGGGTCGCGTTGCTGCGGGAAGTGCTGGCCGGGACGGAGTGGCTGGGTGCCACCCGGCGGTTCGCCGGGGTGCTGCGCGGGTCGGTGGTGGCGCACGGCGGCGGGCTGCTGCTGGCGGGCACGGCGGAGTACGAGCCGTGGCACCTGGCCGCGCACCTGGTGGACGAGGCGGCCTGGTCGGGCACGCCCGAGCTGGCGCCGACGCTGGTCCGGCAGCACCCGCGGCCCGGTGATCCCCCGCACCTGGCGGTCGGTCCGGGCCGGCTCGCGGCGGCGCGGCGCGGCGAGACGCTGCTGGTGGTGGCGGTGCGGGAGCCGGCGCCGCTGCTGGAGCGGGTGCACGACGCCCGGCGGGCCGGGGCGACGGTGCTGGCGCTCGGCGCGGGCGGGGGCGAGCTGGCGGCGCTGGCGCACGACACGCTGGCCGTGCCGGAAGGCGCGGAGCTGGACCTGGACACCGTGCAGCACCTGGTGAGCGCGGCGGCCGGCGAGAACCCGGGCCCGCCGCGGGCCCGGCGCGGGTTCCGGGACCGTCTGTCCCGGCTGGCGGAGGCCCTGACGGCCCCGCCCCCGGCCTCCTGGTGACGTGCCCGGGTCAGGCCTCGTCGCCGTCCCGGCCGGCGGACGCGTCGTGCCAGCGCGGGTCGTTCTCCCACTGGAGGTTGCGCTCGGCGGCGGTCTCCATCGCGTGCCGGGCCTCCTGGGGGGAGGCGTAGGGCCCGAAGCGGTCCTTGCCCGGGCAGTCCGGGCCCTCCTCGACCTTCTTGTGCTCCAGGCAGTAGTACCACTCGCCCGGCTTGCCGGCGGTGCGCTTCTTGAACAGGGCCATGGACAGCTCCTCTCGCCACCGACATGTTCCCCCATGTCCGCTGGTTAGACTCGCTGGCATGTCTGGCCAGTCGCTGCTCGTACCAGGGGAGCTGTCTCCCACCCGTCCGGTCCCCGGAAACATCCGGCGCCCCGAGTACGTCGGCAAGCCCGCGCCGGCGCCGTACACGGGGCCGGAGGTGCAGACCCCGGAGACCATCGAGGCGATGCGGATCGCCGGCCGTATCGCCGCGCGGGCGATGGAGGAGGCCGCGAAGATCATCGCACCCGGCGTGACCACGGACCGGCTCGACGCGGTCGCCCACGCCTACCTGTGCGACCACGGCGCCTACCCGTCCACGCTGGGCTACCGCGGCTTCCCGAAGTCGCTGTGCACCTCGGTCAACGAGGTCATCTGCCACGGCATCCCGGACTCCACGGTCCTGCGGGACGGTGACATCGTCAACCTCGACGTGACGGCGTACATCGGCGGTGTGCACGGCGACAACAACGCCACCTACCTGGTCGGCGAGGTGGACGAGGAGTCGCGGCTGCTGGTGGAGCGGACCCGGGAGGCGCTGAACCGGGCGATCAAGGCCGTGCGGCCGGGCCGGCAGATCAATGTCATCGGCCGGGTCATCGAGTCCTACGCCAAGCGCTTCGGCTACGGCGTGGTGCGGGACTTCACCGGGCACGGCATCAACTCGTCGTTCCACTCCGGGCTGATCGTCCCGCACTACGACAGTCCGCACGCGACGACGGTGATGCAGCCGGGGATGACGTTCACGATCGAGCCGATGCTGACGCTGGGCACCCACGAGTACGACATGTGGGACGACGGCTGGACGGTCGTGACGAAGGACCGCAAGCGGACCGCGCAGTTCGAGCACACGCTGGTGGTGACCGACACCGGCGCGGACATCCTCACCCTGCCCTGACCGCGGGCCGGCGGGCCCCGGGTCCCCCTCGCCGCGTGCGCGAGAGGGACCCGGACCGCATCAGTGCAGGGAGCCCCGGCAGTGGGTGCCGGCCCAGGAGATGGTGTTCTCCAGCGAGGTGATCTGGCCGGAGTACTCGCTGCACACGGCCTCGCGGTCCTTGCTCTCGTCGCTGTCGTCGTCGCGGCCGTGGGCGCCGGCCGTCGTCGCGCCGGTCGCGGCCAGGGCGACGGCGAGAACGGTCGCGGCCAGGACTGATCTGATGCGCATGGTGCTCCTCTCGGGGAGGCGGAGTGGTCACGCCCACTGGTCCCCGTTCGCCCGCGCGCGCACACGCGGTTCCACCCGGACGGGCGCCCGGACCCTCACCCGGACGCCGGTACGGCTCAGCGCTCCAGCCGGACCCGTCCGCCGATCTCCGTCCAGCCGTGCGGCTGAGGCGCGGTCAGGATCTGCGAGCCCCGGCCCTGGGTGATGTTCAGGGCCCGGCCCAGCCGGTCGGTGAGCAGCAGCGCCGCCGCCCCGGTGGCCTCGTCCTCGTCGATCCCGTCACCCCGCCCAGGAAAGCCCCGGGCACGGACCCGCCCGGCCGCCTCGTCCTCCCACGCCCACGCGTACACCCACTCCCCTGGTTCTCCTGGTTCCCCCGGCTTCCCCGACGGGACTTGAAGCGCGTCCACGGCGGCCGCGTCCGGGTACTGGCGCAGGGTGCGCGGCGGCGCCCACTCGGCGCGGGCCTCGATCCAGGTGAACTCGCCGTCCAGCCGCACCCCGACGACACCGGCGGGGGTGACGAGTTCGGGCACGTCGAGCAGCCAGGCGGTGCCCACGCACGGGTGACCGGCGAACGGCAGCCGCAGGGTGGGCGTATAGATGTCGATCACTCCGCGCTCGGGGTCGTCCACGAACACGGTCTCGCTGAAGCCCAGTTCGCCGGCCAGCGCCTGGCGGTCCGCCCGCCCGGGCAGCACCGAGCCGTCCCGGACGACGCCCAGCCTGTTGCCGCATCCGCCGTCCGGTCCGCAGAAGACGCGGAGTACGTCGTAGTCAGTCACCGGGGCATTGAAACACCCCGGCCGGCGCCCCGGCGCCGGGAGCGGTCCGGACCACCGTCCCGGGGGCCCGGGCGCTGAGAGCAGAATCACGGACCGCGGGGGTCTGGGTGAGGTAAGCCTCATGTAAGTTAGGGCAGCCTCACCAGAACAGATCCGCTTGGAGCCTGCATGCGAGCCGTCCGACTGACCGTCACCGCCGCCGCGACCGCGGCCGCTCTGACCGCACTCTCGGCCTGCACCGCGAAGAGCGATGCCAAGGACGGGGACGCCATCCAGGTCACCGCGGCGGACTCCACCTGCGAGACCTCCCGCACCTCCGTCCCGGCCGGCCAGGTGACACTGAAGATCGAGAACAAGGGCGCGAAGGCGACCGAGGTCGAGATCGTCTTCCCGGACGACCGGATCGTCTCCGAGAAGGAGAACATCGGGCCGGGCACCAAGTACACGCTGACCGCCGAGGTGAAGGCCGGCTCGTACGAGATCGCCTGCCGCCCCGGCATGAAGGGCCACGGCGTCCGGCAGAAGCTCACCGTGACCGGCGGCGGCTCCGCCGCGCAGCGCGACCCGCGGCTGGACCGGGCGGTCGCCGACTACCGCCAGTACGCCCAGGACCAGGCCGACGAGACCGTGCCGAAGGCCGAGACCTTCGCCAAGGCCGTCCAGGCCGGCGACCTGACGGCCGCGAAGAAGGCGTACGCCCTCTCCCGCCTCGGCTGGGAGCGCACCGAGCCGGTCGCCGAGTCCTTCGGTGACATCGACCCCAAGGTCGACGTCCGCGAGGACGGCCTGGAGGACGGGCAGCGGTGGACCGGCTGGCACCGGCTGGAGAAGGCCCTGTGGCACGACCGGAAGATCGGCGCCGAGGAGAAGGCCCTCGCCGGCCGGCTGGTGACGGACCTGAAGGACTGGCAGCGCCGGGTCGGCAAGGCCGAGATCACCCCGACCTCCATGGCCAACGGCGCCAAGGAACTGCTGGACGAGGTCGCCACCGGCAAGGTCACCGGTGAGGAGGACCGCTACGCCCACACCGACCTGGTCGACTTCCAGGGCAACGTCGAGGGCGCCCGGAAGGCGTACGAGCTGCTGAAGCCGGTCGCCGCGAAGAACGACCCGGCCCTGACGAAGGACCTGGACAAGCGGTTCACGGCGCTGGAGACGCTGCTCGGCAGCTACCGCTCGGACAAGGCGTCGTACGACTTCGTCTCCTACGACAAGGTCGGCAAGGAGCAGCGCAAGGAGCTGTCGGACGCGGTGAACGCGCTCGCCGAGCCGCTGTCCAAGCTGGCCGCCGCGGTCGTGAAGTGAGCAGGAGGGCACAGCGATGACCGAGACACAGGGCGGGACTCCGTCGCGCCGGGCGCTGATCGGCTGGGGCGGGGCCGGGCTCGCGCTCGGGGCCGCGGCGGCCGGCGGCGCGGTGGCGATGGCCAAGGCGGGCGACGACGTGGACCCGGTGGCCGCCGAGACGGGCGGCGCGGTGGAGTTCCACGGCGTCCACCAGGCCGGCATCGCCACCCCGGTCCAGGACCGGCTGCACTTCGCCGCGTTCGACGTGAAGACCGAGGACCGCGACGAGTTCGTCCGGATGCTGAAGGAGTGGACGGCCGCGGCCCGCCGGATGACCGCCGGCAAGCCGGTCGGCGAGGGCGCGTACGGCGGGCTCGCCGAGGCGCCGCCCGACGACACCGGCGAGGCGCTCGGGCTCGCCCCGTCCCGGCTGACGCTGACCATCGGCTTCGGGCCGTCCCTCTTCGACCGGTTCGGGCTGGCCGGGAAGCGGCCGGCGGCCCTGGCCGACCTGCCCCGGTTCCCCGGGGACAACCTGGACCGCTCCCGCACCGGCGGCGACCTGTGCGTGCAGGCGTGCGCCGACGACCCGCAGGTGGCCGTGCACGCCATCCGCAACCTGGCCCGGATCGGCTTCGGCACGGTGGCCGTGCGCTGGTCCCAGCTCGGCTTCGGCAAGACCTCCTCCACCACGCCGGGCGCGCAGACCCCGCGCAACCTCTTCGGCTTCAAGGACGGCACCCGCAACATCGCGGGCACCGAGACCGGCCGGCTGGACAAGTTCGTCTGGGTCGGCGACGGCGACGGGCCGGAGTGGATGACCGGCGGGTCGTATCTGGTCGCCCGGCGCATCCGGATGAACATCGAGACCTGGGACCGCACCTCGCTGCAGGAGCAGGAGGACGTCTTCGGCCGCGACAAACGCGAGGGCGCCCCGGTCGGCAAGCCCAAGGAGCACGACGAGCCGTTCCTGAAGGCGATGAAGCCCGACGCGCACGTGCGGCTCGCGCACCCGGACGCCAACGGCGGGATCACGATCCTGCGCCGGGGCTACTCCTTCACCGACGGCACGGACGGGCTCGGCCGGCTCGACGCGGGCCTGTTCTTCCTCGCCTACCAGCGCGACGTGCGCAAGGGCTTCATCCCGCTCCAGCGCCGACTGTCGGCGCACGACGCGCTCAACGAGTACATCCAGCACGTGGGTTCGGCGGTCTTCGCGATCCCGCCCGGCGTCCGCGACGCGGACGACTGGTGGGGCAGCACGCTGTTCTCGAAGGAGGCGTAGTCCGTGTTCTCCAACTACCTGATCGGCCTGCGCGAGGGACTGGAGGCGTCGCTCGTCGTCTGCATCCTGATCGCCTATCTGGTCAAGACCGGCCGCAGGGACGCCCTGAAGCCGATCTGGGCCGGCATCGGTGTGGCCGTCGTCATCGCCATGGGCTTCGGCTGCGCGCTGGAGTTCGGCTCGCAGGAACTGACCTTCCAGGCGCAGGAGGCGCTCGGCGGCTCCCTGTCGGTCCTCGCCGTGTGCCTGGTGACCTGGATGGTGTTCTGGATGCGGCGCACCGCCCGGCACCTGAGGTCGGAGCTGCACGGCAAGCTGGACGCGGCCCTCGCCCTCGGCACCGGCGCGCTGGTCGCCACCGCGTTCCTCGCCGTCGGCCGGGAGGGCCTGGAGACCGCGCTGTTCGTGTGGGCGTCGGTGCACGCGGCCTCCGACGGCACCCCGCGCCCGCTGGCCGGGGTCGCCCTCGGCCTCGCCACGGCCGTCCTGCTGGGCTGGCTGTTCTACCGGGGCGCGCTGAGAATCAACCTGGCGAAGTTCTTCACCTGGACCGGCGGCATGCTGGTGGTGGTCGCGGCGGGCGTGCTGGCGTACGGCTTCCACGACCTCCAGGAGGCCGGCTGGATCCCGGGCCTGACCGACCTGGCGTTCGACATCAGCGACACCATCCCGCCGGATAGCTGGTACGGCACGCTGCTGAAGGGCGTGTTCAACTTCCAGCCGGACCCGACGGTCGTCCAGATCACGGTGTGGGCGCTGTATCTGGTCCCGGTGCTCGGGCTGTTCCTCTCCCCGGTAGGGTTCGCCTCCGGGAAGGGGAAGGTGAGGGAGCCCGATGACCAGGGAACGCAGCCGTCGACGGCTTCGCAGGCGTGAGCGGAACGCACTCATAGCGGCCTCGCTGACCGCTTTGTCGCTGACGGCGAGCGGCTGCGTGGTGGTGCACGGCGAGCGCGAGGTGCTGCCCGCCGCCACGCGCGCCGAGGCCGCCAGGGCGCTCACCGCCTTCACCGCCGCGTACAACAAGGCCGACCAGACCTACGACCGTTCGGTGGACGCGCCCTATGTCACCGGCGCCCTCGCCGCGATCGACTCCGCCCGGCTGAGGGCCGGGCACGTCAACAGCCCGTCCGGGAATCCGCGGCACACCCCGCTGACGCTGACCGACGTGAAGATCACGATCCCCGAGAAGGCCGGCTGGCCCCGCTGGTTCGTCGCCGACGCCCGGGGCAACAAGGGCGGCGACTACCGCTGGGTGCTGGTGTTCACCCGCGGCGACCTCGGCGAGCGGTGGCGGGTGGCGTATCTGACGCTGATGGCGCCGGGGACCGTGCCCGAGTTCCGCACCGGCGAGGCCGGCTGGGCCGAGGCGGTGCCCGCCGGCACCGGGCGGCTGGCCGTGCGCCCGGACGCGCTGAGCAAGGCGTACGCGGCCTATCTGCAGAGCGGCGGGAAGACCTTCGCGGACGGCCGCGGCACCAGCGGGCTGCGCGCGGAGCGCGCGAAGGCGGCCCGCAAGCCCGGCCTGGTCCGGCAGTTCATCGACGCACCGCTCACCCACGGCGACTACGCGCCGCTGGCGCTGCGCACGGCGGACGGCGGCGCGCTGGTGTTCTTCACCACGCACCACTACGAGAAGCAGACCGCCTACCCGGGCGCCACCGTGCCGGTGCCCGACCGGGACGTGCGGGCCCTGATCAAGGGCGAGGTCAAGCAGTCCCTGACGCTGGAGTCGATCGCCAACGAGGCCGTGTACGACCCGGCCGGCAGCGGTCCGGTGCGGATGCTGGGGCGGGTGCAGGGGCTGACGGCCGCACAGGGCGGGTGAGCCGCCGGCGGACCGGTCAGCGGTGCAGCGGCCAGGTGCTGCCCTGCTGGTCGGTGCCGGCGTGCCGGGCGCAGGCGTCGGTGAGCGCCTCCAGCAGGCTCAGCGGGTCGGGCAGCGGATGCTCGGGGCCGCGCAGCCAGCGCACCCGCTGGCCGTCGTCGCCGGGCAGCCGGGCGGGCGGCACCAGGACGTAGGAGCCCCGGCAGTGCCAGCGCAGGCCGGGGTGCTCGTCCATCGTCTCCGGGTGGCAGTCCAGCTCGCACGGCCACCACTCGTCCTCGTCCTCCGGGGTGCCCCGGGTGAGGGTGAAGAACAGCATGCGGCCGTCGTCGCTCTCGGCGACCGGGCCGACCTCCACACCGGAGGCGAGCAGCCGCTGAAGAGCCTCCCGGCCGGCGTCCAGGGGCACGTCGAGCACGTCGTGCACCATGCCGGTGGCGGTGATGAAGTTCGCCTGCGGCTGGTGCCGGGCCCAGCGCTCGATCTGGCCGCGGTCGGTGGTGGACTGCGTCTGCCAGGCGAACGACACCGGGTGCCGGGCCGGGGTGGGACAGCCGACGCGGTCACAGGAACAGCGGTAGCCCGGCGCGGGATGGGCGGCGGGGGCGAGCGGCAGACCCGCGCCGGCGGCGGCGAGCAGCAGGGCCTCCCGGCCGCCGTCCCCGGCGGCGTCGGCCTCCTTCGGGCGGCGTCCGCGCAGCCACTGGGAGAGTCTGCCCTGCCGGCCGGTGTGGCCGCCGAACGTGTCGCTCATCTATCCCCTCGGTCCCGTGGTGGCCTCGCTGCTGTGCGGACAGCATGCCTCATCGTCCCATCTTCGCGCGGACCGGGGGGCGCGGCGGACGGGATCACGCGGGCCGGCGGTCGTGCGCGGGGGCGCGTCAGCGGGGCGCGATGCCGTGCAGGGCGTAGTCGACCAGGGTGTCCGTGTAGGCGTGGGAGATCGGCCCGGTCCGCTGCAGCCAGCGCTGGGCGAGCGGCGACACGAACAGCTCCAGCGCGATCCGGGGGTCCACGTCGGGCCGTACCTGCCCGGCGTCCTGGGCCGCGCGCAGCCGGGCGACGTAGAGCTGGAGCTGCGGTTCGAGCAGCGCGGTCACGAACGCGCGGCCGACCTGCTCGTTCACGACGCCCTCCGCGGTCAGGGCCCGCGTCGGCACCTCGAAGCGCGGGTCGTGCAGCTCGTCCACCGTGGCCCGCAGCACCGCCTTGAGGTCGGCGGCCAGGTCGCCGGTGTCCGGGATGGCGTACGGCTCCTGCCCGGCCGCCTCGGCGGTCTGCCCGGCGAGGTCGAGGAACGCCTCCAGCAGGACGTCCGCCTTGGAGGACCACCAGCGGTAGATGGTCTGCTTGCCGACGCCGGCCCGGGCGGCGATGCGCTCGACGGTGGTCTTCGGATAGCCGACCTCGCCGACCAGCGCGAGGGCGGCGGCGTAGATCGCCCGGCGGGACTTCTCGCTGCGGCGGGTGGCATCGGGGGCGGGCTTGTCGACCATGGCGTCGAAAGTAACAAGCGGTCCGGGCGGACTACGACGCGGAGCCGTCCGGCGGCCAGGCGTCGCCCCAGGCGGCGTCCCGGGCCGCCTTGTACAGGTCGCCGTGGCGCTTGGTGACCGTGGTGCGGTCCAGCCGCTCCCCGCTCTCGCACAGGTCCAGCAGTACCTGGCCCTTGCGGATCTGCGGGCGCCGGACCACGCGGGCGGCGGCCGGTGCGGCGGGCAGCCGGGTGGCGGCGACGTAGGAGAACTTCTCGTCCTCGTACGCCAGCGAGCCGCCCTTGACCTGGCGGTGCAGCGAGGAGCGGCCGACCCGGGCGGCGAAGTGGCACCAGTCGGTGCCGGGCGCGATGGGGCAGGCGGCGCTGTGCGGGCAGGGCGCGGCGATCCGGAAGCCGGCCCGGATCAGCCGGTCGCGGGCCTCGATGACCCGGGCGTAGCCGGCCGGGGTGCCGGCCTCCACGATCACGACGGACCGGGCGGCGCGGGCGGCGGCGTCGACGAGGGCGGCGCGGTCGGCCTGCGTCAGCTCGTTGAGGACGTACGACACGGTGACCAGGTCGGTGTCGTCCAGGGTGAGGTCGACGCCGATCCGGGCGCGCCGCCAGCGGGCGTCCGCGAGGGCCGGCCGGGCGGCGGCCAGCTCGCGGCCGAGGGCGAGGGCGGGCTCGGCCCAGTCCAGCACGGTGACGGGGCGCTCGCCGGGCCAGGTCGCGGTGACGGCCCAGGTGGCGGCACCGGTGCCGCCGCCGACGTCGGTGTGGCCGGCCGGACTCCAGCCGGGCACGGCGGCGGCGAACGCGGCGAGCGCGGAGCGGACCGCCTCGAAGGTGGCCGGCATCCGGTAGGCGGCGTACGCGGCGACGTCGGCGCGGTCGCGCAGGATCGGGGCGTGGGTCGGGGTGTCGCCGCGGTAGTGGGCGATCAGCCGGTCCACGGCGGCGGCCGTCTCCCTGGCCGGCAGCCCGTCCAGCAACTCGGCCAGGGCGGCCCGGAGCACCACGGCCGCGGAGGTGGGGTCGTTCACCTGGCGATTCTACGGCGCCCCACCGGGGCGCGAGGCCGCCGGTACGGCACCCCGGCCCCGTGGGGCGGGGGCAGGCGCCGCAGTGCTGATCCGCTGGCGCGGCCGGGCGGCCCGGCACCCCGGTGCCGAACCGCCGCGCGGGCAGGGTCCGGCGCCGCGGGCGAGCCGTCCGGGCCGCGGGTGGGCGGACCGACGGGCGGGCCAACGCCGCGCCCCGACGCGGAGCCGCCAGTACGGGCGGGCACCCCGGCACCCCGGTGCCGAACCGCCGCGCGGGGGGTCCGGCGTCGCGGGCGAGCCGTCCGGAGCCGCGGGTGGGCGGACCGGCGGGCGGACCAGCGCCGCGCCCCGGCGCGGAGCCGCCGGTACGGGCGGGCACCCCGGCACCGCAGTGCCGAGCCACCGACGCGGGCGGAGGTCCGGCCCCGAGGTGGCGAACCACCGGCGCGGGCGGAAGCGGCGCCGCCGACGAGCCGTCCGGAGTGGCGGGTGGGCGGCCCGTCGCCCCGGCACTGAGCCACCGGTGCGGGTGGGCGGACCGGCCGGGCGGGTAGACGGCCCGACACCGCTGGCGGGCGGGCGGGCGGGCACCGCGGACGGGCGGCGGTCCGGCGCCCCGGTGCTGAGCCACCGGTGCGGGCGGACCGGCCGGGGCGGGTGGGCCCCGTGCGTGGGGTCAGATCACTGCTTGGGACAGCAGGGTCGCCAGGGCGGCGCGGGGACCGTTGTCCGTCGGGCGGCGGCTGGGGTGGACCGTGTTGGCCAGCAGGATCAGGAACGTGTCCGTGGCCGGGTCCACGACCAGGGACGTGCCGGTGAAGCCGGTGTGGCCCGCGGCGCCGCGGCCGGCGAGCGCGCCCATGAAGGACGGCTGGTCCACGGCGAAGCCCAGGCCGGGCGGGGTGAACAGCAGCTCCACATAGTCCTGGCCGAGGATGCGCGCGGGGCCGTAGGAGCCGCCGGCGAGCAGGGCGCGGCAGAAGACGGCGAGGTCGGGCGCGGTGGAGAACAGTCCGGCGTGCCCGGCGACCCCGCCGAGTGCCCACGCGTTCTCGTCGTGGACCACGCCCCGCAGCATGCCCCGGTCGGCCTTGGCCCACGGCCGCCGCTGGTCCTCGGTGGCCGCGGCACCGGGGCAGGGGCCGAACGCGGTGGCCGTCATGCCGAGCGGGCGGGTGATGCCGTCCCGCACGAGGACGTCCAGGGTGCGGCCGGTGATCCGCTCCAGGACGGACTGGAGCAGCAGCATGTTCAGGTCCGAGTACCGGTACGTGCCCGGCGCGGCCACCGGGGCCTCGGCGCGCAGCAGGTCCAGCCGGGTGGCGTCGTCCGGGCAGTCGTACAGGGGCAGTTCGGGGCGCAGCCCGGAGGTGTGCGTGAGGAGCTGCCGTACCGTGATGCCGTGCGCGACGGCGGCGTGGAAGTCGGGCAGGCAGTCGCCGACGCGGGTGTCGATGCCGAGCGTGCCGCGCTCGATCTGCTGCACCGCGGCCACCGAGGTGAACAGCTTGGTGAGGGAGGCCAGGTCGAAGCGGGTGTCGAGGGCGGCCGGGACCCGGGCGGCGGGCGGCAGTTCGACGCCGGTGCCGGTCCCCGGGTCGTGGCGGGCGTAGCGGACCGCCCAGCCGGTGGCCTCGGCCACGGCGATCACGGGCCCGCGGCCGGCCAGCACGACGGCGCCGGCCGCCCACGGGCGCTCACCGGCGGTGAGGGCGCGCGCCCCGGCGGCCAGGTGCCCGAGCGCGACGGGGTCGAGCCCGGCGCGTTCCGGTGTGCCGGCGCGCAGTCTCGGTGCGCTCAGCTCACGTCTCCCTCCGCGCCCGCACGGCTGGTCTTCCGTGTCGTCCAGGGACGGCACATTCCCATGAAGCAGACCGCCGCGACCAGTGCCCCGGCCAGTTGGACCACCGCCATGGGCACGGCGGTGCGCTCCCCCGCGACGCCGACGAGCGGCGAGGCGACCGCGCCGACGAGGAAGGAGGAGGTGCCGAGCAGCGCGGAGGCGGAGCCGGCGGCGTGCCGGGTGCGCTGCAGGGCGAGGGACTGCGCGTTGGGCAGGGTGATGCCCATGGCGGACATCAGTACGAAGAGGGCCGCGGCGACCGGGACGAGACCCGTGTCGCCGAAGACGCCGGAGGCCATCAGCAGCAGGGCGGTGGCCGCGAGCGCGATCACCGCGAGGCCGACGGCGAACACCTTGTCCAGGCTGACCCGCCCCACCAGCAGCTTGCCGTTGACCTGTCCGGTGATCACCAGGCCGATGGAGTTCAGGCCGAACAGCAGGCTGAAGGTCTGCGGGGAGGCGCCGTAGATCTCCTGGACGACGAAGGGCGAGGCGGATATGTACGCGAACAGCGCGGCGAAGGTGAAGCCGCCGGCCAGCATGTAGCCGGTGAAGGGCAGGTCGGCGAGGAGGGCGCGCATCGACCGCAGGGCCTCGCCCGCGCCGCCGCTGTGCCGGCCGGCGGGCTCCAGCGTCTCGGGCAGCCGCAGCCAGACGAGCGCGGCGAGCGCGGCGCCGACCACGGTGAGGACGACGAACACGCCCCGCCAGTCCGTCACCCGCAGCAGTTGCCCGCCGATGAGCGGTGCCACGACCGGGGCGACCCCGGAGATCAGCATCAGGGTGGAGAAGAAGCGGGCCATGGCCACGCCGTCGTGGAGATCGCGGACGACGGCCCGCGCGATGACGATCCCGGCCGCGCCCCCGAGTCCCTGGGCCAGCCGGAAGGCGACCAGGGTCTCCACGTTCGGGGCGAGTGCGCACAGGGCGGTGGCGACGACGTAGACGGCGAGGCCGGCGAGCAGCGGCCGGCGGCGGCCCCAGCGGTCGCTCATCGGGCCGACCACGAGCTGTCCGAGGGCCATGCCGAGCAGGCACGCGGTGAGGGTGAGCTGGACGGTGGCGGCGGGCGCGTGCAGCGCGTGGGTGACCTCCGGCAGGGACGGGAGGTACATGTCCATCGCGAGGGGCGGGGTCGCGGTGAGGCCGCCCAGGAGGAAGGTGACGAGCAGTCCGGTGCGGCGGACGCCGGCCGCCGGCCGGGCCGTCGCCCCCTCCCGCCGCGTGTCCGGTGTCGGTGCCGCCGTGTGCTCCGGCATGTGCCCCTCCCTCTTCGCTGACATCGCTGTCGCGGACGCGACCGGCACCTATGCTCTCAGCTCGTACACACTGCCGAGGCACGGATGAGCGAGGGCGGGACGGCGATGGCGGAGCGGAACGTGCGGTGGGGGATCCTGGCGACCGGCGGGATCGCGGCGGCGTTCGCCGCGGATCTGGTCGATCTGCCGGACGCGGAGATCACGGCGGTGGCCTCCCGCCGGCGGGACTCGGCCGAGGCGTTCGCCGAGCGGTTCGGGGCGGAACGCGCGTACGGCGACTGGGAGTCGCTGGCCGCGGACCCGGACGTCGACGTGGTGTACGTCGCCACTCCGCACGTGGCGCACCGGGCGGCGGCCGGCCTGTGCCTGGCGGCGGGCCGGAACGTGCTGTGCGAGAAGCCGTTCACGCTGAACCTGCGCGAGGCGGCGGAACTCGTCGCACTGGCGCGGGAGCACGACCGCTTCCTGATGGAGGCGATGTGGATGTACTGCAATCCGCTGGTTCGGCGGCTGACGGCGCTGGTGGCGGACGGGGCGATCGGCGAGGTGCGCACGGTGCAGGCGGACTTCGGGATCGCCGGGCCGTTCCCGGCCGCGCACCGGCTGCGGGACCCGGCGCTGGGCGGCGGCGCGCTGCTGGACCTGGGCGTGTACCCGGTGTCGTTCGCGCACCTGCTGCTGGGCGAGCCGGACACGGTCACCGCGAGCGCGGTGCTCTCGCCCGAGGGCGTCGACCTCCAGACGGGCGCCCTGCTGTCCTGGGAGAGCGGCGCGCTGGCCTCGGTGCACTGCTCGATCGCCGGCGGTACGGCGGTGACCGCGTCGGTGACCGGCACGCGCGGCCGGATCGACGTCCCGTCCGGGTTCTTCCATCCGGAGCGGTTCGTGCTGCACCGCGACGGCCGTGACCCCGAGGAGTTCGCCGCCGACCCCGCCGACGGGCCGCGCACCAGCCTGCGGCACGAGGCGCGGGAGGTCATGCGGGCGCTGCGCGCGGGCGAGAAGGAGTCGCCGCTGGTGCCGCTGGAGGGGACGCTCGCGGTGATGCGCACGCTGGACGCGGTGCGGGAGCGGATCGGGGTGCGCTACCCCGGCGAGGAGCGGGCGGAGGCGACGGTGGCCGCCGCCGGATAGCCGTCGGATAATCGTCGAACGGCTCTCGGACAACCGTATGGCGGACACCGGATTCCGCATCGCGGATGCGGGGCCTACGCTGCGGAGTCATGACTGACAGGAACGCGAAGACCGCGGTGGTGACCGGCGCCGGGTCCGGGATCGGGCGGGCCGTCGCCGTGGAACTGCTGCGCGCCGGCTGGTCCGTGGCGCTGGCCGGCCGGCGGGCCGCACCGCTGGCCCGGACGGCGGCACTGGCGCCGGGGGCGGCCACGCTGGCCGTGCCCACCGACGTGTCCCGGCCCGAGGACGTCGAGGGGCTGTTCACGGCCACCGTGGAGCGGTTCGGCCGGGTGGACCTGCTGTTCAACAACGCGGGCACCTTCGGGCCCGGCGGGGTCCCGGTGGAGGAGTTGTCGTACGACGCCTGGCGGCAGGTCGTGGACACGAACCTCAACGGCGCCTTCCTGTGCGCGCGGGCGGCCTACCGGCGGATGAAGGAACAGGACCCGCAGGGCGGCCGGATCATCAACAACGGTTCCGTCTCGGCGCACGCGCCCCGGCCGCACTCGGTCGCCTACACCGCGACCAAGCACGCGCTGACCGGGCTGACCAAGTCGCTGTCCCTGGACGGGCGGCCGTACCGGATCGCGGTCGGCCAGCTCGACATCGGCAACGCGGCGACCGACATGACGGAGCGGATGCGCACGGGCGTACTCCAGGCAAACGGGGAGGTAGCCCCGGAACCGGTGATGGACGTGGCCGACGTGGCGCGCACGGTACGGCACATGGCGGAACTGCCCCTGGAGGCGAACGTGCAGTTCGCGACGGTGATGGCGACGACGATGCCGTACATCGGGCGGGGCTGAGCCGCGCCGGTCCGCACGCGCGGGCGGACGCCGGCCCTCCGCGGTATTGCCGGTCGTCCCTGACGTGTGCTCAACTTTCCTCCACCAGAACTTCACAGTTGGGCAGGGGAGTTCCGCAGCCACTTCCGAGGGGGGAGGCGGCCGGCGGCCGTACCACCGGACCGGACCAGGGGGATGCACCTCGCGGCGTACGCGAGGACACACCGGCCGGCGGGGACGGCCGCCGCGCCGTGTCGTACGACGGCTCTCCGCTCAGCGGCGGCGTCTGCCCCGGCCCGTCGGTTCGCCGGCCGCCGGGGTCCGGGTACGGCGGCGCAGGGTCCAGGCTCCCGCGCCCAGCAGCGCAAGCGCGCCGGCGCCGGCACCCACGGCCGGCCAGGCCGGGCCGCCGGGGGCCGCCACGCCGGGTGGCGCGGCCGCCGCGCGCACCGGCGGCCGCGCGGGTTCCGTGGCCGTGCGCGCCCCGCCCTCGCTCAGCGGTGCCACCAGCATGCCGACGGCCTGGGCCGAACGCCCGTGTCCGAAGCCCCAGTCGAGCAGCGCGGCGGTCTCCTCGTAGACGCCGTTGCCGCCGGCCTGCGGGTGCATCACGGTGACGAGCAGGGTGCGCCCGCCCCGGGTGGCCGCGCCGGTGAAGGTGTTGCCGGCATGGCTGGTGTAGCCGTTCTTCACACCGATCAGGCCGTTGTACGTCTTGAGCCCCCATGCCCCGGTGAGCAGGCGGTCGGTGTTCTGGATCTGGAACGTCTTCTTGCCGCCCGCCGGGAAGTCGGCGGTCCGCGTGCCGCAGTAGCGGCGGAACTCGGCGTCCCGCAGGCCGTGGCGGGCGAAGAGCGTCAGGTCGTACGCCGAGGAGAGCTGGCCCTTGTGGTCGAAGCCGTCGGGGCTGACCACGCGGGTGTCCAGGGCCTGGAGGTCGGCAGCCCTGGCCTGCATCTCGGCGACGGTCTTGGCGATGCCGCCGTTCATGTGGGCCAGCACGTGCACGGCGTCGTTGCCGGAGCGCAGGAACACGCCCTGCCACAACTGCTCGACGGTGTAGGTGATGCCGGGCTTGATGCCGACGAGGCTGGAGCCGGCCGGGACGTCGGCGAGATCGGCCTCGGTGACCCGGTACCGCTCGGTGCGGTCGAACTTCTTCAGCACGGTGTCCGCGAACAGCATCTTCAGCGTGGACGCCGGCGCGAGGCGCCGGTGCGCGCCGAAGGAGGCGAGCACCTCGCCGGTCACGCAGTCGGCGACCAGCCAGGACCGGGCGGTGAGCTTGTCGGGCAGTCCGGAGGCGCCGCGCGCCTGGACGCCGGTACGGGCCAGGCGTTCGCCGCCGACGACGGTGGCCGCCGCGGCATCGGTGGCCATGGACAGGGGCAGGGCGGCGGCCGTCAGCCCGAGGACGGCACGCCGGCTGAGCCGGGAACTTTCACGCACTCGGGGAAGGTACACCGCGCCGAGCAGGGCTCTCGCGATCGGAGGGCCGGTACGGCGCCGATTCGGACGGCCGGCGCAACGGGCACGGCACCTCCCGCGTCGCCCGCCCGCCCCGCCGTACCGGCCGCCCGGTCCGTTACCGGCCGGGCAGGTGGCCGATTTCCGTCAACCGGGCCGTGGGAGAGGGCCCTTCACGAGCGCGCCGGCGTTCTCCTCGGCCCGGGTGACGGTGCGGAAGCCGGGGACGGGCACGGCCCGCGGGCCGCGGGCCGTGGGCCGTGGGCCGTGGGCCGTGGACCGTGGGCCGTGGGCCGTGGACCGTGGACCCACAGCCAGGGCAGGGCGCCCCGGGCGAGGGTGCGGCCGGCCCCCGGAGGCCCGGCGGCCGAAGCCGAGTGCGGGCACGGCGATCCCGTCGCGCCCCAGGGTCCGTACCGTCGTGGCGGGACCGCCAGGAGCCGCAGCGCACGCGCGGACACGCACCACTCCCCCGGGGCCGCCACCCGAACGGCAGTCAGGACGGGACGGGCGGGGCCGGCGGTGCGAGGGTGGGGTGGGGAGGGAGCCTGTCCGCCCGTCTGCTGGGAGTCACCGTGACCTGTTACGACCGACGTGATCTGGGCCTGCTGCTGCTCCGGCTGGGCACCGGCGGGGTGCTGGCGGCGCACGGCGCGCAGAAGCTGTTCGGCTGGTTCGGCGGTCACGGTCTGGAGGGCACGGGCCAGTTCATGGAGTCCGTGGGCTACCGGCCCGGCAAGGCGAGCGCCACGGCGGCGGGCCTGGCGGAGGCGGGCGGCGGCCTGCTGCTGGCGCTGGGCCTCGCCACACCGGCCGCGGGCGCGGCGGCGGCCGGCGCGATGGCGGGCGCGGCGGCGGTGCACGTGCCCAACGGGTTCTTCGCCCAGGAGGGCGGCTACGAGCAGGCGGCGAGCCTGGGGGTGACGGCGGCCGGTCTCGCCGTCACCGGACCGGGCCGCCTCTCCCTGGACCACGCCCTCGGCCATGTCCTCGACCGCGGCTGGATGGTCCCGGCCGCCCTGGGCGTGACGGCGGCGGTGACGGCCGTGGTGGTGGGCGCGCGCGGCCGGCGGCTGCGCCGGGCGGCGCAGGGCGAGCAGGAGCCGTTGTTCGAGGAGTGAGCCGGCGTCGGCCCGCCGACCGCTGCCGGGGCCGGGGCTCAGCGGGCCGGGCGGTCGGCATCCTCGCGGGCCGGGGCCGCCGGTGTCCTCACGGGCCCGGACCGCCACCCGGATTCAGCAAGCCGGGCGGTCGGCGCCTCGCCGGTCCGGACCGCTGCCCGGGTTCAGCAGGCCGGGCGGTCGGCGCCTCGCGGGCCCGGACCGCCACCCGGGCTCAGCAAGCCAGGCGGCCGGCATCCTCGCCGGGCCGGGCCGCCGCCCGGATTCAGCAGACCAGGCGGGCGGCATCCTCGCGGGCCCGGGCCGCCGCCCGGGCGAGGTCGTCCAGGAGAGCGGCCAGGGCCGCGCGGGTCGGCTCGTCGGTGATCCGGCCGTCGGCGATCTTCAAGGTGGCCTGCGGGACGCGCAGGTCCCGCGGGAGCACCCGGGCGCCCATCACGGCGAGGGTCTCCGCGAGCCAGGCGCGGGCCCGATCGCCGCCGCTCGCCGCGGGGGACGCGCTCGCCAGGGCCACCGGCTTGGTGTCGACCTCGCCGCCGCCGATCAGCCACTCCAGGGCGTTCTTGAGCACGCCGGAGGTGCCGTGGGCGTACTCCGGCGTGACGATCAGCAGGGCGTCCGCCGCGCCGGCCGCGGCCCGCAGCTCCGCGGCCGCCGCGGGCAGCGCGGTCTCCTCGACGTCGGCGTTGAAGAAGGGCAGCCGGTCCAGGGGCGGTGCGACGACGAGTTCGCGCGGGGGCCGGGTCAGCTCCGCCGCCGAGCGCAGGACGGCCGCGTTCAGTGAACCGGAACGCAGACTTCCGCACAGTCCGAGGATTCTCATGCCGGTCAGCCTACGTCCGGGAACCGGCGGGTTCCGGGGGACCGGCGGGCCGGGAGCGGGGCCGCCAACTCCGGTGCGGACCTGCAAGTTCACCGCGGTCACGGCGTCCGGGCCGGCACCGGTCCGGGCGGGGAGCGCCGGGCGGCAGCCGGGTGCCCCGGGTCCCCCGGACGGGAGACGTGCCGCACAACCACGGCGGATCGCGCCGCGACGGGGGTAACCGGGTGGAGGTAAGGGCTGTCAGACGTACTGTTGCCGTTTGACAACAATAGCCGTGAGGCAACAAAGTAACCGTGTCGGACGTGTGCGGGGAAGGACGTGGAATGCTCCGGTGGACGGAGACCACTCCGTGTACTGGTCGCCATCGCCTGAGGGCGGCGGTGACCCCGGCGCCGCGAACCGCGGGTCAGGCCGTCCGGCTGCCCGTGCCCGAGGCGTCGTCGTGTATCTGCGTCGCCGCGGTCGCGCAGAACGCCTCCAGCCCCTCCAGCAGCGCGATCCGCTTGGCGGCGGGCATATCCGCCAGCACCTTCCGCAGTTCCTTCTCCCTGCGGGCCCGCAGGTCGGCGAGGAACGCGCGGCCCCGGCCGCTGAGGTGCAGCCGTACTTCCCGCCGGTCCTGCGGGCTCACCACCCGCTCGACGAACCCGGCGGCCACCAGACGGTCGCACAGCCGGCTGGTGGACGGCGGGGTGGACGCCAGGTACTCGGCGAGCGTGCGCAGGTTGATGCCGTCGTGGTGCTCGAGGATGTGCAGCACACGGAGCTGGGACGCGGAGGTGGGAGCGGTGGAAGCCCGGCCCCACACGACCTCCAGCAGCTCGACGGCCGTGGTGGTCACCCGTGCGACCTCATCGGGCTCTGGGCGGCGGCGGAAGGCAGTCACGGTCACACTCTCGCAGGCACTGGGGCGCCTGTCAGCGTACTAGGTGCACGCACTGGCACCGGGCGCCCCGAGGTGCCCGACGCGGCCCGACCGGAAGCTCCGCCTCGTGAACGAGGCACATACCTTGTCCGGCGAAAGATAGGTGTATTTCCCATCATGAACAGACTCGTGGCCGCTGAACGTGCGCTGCGCACAGCGGCTCCCCATGCACTGCTCGACGCCATCCGCGCCGTACTGGTCGAGCAGTACGGCGCGGAGGACGTCGAGCTCTACCTGGCCGACTACGGCCTGACGGTGCTCCAGCCGGTGTCGGTGCTGCCGCACACGCTGGAGCCGGTGTCGGTGCACAACAGCCCGGTCGGCCGGGCCTTCGGCTCGCAGAAGCCGTACCCCGAGGAGGTGCGGGACGGTCGGGTGCGGCTGCACCTGCCGGTCAGCGTGCGCGGCGACCGGCTCGGTGTGCTGTCGGTGACCCTGCCGGACGCCGGGGCCGTACGGCAGTCGGAGCCCGAGCTGGCCGAGATCGCCGACATGCTCGGGCACGAGGTGATCGTGGCCGAGCGGGACACCGACCTGTACCTCCAGGTGCGGCGCAAGGACCGGCTGACGCTGGCCGCCGAGATGCAGTGGCAGCTCCTGCCCGGCCGCTCCTGCTCGCGGGCCGAATACGAGCTGGGCGCCCAGTTGGAGCCCGCCTACGCCATCTTCGGTGACAACTTCGACTGGTCCGCCACCGCCGACCACCTGATGCTGTACGTCACCAACGGCATGGGCGAGGGCATAGAGGCGTCCCTGCTGACGAACCTGGCCATCAACGCCCTGCGCAACGCCCGGCGGGCCGGCATCTCCATCGAGGACCAGGCGGCCCTCGCCGACCAGGCCGTCTACGCGCACTACCAGGGCCGCTGTTACCTGTCGGTCCTCATGTTCGACTTCGATCTCGCCACCGGCCGGGCGAGCGTCGTGGACGCGGGCTCCCCCCAGTTGCTGCGGCTGCGCGACGGGGTGGTCGAGCGCATCGCCCTGGACGCCCAGCTTCCCCTCGGCATGTTCGAGGAGACCGACTACGTCGCGCAGGACTTCCAGGTCGAGCCCGGTGACCGGCTCCTCTTCGTCAGCGACGGCGTCCACGACGTGGCCGACCCGAAGGGCGAGGCGTACGGGGACGAGGCGCTGGCCCGGGCCATCCACTCCACCCGGCTGCTGCCCGCGGCCGAGGTGCCGCGGGCCATCCTGCGGGAGCTGACCGGCCACCGGGGCAGGCCGGCACCGGACGACGACGCCCTGGTCGTCTGCCTGGACTGGCACGGCCGGCCGGCCGGAAGCTGACCGGCCGCGGTGCCGGTCACGCGCCGTCCGGACCCACCCCCTCGCGCCCGCGTTTGCCGGGTGGCAATAATTGCCTGATGTCCATGGATCGGCCGACCGGCCGGCCGTCCCGCGGGTCCGAGGCGCACGCAGGACTTGCCGGGCCCGCGAGGCCCGCAGGACAGGCGGCACCGCACCACCGGCAGCAGGGAGAACGCGCGTGGCGCAGTACGGCACGCCCCCGAGGGGGCGGGCGGCGGGGAGCCGGCGGGCGGCACCGTCCGGCAGACGCGGGGCGCGGTCGTCCCCCCGCGCCCGGTCACGGCAGCGGGCCCGGACCGACGGGCCCCCGTGTCACCCGCCGGAGCCCGGACCGGGCAGCGGCACCGGCAGCGGTGCCGGCGGGCGGTGTGGTGCGCGGCACCGGACGAGCGGGTGCCCGGCCCCTTTCCACGGCCCTCTCCCCGCAGGGCCGCACGTCCTCGGCGGCCGCGGCCGCTCCGGTGGAAGACGGTGCGTGATGCAGGCCCCACTCGATGCGACGGCGTGCCTGCCGATCGGCTCCGACGCGGATCTCGCCCGGGTACGCCGCCAGGTGCGCCAGGCCGCCGCCGCCCTCGGTTTCGGACTGGTGCAGCAGACGAAGCTGGTCACCGCGGCCAGCGAGGTGGCCCGTAACGCCCTCGTGCACGGCGGCGGCGGCCACGTGGAGATCACACCGCTCGGGGACGGGGCCCGCCGCGGGCTGCGGCTGACCTTCGCCGACGCGGGCCCGGGCATCCGGGACGTGGAGCGGGCCATGGCCGGCGGCTCCCCGGGCGACGGTCCGGGCAGCGGCCTGAGCGGGGCCAGACGGCTGGTCCAGGAGCTGACCCTGCACAGCCGCCCCGGCCGGGGCACCACCGTGACCATCACGGACTGGCTCACCGGTCTGCCCGCGCCGCGCACCGGTACGCCGTGAAGGCGGCCGGGACCGCCACCGCGCACCGGTACGCCGTGAAGGCGGCCGGGACCGCCACCGCGCACCGGTGCCCCGTGAGCACGGCCGGGACCGCCACCGCGCACCGGTACGCCGTGAAGGCTGCCCGGACCGCCGCCGCGCACCGGTGCCCCGTGAGCACGGCCGGGACCGCCGCCGCGCACCGGAACGCCGCGAGCGCTGCCCGGATCGCCGCCGCGGGCGCGCTGCCCGTAACGGCCCCTCCCCGCCGCCCGCCGTGGAAAAGGGGCGGTAGCGTGGAGGTCTTGAGGCGAGAGGGTGAACACCGTGACAGCCTTTGAACCGCTTCCGTCCCCGGAAGCCGACCTGCGCGCGGCCGCGCCGCACGCGCTGGTGGCCACCGCCCGCCGGATCCTCGCCGAGCGCGCCGGGGCCCAGGAGGTCACGCTCCTGCTCGCCGACTACGGACTGACCGTCCTGCAACCGGTGTCCCATCTGCCCCACACCGGCCCTGCGGTCCCCGCCCACGAGGGCCCCGCGGGCAGCGCCTTCCTCACCCAGAGCCCGGTCGTGGAGGTGCTCCGCACGCCGCCCGGCCTCCTGGTGCATCTGCCGATCACCGTGCGCGGCGACCGGCTGGGCGTCCTCTCGGTGCGACTGCCCGCGGGCGCCGCCGATCCGGACACCGTGCTGCGGCTCGGCGACTTCGCCACGGCACTCGGCCACGAGGTGGCCACCGCCGACCGCGACACCGACCTCTACCTCCTGGCCCGCCGCACCCGTCGCCTCACCCTCGCCGCCGAGATGCAGTGGCAGCTCCTGCCCGGCCGGGGCTGCGCCCGCGCGGAGTACACCATCGGCGCCCACCTCGAACCCGCCTACTCCATCGGCGGCGACAACTTCGACTGGTCCGGCAGCGCCGACCACCTCGTCCTGACCGTCACCGACGGCATGGGGCAGGGCATCGAGGCGTCGCTGCTCACCAGTCTCACGGTCAGCGCCCTGCGCAACGCCCGCCGCGCGGGCATCGGCCTGGCCGACCAGGCGTGCCTGGCCGACCAGGCCGTGTACGCCCAGTACGGCGGCAAGGCGTACGCCTCCACGCTGCTGCTGCGGTTCGACCTGGCCACCGGCGCGGTGCACGCGGTCGACGCCGGCTCCCCCCAGTTGTTCCGCCAGCGTGACGGGCACACGGAGCGCGTCGCCCTGGACGCCCAGCTCCCCCTGGGCATGTTCGAGGAGACCCAGTACCAGGAGCAGGCGTTCCGGGTGGAGCCGGGAGACCGGCTCATCGTGGTCAGCTCCGGGGTGCACGGCACCCGCTCGACGGACGGCGCCCTGTTCGGCGAGAGCGCCCTGCGCCAGATCCTCGGCGCCACCCGCTCCGCGGCGCCGCACGAGACGGCCCGCGCGGTCGTCTCCGGGCTGGTCGAGCACTACGGCAACCGGGAGTTGATGTCCGACGCCGCGGTGGTCTGCCTGGACTGGCGCGGGCGCCCGGACTGACACGGGCCGGTCAGGACCGGCGGCCGTCCTTCTTGCCGGTCTTCCCGGTGGCGCTCTCGTGGGCGGCGAGGAAGGCGCGCATGCCCCGGCTCAGCGCCGCCCGCTCGGCCGGCGCCATGGCCGCGAGGACCTCCGCGAGCGCGTCCGACCGGCGGGAGGTCACCTCGGCCAGCACCTGCCGGCCGTGACCGGTGAGGTTGAGCTGCACCTCGCGCCGCTTGTGCGGGTGCAGCACGCGCTCCAGCAGACCGGCCGCCTCCAGCCGGTCGCACAGCCGGCTCGCGGTCGGCATCCCTATCTCCATGCCCTCCGCCAGGGCCGTGAGATTGAGCCCGGGCTCGGACTCCAGGATGCGCAGCGCCCGCAACTGGTGCGGAGACAGCCGCAGGCTCGCCTGCTGGCTCGCCACCGACCACAGGTCCGCGAGACCGTCCACGGCATCGGAGATCTCCAGCGCGAGGGACCACGGATCTCCGTCCGGCCCGCTCGCCTGGTCGTCCCCGGAGCCACTGAGACGAGTCACGAACCCATCGCTTTCAGCAATCGCCTGCCCATGTGGATGCCATCCCCATTCAAACGCGGTACCCGAAGAGACGCGCAGCAAGCACCGCCGGCCGAGCCATCGTAGGAACCGAGGGACCGGGATGACGGAGGTTTGCCCGGCGAGCCGTGGCGCGAGGGGGTGGGACGGGGGTGGTCTGGGCGGCGAACCGCTGCGTGAGGGGCCGCTGCGGGGGGGTGCCGTTGCGCGGGGTGCCGGGGCGGCCGGGGTTGTTCGGCGAGCCGTTGCGCGGGGTGGTCCGCCGTGACCGGGGCTCCCGCCGGGTCGGCCCGGCGGGAGCCCCGCGAAAAAGGAAGCGACTATTCCGTTATCACGGGGATACCGGAGTTCCACGGCGGCCGTCACGCGACGGCGAGAGCGACGGCCCGCCCGGCAGACAGGAACAGCACCTATCCCCGGAGGGGTTTTCGCATGTCCGTGAGCCGCACGTTAGCCGTGTCCGTGATCTGCGCGACCACCGCCCTGGGTGTCGCGGGCTGCTCCGACGACACTTCGTCGGACCAGCCGTTCCAGGGGCAGAACGCCGACCAGGTGGCCGCCAAGGCCGTGACCGCCACCCGGGACGCCACCTCGATGCGCATGGCCGGGAAACTCTCCGCGCAAGGACAGCCCCTGACGGTCGACTTCCACGTCGACACCCGGAAGAACTGCAAGGGCAGGATGGCGATGCGCAGCGGTTCGGCCGACGTCATCCACACCGGCCAGGCCACGTATGTCAAAGGCGACGACAAGTTCTGGGCCGGTGCCGCGGGGAATTCGGCCGGCGGACAGAAGCAGGCCCGGGCGCTGAGCGGCCGGTGGGTGAAGGTGCCGGTCGGTGATTCCCGTACGACGGGATTCTGCGACAAGCAGGGATTCCTGGCCGATCTGGACAGCGACAAGTCCGAGCGCAAGGGAATGACGAAGGGCGACGTCACCACGGTGGACGGCCGGAAGGCGGTCCCGCTGAAGAAGAAGAAGGGGAGCGGCGAGACCATCACGATGTACGTCGCCGCCGAGGGAAAGCCGTACATCCTCAAGCTGGACCAGTCGGGCGGCAAGACCCCCGGCACCGTCGTCTTCTCGGACTACGAGAAGCCGGTCAAGGCGACGCCTCCGCCGACGGGACAGGTCGTCGACGGCACGAAGGCGGGCAAGACGGCTTCCTGAGGGTCCGTCGCGCGTAACCCGTACGGCCCATCTCGTGCCTCAATTCGTTTCCCACAGCCCAGATCAGAGCATTTTCGAACAAAGCGGCGGGGCTGAAATGCCGCCTGGCGGGTAGCGCGCTACTCGACGGCATCATGGAAGGGGAAAACCATGTCAGTGGATCCCGAACCAGCCGCGGCATCGCCGGCTGCGGCACACGTCGCCGAATCGATGATCGAGCTGTGGCAGCGGGCACACGAGGACGTCGCCCCGAGGATTTCCGACGAGCAGATGCGCGCGCTCCTCGCGCTGGCGGACGGGCCGGGTGACCCGGGCGGAATCGCCCGGGATCTCGGGGTCGACTTCGCGGCGGCGGTCGGGCTGTGCGACCACCTGGAGCGGCGCGCCCTGGTGCGGCGCGGGCCGGCCGGCATGTTCTGTCTCACGGGCGCCGGGAAGTCCGTGCTCGAAGCGACGCGGCAACGCCGTCGGCAGCTTCTGGAACAGACGCTGCTGGCGGCCGCACCGCCGGACCGGCCGGTACTGCGGGACGCGCTCAACCAGTTGAACGGACGGGTGAGCCCTCTGCTGCGGGTCCCGCGCAGCCGCTCACCGCACTGACGGCCGGGGGCGGGAGAGCCACGAGGACGGGCGACGAGCGCGGGGCGGGCCGGCGCACCACGGACGGGGCGCCGCCCGGCCCCACGGTCCCGGCCCCGCCGCCGGTCGGTGGGCGGCAGCCGATGACCGGTGGGCGGATGGCCGATGGGCTGGGCGTAGGCCGGTGGGCGGATGGCCGATGGGCTGGACGTCAGCCGGCGACCGGTGGCCGCCGCAACCGGCGACCAATGGTCGTCAGCCGGTGGCCAGCATGCCCGAGCGGAGGCGCTCCAGGATGCGGGAGATCAGGCGTGAGATGTGCATCTGCGAGACGTCCAGCTCCTTGCCGATCTGCGCCTGCGTCATCTCCTCCACGAACCGCATGTGGAGGATGCGCCGGTCCCGCTCGCCCAGTCCGGCGATGAGGGGGGCCAGGTCGTGGAAGTCCTCCACGAGTTCCAGGGCGGCGTCCTCCTCGCCTATGAACGCGGACAGCGCGGCCTCGCCCTCGTCGGCGTCGGCGCTGATCGCGGCGTCCAGCGAGGCGGAGTGGTAGCCGTTCGCCGCGATCTGGACCTCGACGACCTGCTCCTCGGTGAGGTTCATCAGGGCGGCCAGCTCGGAGACCCTGGGCGCACGGCCCAGCCGGCCGCGCAGTTCCTCGTTGGCCTTGGCCAGCTCCGTGCGGGCCTCCTGGAGGCGCCGGGGCACGTGGACGGACCAGGAGGTGTCGCGGAAGAAGCGCTTGATCTCCCCGACGATGTAGGGCACCGCGAAACTGGTGAACTGCACCTCGCGGGAGATCTCGAACCGGTCGATCGCCTTGATCAGCCCGATCGTGCCGACCTGGACGACGTCCTCCATGTCCTGGCCGCTGCTGCGGAACCGGCGGGCGGCGAAGCGCACCAGGGACATGTTCATCTCGATCAGCGTGTTGCGCGCGTACTGGTACTCGTGGGTGCCTTCCTCCAGCACGGCGAGCCGGTCGAAGAAGACCCTCGTCAGCTCACGGGCGTCCTGGGGCGCGACCTTCTGCGGATCTGCGATCTGCGGCAGCTCCGTGCCGAGGTCGGTCGCCGTGCCGACGAGTGCCGTCGTCATCCCAGGGCCTCCCTGCTCTCGTTCACCCGCTCCCGTGAGCGGGTCACCAGAGCCGCGCCTACCCTGACCGGCCCACCTCATGCCTCACCATCCCGCCATTTCACCAGGTCCCCGCCCCGGACACCCCACCGAAAACCAGCCCCGGCCCCGGGAGGCACCCCCGCATGAGGCGCACAGCACCCGATCCCGCCGACGCCGATGCGTGGAACGCGTACCTCGCGGAGGGCAACGCCAAGCAGGCCCGCAAGCGCGTGGCGGCCGATGTGCTGCTGCGGGACCCGTCCGGCCGTGTGCTCCTGGTGAACCCCACCTACAAACCGGGATGGGATCTGCCCGGTGGGATGGCGGAGGCCAACGAACCGCCGGAGGACGCGGTGCGCCGTGAACTGATGGAGGAACTCGGCGTCCGCGTCACGCCGCTCGGGCTGCTGGTGGTGGACTGGGTGGCCCCCCACGGTCCCTGGGACGATCAGCTCGCGTTCGTCTTCGACGGCGGCACCCTGGGCGAGGATCAGACCGACCGGCTGCGGCCACGCGACGACGAGCTGTCCGAAGCCGCCTTCGTCACAGCCGCCGAAGCCATCGATCGCCTCCGGGACCGCATCCGGCGCCGGTTCGAGCACGCCCTGAAGGCACTGGACGAGGGACGGCCGCTGTACCTCCGCGACGGTGCGCCCCTCATGTGATCACCGAGGGCCTCTGGCCTGCGTTCCCGCTGGTCGGAAGCACTGAGCGGCAGACGAGTCGGGCTGTACGCCGGGTTCTGTTCCCCGGTGCCCTCGCGGGCGCCGGGGCGACGGCCATCCATCTAGGGCCGGCGTTGCCGCCGGCCTCGTGCGGTCTACCCGCGGACTCGGGCGGGCCGCCCTCGATCGTCCGCGCAGGGTCGCCCTTCTTGCGAAAGGCCGCCCCTTCTTGACCTTGCTCCGGGTGGGGTTTACCTAGCTGCCCAGGTCACCCTGGGCACTGGTGGTCTCTTACACCACCGTTTCACCCTTACCGAGGACCGAGGTCCCCGGCGGTCTGCTTTCTGTGGCACTGTCCCGCGGGTCACCCCGGGTGGCCGTTAGCCACCACCCTGCCCTGTGGAGCCCGGACGTTCCTCGGGAAGCCCCCTCGCGGGAACTCCACGCGGCCGTCCGCCCGGCTCGTCTGCCGTGCTGACCATGGTACCGGGCGCCCGCCGCACCGCAGACCGCCGGCTTCCGGCAGGTACGTGCCGTCCCGCCCCGCAGCGCACCCGGGGCGGTCGCAGCCGGAGGCATCGGCGCCGGGCTGCCGGAGACGTGGCCCGCACCCGCGAGGCGTACGCGCTGCTCGACGCGCTCGCGGACGCCGGCCCGGACGACGCACGCGTGGAGCGGACGGCGTGGAGCGCCGGTTCGGCGTCCCGGCGGTCGCCGCTTGACCCCGTCGCGACGTCAACGTCTGTACTGGGCGCATGCGGATCGGAGAACTCGCCGCCGCCGTCGGCGTCACGACGCGGACCGTGCGGCACTACCACCATCAGGGCCTGCTGCCCGAGCCGGCGCGGCTGGCCAACGGCTACCGGCACTACACCCTCCGCCACGCCGTCGTCCTGGCCCGGATCCGGCGGCTGACCGAGCTGGGGCTGGGGCTCACCGAGGTGCGGGACGTGCTCGCCGACGACGCGGGCAGGGACCTCACCGAGGTGCTCACCGAACTCGACGCGGACCTGGCCCGGCAGGAGGCGGCACTCCGGGAGCGCCGGCGGCGGCTGCGGGCGCTGCTGGACGCCGGGGTGCCGTCCGCCGAGGGGCCCGTCTCCCCCGGACTGGCCGCGCTGCTCGACGCGCTGCCCGCCGGTGACTCCCCCACGGCCGCCCGGGACAGGGAACTGCTCGCGCTGGTCGAGACGGGCGCGTCGGCCGGGGACCGGGAGCGGCTGGTGTCGATGCTGCGCGGCGCCCTGGACGATCCGGACACGGTGGCCCGCACCCGCGAGGCGTACGCGCTGCTCGACGCGCTCGCGGACGCCGGCCCGGACGACGCGCGCGTGGAGCGGACGGCGCGCGCCCTGGCCGCCTGCGTGCCCGGTGGCTTGCTTCGGGACGGGTTCCTTCCGGAGGGCCAACTGGATCCGGACAACCCGGTGTTGCAGGCCCTGTACGCCGACTTGGGGCCTGCCCGGGCGGAGGCGGTGCGCCGTATGCTGGTGATCCTTTCGGGGGAGGAGCGGCGATGATCGTGTACCGGCTGGCCAGGCACGAGATGCGGCTCTTCGCGGGGCTGGCGCTCTGGCTGGCCCGGCGCACCGAGGGCACGACCGGCGGGCGGGTGTTCGGGTACGCGCGCGGGCAGGGCGCGACGCTGCTGGGTCTCGCCTTCGTCTGCCTGGTGGAGACGGTCGGCGTGGCCGTCATGCTGCGGGACATGCCCCTGGCGCACGACGTGATGCTGGTGCTGGACATCTACACCGTGCTGTTCGTGGTCGCCCTGCACGCCGCCGGCGCCGTCCGCCCGCACGTGCTGACCGCCGACGCGCTGCGGGTGCGCTACGGCGCCCAGGTGGACCTGCGGATCCCGCGTACCGCGATCGCCGCCGTACGCCGCGAGACCCGGATGACGCACGAGCCGGCGCCGGACACCCTGGACCTCGCCGTCGGCTCGCAGACCACGGTGACGCTGGAGCTGGCCGAGCCCGTCGTACACACCACCGTGCTGGGCCGCCGCAGGCCGGTGCGCGTGGTCCGGCTGTACGCCGACGACACCGCCGGCCTGGTCCGGGCGCTCACGCCGGGCTGAGCGGGAGGGGGGCGGGGGGCACGCCGTACCCTGGCGGAGGTCTAGGTAAGGAGTATGTGTTGCTGGTCCTGCTGCCGCCCTCCGAAGGCAAGGCGAACCCGGGCGAGGGTGCCCCGCTGGAGCTCCGGTCGCTGTCCCTGCCGGGGCTGACCGCCGCGCGGGAGGCGGTGCTCGGCGAGCTGGTCGGGCTGTGCGCCGGCGACACGGAGAAGGCCCGCGAGGTGCTGGGGCTGAGCGAGGGGCTGCGCGGCGAGGTCGCGAAGAACGCCGCACTGCGCACCGCCGGCACCCGCCCCGCCGGCGAGATCTACACCGGTGTCCTCTACGACGCCCTCGGCCTGGCCACGCTGGACGCGGCCGGCCGGCGGCGCGCGGCGGACTCGCTGCTGGTGTTCTCCGGGCTGTGGGGCGCGGTGCGGGTGACGGACCGGATTCCCTCCTACCGCTGCTCGATGGGGGTGAAGCTGCCGGGCCTCGGCGCGCTGGCCGGACACTGGCGGACCCCGATGGCCGAGGTCCTGCCGGCGGCGGCCGGCGAGGGGCTGGTCCTGGACCTGCGGTCCTCGGCCTACGCGACCGCCTGGCGGCCGAAGGGCGAGGTGGCCGGGCGCACGGCGACGGTACGGGTGCTGCACGCGCCGACCCGGAAGGTCGTCAGCCACTTCAACAAGGCGACGAAGGGCCGGATCGTCCGCGCCCTGCTGACCTCCGGGGCCGTGCCGCGCGATCCCGCCGAGCTGGTGGAGGCGCTGCGGGAGCTGGGGTACGCCGTGGAGGCCCAGGCACCCGGCAAGCCGGGCAAGGCGTGGTCGCTGGACGTGCTGGTGGACGAGATCCACTGACGCGCCGGCACATACGTTGCATCCTGCGCAACGCTCGTTGCGGCACGTGCAGGGGCTGGGCACGATGAGGGCATGACCTCGCCGCTGCCCTCCTCCCCCGCCGCCTCGGTACTGGATCTCGCGCCCGTGCTGCCCGTCGTGGTGCTCGCCGACGCCGCCGACGCCGTACCGCTGGCGCGGGCGCTGGTGGCCGGCGGGCTGCCCGCGATCGAGGTGACGCTGCGGACCCCGGCGGCCCTGGACGCGGTCCGCGCGATCGCCGGCGCGGTGCCGGACGCGGTGGTCGGCGCGGGCACGGTGCTCACCCCGGAGCAGGTGCGCGCGAGTACGGCGGCCGGGGCGCGGTTCCTGGTCAGCCCCGGCTGGACGGAGGCGCTGCTGACGGCCATGCTCGGGTCCGGCGTGCCGTTCCTGCCCGGTGTGTCGACCACCTCGGAGGTCGTCGCGCTGCTGGAGCGCGGGGTGCGGGAGATGAAGTTCTTCCCGGCGCAGGCGGCGGGCGGTACGGCGTACTTGCGGTCGCTCGCCGGACCGTTGCCGCAGGCCCGCTTCTGCCCGACCGGCGGCATCGGACCGCAGACCGCGCCGGAGTACTTGGCCCTGCCCAACGTCGACTGTGTCGGCGGCAGTTGGATGGTCCCGGCGGACGCGGTGGCGGCCCGGGACTGGGACCGGGTCGAGCAACTGGCGCGGGCCGCGGCCGGGCTCGGGAACCGGCCTCAGGGACGCAGGTGAGAGGTGTCGTTGAACAGCCGTACGCTCGCGTTGCCGTCCGCGTAGTACGCCACCGCCGACAGGGAGGCCGCCGACAGCTCCATCCGGAACAGGGACGCCGGCGGGGCGCCGAGGGCGAGCCGGATCAGGGTCTTGATCGGGGTGACGTGGGTGACCAGCAGGACCGTGCGGCCCGCGTACGCCGCGACCAGCTCGTCCCGGGCGGCGGCGATCCGGGTCGCGGTCTCGGCGAAGCTCTCGCCGCCGCCGGTGGGACGGACCTCCGGGTCGGCGAGCCAGGCGTTCAGGTCGTCCGGGTGACGCTCGCGGACCTCGCCGAAGGTCAGGCCCTCCCAGGCGCCGAAGTCCGTCTCGCGCAGCCCGTCCTCGACCGTGACCGGCAGGTTCAGCCGGGCGGCGACGATGGCCGCGGTCTCGCGGGTGCGGGCGAGCGGGGAGGCGACGACGGCCTGCACCGTGCCGCGCCGGGCCAGCGCTTCGGCGACGCGGCGGGCCTGCTCCCGGCCGGCGGCGGAGAGGGCGGGATCGCTGCCGCCGCTGCCGGAGAAGCGCTTCTGCGGGGTCAGCGGGGTCTCGCCGTGGCGGAGGAGGACGAAGGTGGCGGGGGCGCCGAGGTCCGGGGCGGCGCTCCAGCCGGGGGCGGAACGCCGCGCTTCGGCGGGGGCGGGGGCGGGTGCTTCGCCGGGGGCGGGGGCGGGTGCTTCGCCGGGGGCGGTGGTGTGCGCCTCGCCGGGGGCGACCGCGTGCGCCTCGCCAGGGGCGGCCCCGTGCTGCTCGGTGGGGCGGTCCGGGCGTTGCTGGGCGGAGACGGCCGGGTCCTGCTCGGCGGGACGGTCCGGGCGCTGTTCGGCGGGGGCAGTGGTCGGGCGCTGCTCGCTGGGAGGTGCCGCTGCGCCCACCCGTGCCGCCCCAGCGGCACGACTGCCCGCAGCTACGGACCCGCCGGAAGGCTCCCCTGCGGCACGACTGCCCGCAGCTACGGACCCGCCGGAAGGCTCCGCGGCGGCACGACTGCCCGCAGCTACGGCGGGGTCAGCGGTCGGCGTTGCGGTGGGCTGGCCGGCGTCCATGGCCTTGTTGGCCAGGCGGTCGGCGTGCTTGTTGTGCTCGCGGGGGATCCACTCGTACGTGACCCGGTCCGGCGGGAAGACCGACCGGGCCTCGGCCGCCAGCGGCTTCATGTCCGGGTGCTTGATCTTCCAGCGGCCCGACATCTGCTCGACGACCAGCTTGGAGTCCATGCGGACATGGACCGACGCGCTGGGATCGAGGGCGTGGGCGGCGCGGAGGCCGGCCAGCAGGCCGCGGTACTCGGCGACGTTGTTCGTGACGACGCCGAGGTACTCCGCCGCCTCCGTCAGCGTCTCCCCCGTCGCCGCGTCCAGCACCACGGCCCCGTACCCCGCGGGCCCGGGGTTGCCCCGTGACCCGCCGTCGGCCTCGACGATGAACTCCCGCACCCGCAACGCCCCTTGTCCCCGTGTCTCTTACAGACCCGACTCCGCCGTGCGCACCAGGATGCGGCGGCAGTTCTCGCAGCGGATCACCGTGTCCGGCGCCGCCGTGCGGATCTCGTTCAGCTCGGTGATGGCCAGCTCCTGCCGGCAGCCCTGGCAGGAGCGGGCGTACAGCTTCGCCGCGCCGATGCCGCCCTGCTGCTTGCGCAGCTTGTCGTACAGGGCCAGCAGGTCGGCGGGGACGGAGGCGGCGACGACCTCGCGCTCCTTGGTCACCGAGGCGGTCTCGCGGTCGATCTCCCCGAACGCCGCGTCCCGGCGCGCGGTCGCGTCGTCGATCTTCGACTGCACCGAGGAGACCCGCTCGGTCAGCTCGCGCACCCGCTCCTGCGCGGCCTCACGGCGCTCCATGACCTCCAGGACCACGTCCTCCAGGTCGCCCTGCCGCTTGGCGAGCGAGGCGATCTCGTGCTGGAGGTTGGACAGGTCCTTCGGCGAGCCGACCGCGCCCGAGTCCAGGCGCTTCTGGTCGCGGACGGCGCGCTGGCGCACCTGTTCGACGTCCTGCTCGGCCTTGGTCTGCTCGCGGGCGCAGTCGCTCTCCTCGGTCTGCGCGGCCACGAGCAGGTCGCGAAGCTGCGTGAGGTCCTTCGTCAGCGAGTCGATCTCGGCGTGCTCGGGCAGGGACTTCCGTTTGTGCGCGAGCTGCTGGAGGCGGACGTCGAGGGCCTGGACGTCGAGGAGTCGGATCTGGTCGGCGGGCGCGGCGTTCAGTTGGGGGCTCCCGTGGGCTAGAGGGTGGTGGTGGACGCCGCGTGGGCGGTCCAGGGGTCGGTGACCGTCTTGGAGACGTGGACGCGCAGGTCCCAGCCGTGACGGTCGGAGATCTCGTCGAGCTGGCTCGCGGCCAGCTCGCACCAGGGCCACTCGGTGGCCCAGTGCGCCGCGTCGAGCAGCGCGAGAGGGCTGTGGGCCACCGCCTCGGACGCCGGGTGGTGGCGCAGGTCGGCGGTGAGGAAGGCGTCGACGCCGGCCGCGCGGACCTGGTCGAACAGGCTGTCGCCGGAGCCGCCGCTGACGGCGATCGTGCGGACGACGGCCTCGGGGTCGCCGGCCACCCGGATGCCCTGCGCGGTCGCGGGCAGCCGCTCGGCGGCGCGCGCGGCGAGGTCGCGGACGGTCAGCGGGTGGTCGAGCGCGCAGATCCGGCCGAGGCCCCGGCGCCCGTGCGGGTCGGTGGGGTCCGGCACGAGGGGGCCTACGACCCGCAGGTCCAGGGCGCCGGCGAGGGCGTCGGAGACACCGGGGTCGGCGGTGTCGGCGTTGGTGTGGGCGACGTGCAGCGCGATGTCGTTCTTGATCAGTGTGTGCACGGCCCGGCCCTTGAAGTGCGTGGCCGCGACCGTGGTCGTACCGCGCAGATAGAGCGGGTGGTGGGTGACCAGCAGGCCGGCGCCCAGCTTCACCGCCTCGTCGACGATCTCCTGGACGGGGTCGACGGCGATCAGGACCCGGGTGACCTCCTGGGCGGGATCGCCCACGACGGTGCCGACCGCGTCCCAGGACTCGGCCCGCTCGGCGGGCCACAGGCTCTCCAGCGCGGCGATGACTTCAGACAGACGGGGCACGGGCCAAGGCTACCTGGCTGTTCGGCGGGGCCGTACCGCATGCGTCCGGACCGGGCGCGGTCAGCACAACGGTCCCGGTTTCCTCGGATGAAACGGTTCTGCGCCACCCGTATGTGTGAAGCGGGCACCGGCGCGGGGCGCGTCCGCGCGGACGAAAACTAGCTTCGTCGCCGGAGGTGACCGAACGATGACGGTCAGTGTGCTCGAACCCCCGTCCACGAGCGGGACCGCGGGTGTGCCGGGGGCGGGGTGCGTGATCACGGCGGACGGCGCGTACGCCGCCCGGCTCGCGCCGGCCGGTGACTGCTGGTACCCGGAGCGGTGGACCCTGGACGGCCCGGAGCCCTACGCGGTGCCGCTGCCCGGCCACCAGCCGGAGGAGCCCGGCACCGTGGTGCAGCCGATGGGCGACGGCCGGGTGCTGATCCACCGGCTGGTGGGCGCGCGGCACGCCTTCTCGCTGCTGTACCCGACCGGGCCGGGCACCGGCGAGCTGCCGCTCGGCGGGGTGGAGTGCCACGAGCCGGGCACCCGGCTCGCCCTGCTGCCGCCGGCGCCGGGCGGCGGCCGGGCGTACGCCCTCGCCGCCGGACCGCGCTGCGGCACGGTGTGGCTGGTGGCGGGCGGGGCGCGCGGACCGCGGCGGCTGGCCGAGGTGCCGGGGCGCTGCTCGGGCGGGGTCTGGCTGGACACCACCGGCCGGCTGCTGGCGCTCGACCGGGAACTGGGCGGACGCACCAAGACGGTCGTGCTGGACCTGGAGCGCGGCGAGATCTCGCCGCTGCTGCAGATCACGGAGCACAGCGACGACCGGCTGCTGCTGGCCGACCTCGACAGCGGGCTGCTGCTGATCTCCTCGGACGCGCCCTCCCCCGGGCAGGAACGATTGGGCTGGGGCGTCCTGGGCAGCACCCTGCCGGTCCGGTTCCCGAACTGCCTGCGGCTTCCCGGGTGCGCGGTGACGCCGTTCGCGATCCAGCCCGGACAGATGCTGGTGCCGGAGAACTGCGCGGTGGGGCTGCGGATCGACGGCCCGCTCGGCACCTGGGTGGGCACCTGGCGGCCGGCCGAACGCCGGGTGCGCCACCTTCCGGCGCCGGAGGGCTGGCTGGCGGGGGCCGGGGTGTGGACGCGGGAGGGAGTGCTGCGGCTGCCGTACGCGACGCGGGCGACCCCCTGCGGCGTGGCGCACCTGACGGTGCCGGCGGGACCCGTGCGGGACGGCGCCTTCGGGCGGGCCTCGTCCAGACCGGAGCCCCGGGAAGCCGATCCCGAGCCCCGGCGCCCGGAACCGGAACCGCCGGTGGCGGAGCCGGAACCCACGGGGGCGGGACCGGAGCCCGGGGCGGCGGAACCGGAGCTTCCGGTGCCGGTGACGGACGGGTCCGGGCCGACGCCGGTCCGTCCCGTGCCGTTGCAGCAGGCCCCCTTGGGGCGTCTTGTAACGAACTAGTGCCGGTCGGCGTGTGCGCCTGGATTCGGCCCGTAGTGCGCCGGTTAGACTCGCCCGGCTGTACGAAAGATCATGTTGACGGGGTGAATACGTCCGATGAGCGACACCAGCACCACTGAGCAGCTGTCTGCCGGCTCTCGCCAGACCACCGGCCACGGCCGGCACCGGGGCCCGATCGCGGCCCAGGAGAGCGAGACCGCTCCGCACGGCCGGCATCGCAAGCCGGCCCAGGAGAGGGCCGAGGCGGCTGCCTGACGGCAGTGACGAGGAGGGGGCACCCACCGGGTGCCCCCTCTTTCCGCGTCCCGGCCCGCGTCCCGGCCCTGTGATCGCGGTCCGGAGGGGCCGGCTGTCAGGTGTGTTCGACGGTGGTGCCGGTGAGGACGGGCGCGTCGTCCCGCTCGACGGCGCTCACGGCCACCCGGACCGTGCTGCCGTCCGCCCGCCACATGCGCACGCGCAGCGTCTCGCCCGGGAAGACGACGCCCGCGAACCGGGTGCCGTACGACCGGACCCGCGCCACCTCCCCGCCGAGCAGGGTGTCGACCACCGCCTTGAGCGTCATGCCGTAGGTACACAGCCCGTGCAGGACCGGCCGGGCGAAACCGGCGCGGCGGGCGAAGCCGGGATCGGCGTGCAGCGGGTTCCAGTCGCCGCTGAGGCGGTAGAGCAGCGCTTGGTCCTCGCGGACCGGCAGCTCGACGGTCCGGTCGGGTGCGCCGGCGGGCGGGTCGGGCCGGGCGGAGGGACCACGGTCGCCGCCCCAGCCGCCCTCTCCGCGTACGAAGATCTGCGCGTCGCAGGTCCACAGCGGTCCGCCGGCGTCGGCGGCCTCGGTGCGCATGACCAGGACGGCCGCCGTGCCCTTGTCGTACACGGCCGTGATCCGGTCGGTGGCGGTGGCGGCCCCGCGCACCGGGAGCGGGCGGTGGACGCGGAGGGTCTGCCCGCCGTGCAGGACGTGCGCCAGGTCGACGTCGATCCCCGGCATGGACAGCGCGCCGATCACGCCGGGCGCGCCGCCGCCCGCGACGGTGGCGAAGCTGGGCAGGACGTGCAGCCGGGACTCCAGGGTGTAGCGCAGTTCGCCGGGGCCGGTGGCGGGCCGGCCGGCGCCGATGCCGAGGTGGTAGAGCAGCACGTCCTTGTGGTCCCAGCCGATCTCGCCGGTCCGGGGGGCGGCCGCGAGGGCCCGCGCTGCGTCGATGGGCATGGGACTCCTGGGACAGTGGCGGCGAAAGACCCGGCGCCCTCTGTATAGCCCCGGCCTCCCGTGCCGGTGAAGGCGTACGACGCGGCCCGGCGTCAGGGGACGGCGGGCGCGGGCAGGACATTTGTCCTGCCCGGGTCCGTACATCCGTGTCTGCCCGCGGCCATGTCCGCTTCCTTACCCTCGGTCCATACGCTGTGCGTCCTACCGCCGCGCGGCGGAGAGCGTTCGACCGGGGGAAACAGATGACAAGGTGGCGGGGCAGACGGTGCCGGACAGGGACCGGACCCACGGAATCGGGGACACGGCAGACCCCCCGGAGCCCGCAGACGGCACAGGCACCTCGAACACCGCAGGCACCGCAATCGCCGCGGGCACCGCAGGCCGGGGCGGGCCGTCTCGGCGCGGGGTGGGCGGCCGCCCGGCGCCGGAGGAAGGCGGCCGCCGACGGACAGACGGGTCCGCCGCCCACCGGCTTCACCCTGCTGCCCTGGCTGCTGCTGGGCATGGGCGCCTTCTCCAATCTGCTCAAGGGCGAGACCCCGAACCCGTGGATCGGCGGCCTGGGGATGCTCGCCTTCAACTCCCTCTACGTCCACGTCACCTTCCGCGCCTTCGACCGGGCCAAGCGGGAGTCGGCCTCCAACCGGGTGGCCCTGGGCCTGCTCGGTCTGGTCACCACCGCCCTCGCCCTCGGCTACGGCGGCAACTGGCTGATGTTCTTCCCGCTGCTCGGCCTCGCCACCGGCGCCACCCTGCGCGGCCGGTGGCTGGGCCGGGCCGGACTGCTCCTCACGCTGTACGCGGGAGCCGTCTCCTGGCTGCGGGCCGGCTGGGACGAGGCGACCAGCATCGCCTACGCCACCTTCCTGTCCAGCATGGTGACCGCCGCGATTCTCGGCCTGTCCGAGGCCGTCCGGGAGCTGCGGGCCGCCCGCGAGGAGCTGGCCCGGCGCGCGGTGGAGAAGGAGCGGCTGCGCTTCTCCCGTGATCTGCACGACCTGCTCGGACACACGCTGTCGGTGGTCGTGGTGAAGTCGGAGGCGGCCCGCCGGCTGGCCTCCCGCGACCTGGAGGCCGCGCTGGCGCAGATCTCGGACATCGAGTCGGTCGGCCGGCAGGCGCTCACCGAGATCCGCGAGGCGGTGACCGGCTACCGCGAAGGCAGCCTGGCCACCGAGCTGACCCGGGCCCGGTCGGCACTGTCGGCGGCGAGCGTGCAGCCGGTGGTCCGCCAGTCGGGCACGCCGCTCGACCCGCAGGCCGAGGCCCTGCTCGGCTGGGTGGTGCGCGAGGCCGTCACCAACGTCGTCCGCCACAGCCACGCGACGCGCTGCGAGATCACCGTGGAGGGAACCACCGAACAGGTCAGCCTGACGGTCACGGACAACGGGGCGAGACCGGAGGCGGGTGCCGGGACGGGCGCGGGTGCCGGTGCTGGTGCTGGTACTGGTGCTGGTGCCGGGATCGGTGTGGGCGCGGGTCCGGCTGCGGGCGCGGGCGCCGGGACTGACGCGGGCGCCGGGATCGGTGCGGGCGCGGGCATGGGATTGGGCGCGGGCGCCGGTATCGGCGGTACCGGGCTGAAAGGGCTCACCGAGCGCCTCGCGGCGGCGGGCGGTTCGCTCACGGCCGGTCCGTCGCCACGCGGCGGCTTCACGGTCGTCGCCGTCCTGCCGGTTGGCGCCGAGGAGCTGACGGCCACGAGGTGACGGCTGCCGGGTGACGCCGGTCCCGGCGTCCAGTGCCGGGTCCGGCCGGCCGCCCGGAGGCCCCGGCCGTCCAGCGCTTGGCGCTGCCGGAGCCGGCGCGGTCCGGCGCGGCAGGACAGACCCGGTCCCGGTGCGCGCGGCCCCGCGGCTTCAGCGTGGCCCCGCCGCTTCGCCCGCCGCCGTACGCTGAGCCCATGAGCGAGACGTCCCGGGAGCAGCGGTCCGCCGAGTGTGTCCGGGTGCTGCTCGCCGAGGACCAGGGCATGATGCGCGGCGCCCTCGCCCTGCTGCTCGGCATGGAGGAGGACATCGAGGTCGTGGCCCAGCTGGGCACGGGTGACGGCATCGTGGACGCCGTGCTCGCGCACCGGCCGGACGTGGCCCTGCTGGACATCGAACTGCCGGGCATGAGCGGCCTGGACGCGGCGGCCGAGCTGCGGGTACGGGCGCCCGGCTGCCGGGTGCTGATCCTCACCACCTTCGGCCGGCCCGGCTATCTGCGCCGGGCCATGGAGGCCGGTGCGGCCGGCTTCCTCGTCAAGGACGGGCCGGTGGAGGAGCTGGCCGCGGCGATCCGGCGGGTGCTCGCCGGTCAGACCGTGGTCGATCCGGTACTGGCCGCCGCCGCGCTCAGCGCCGGGCCGAACCCGCTGACGGCCCGCGAGTGCGAGGTGCTCAGGGCGTCGGTGGACGGAGCGACCGTCGCCGATATCGCCCTGCGGCTCCGGCTGTCGGAGTCCACCATCCGCAACTACCTCTCCTCCGCGATCGGCAAGACCGGCACCCGCAACCGGAGCGAGGCGGTACGGGAGGCCCGGCAGCAGGGCTGGCTGTGAGCGAACGCCCGACGACGAGGGCGGCCGGCCGCGGACACCCGGCGACAGCGCAGGCGGTCGGCCCCGGACACCCGGCGACGGCACGGACGGCCGGCCCCGGGCGCCGGTGACGGCGGCCGTTGCGACCGCGCGTCCGGCGGACACACCACCCGTCACCCCTCACCGCTCAGCTCTCACCCCTCACCCCTCATCCCTCACCCCGGATCGTCTCCGCGCTACTGGATCACCTCCGCCTCCCGATAGCTCTTCCCCTCCGGTGCCACGCAGAGGAACCAGTTCACCGGGGAGCCGGCGGCGCCCTCCGTGGTGGTCACCAGGGTGTCGCCGTCGTTCCAGACGCACTTGACCTGGGTGGCGGTCCTGGCGACCCGTCCGATGACCAGCCGTCCGGAACTCTCGGGCGTCGAGCCCAGCCGGGTGGCGATCGCGTTCAGGTCACCGCCCGCCATGTGGTCCCAGCTCCGCACCGTGTCGAACATGACCTGCTGCGGGCGGTGGTCTCCCCAGACGCGGGTGACGAAGTAGGACAGCTTGCCGACCAGACCGGCCGGCTCGTCGACCGCCGGTTCGATGCCCAGCCGGGCCATCGCGTCGTACTGCCGCCCGGCCTCCTGTCTGTCCGCGGCCGCGCCCCACACCTGCACTTCCACCCGCCACTGCGTGCCCCGGTACACCCCGCGGCCCAGTTCCGTGCGCTGCGGGGCGTACACATGCCGCTCCTGCGGTGACGCCGGGCGGGTGGCCGCGGGTGCCACCCGGGCGGCGTGGTGGCTCGCGGGCAGCCCGGCGAGGGCCAGCGTCACGCCCGTCGAGCCCGTCAGCGCCAGGGCCGTGGCCGCCGTCACCGCCCAGCGCCGCGTCCTGCGCCGCCGGCCGCCGCGGACGACCGCCTGGACGGGGGCTATACCGATCTCCACCTCGTCCGCCGCCTCGGCGAGCAGGAGGGCGATGTCCGTCTGTGCCATGTCGTGGTTCTCCCGGTCCGCGCTCATCACTTCCGCCCTCCGTGCGTCACCGTGTCGGCCAGTGCCGGTATGGCGCGGAGTTTCGCGATCCCCTTGGCCGCGTTGCTCTTCACCGTGCCGACCGAGCAGCCCATCGCCTCCGCCGTCTGTGTCTCCGTCAGGTCCTCCCAGTACCGCAGGACCACCGCCTCCCGCTGGCGCACGGGCAGTTGCGCGAGCGCCTTGAGCAGGGCGCCGCGGTCGTCGGCCTGGGCGATCCGGTCCCCCGTGTCCGCCACCTCGCGCACCAGTCCGGAGTCGTCCTTCGGCGCCAGGAACTCGCGGAGCCTTCTGCGGTGTTTGCGCGCGTGCGCGTTGATCATCACGCGCCGTACATACGCCTCGGGGTCGTCGGCGCCGCCGACCCGGCGCCAGGCCACATAGACCTGTTCGAGCGTCGACTGGACCAGGTCCTCGGCGGCATGCTGCTCCCCCGTGAGGAGAAATGCCGTACGCATCAACCGTGGCCAGCGGCCGACCACGAAACTCTGGAACTCCTCGTCCCGAGTCTGCTTCCCGTCCCCCATGGGCACCTCCTAGATGTCTAAAGGAGTCCATGAACCGCCCGGACCGTTGCCCCCTCCGCCGGACCGGCGCCACTTCTTCCCCGGGACCGCGAGGCCCTTGGCCGGTGACGATGGCTCAGAAACCCATGAAACGGTCAAGAATTCGTTAGAGGCTCGAAGCAACGGAATAGTTGCCTGTGCATACGAGGTTTACCCGGTACTTATGACACGTGGAAGGCCTCACTCCATGACAGACACGACGACCGACCAGCCCACCCGGACAGCGGGCGGCGCGGTGGTCCCGGTGCTCGCCTTCGCGGGCATCGTCGTCGCGGTGATGCAGACGCTGCTCGTGCCGGTCATCAAGGACCTGCCGCAGCTGCTGGACACCGCGCCCAGCAACGCCACCTGGGTCCTCACCTCCACCCTGTTGTCCGGCGCCGTGGCCACCCCGATCATGGGCCGGCTCGGCGACCTGTACGGCAAGCGCCGCATGCTCGTGCTGAGCCTCGCCGTGATGGTGGCCGGTGCCCTGGTCAGCGCGCTCACCAGCCAGCTCCTCGTCATGATCGCGGGACGCACCCTGCAAGGCTTCGCCATGGGCGCGATACCGCTGGGCATCGGCCTGATGCGGGACATGCTGCCGCGTGAGCGGCTCGGCTCGGCGATGGCCCTGATGAGTTCCTCGATCGGCGTCGGCGGCGGCCTCGCCCTGCCCGCCGCGGCCCTGATCGCCCAGCACAGCGACTGGCACACCCTGTTCTACGGCGCCGCCGGCCTCGGCGTGCTCGCCATCGTCCTCACCCTGCTGGTCGTGCCCGAGTCCCCGATGCGCGCCAAGGGCACCTTCGACCTGCTCGGCGCGCTCGGCCTGTCCGCCGGTCTGGTGCTGCTCCTGCTGCCCATCACCAAGGGCAGCGACTGGGGCTGGTCCTCTGGCACCACGCTCGGTCTGTTCGCCGCGGCCGTCGTCGTCCTCGTGCTGTGGGGCCTGTTCGAGCTGCGCGCCAAGGCGCCGCTGGTCGACCTGCGCACCACCGCGCGCCCGGCCGTCCTCTTCACCAACCTCGCGTCGATCATGGTCGGCGTGGCGTTCTACGTCGTCTCGCTCGTCCTGCCCCAGCTGCTCCAGCTGCCCACCGCCACCGGGTACGGCCTCGGCCAGTCGATGGTCGTCGCGGGCCTGTGCGTGGCCCCGCTGGGCCTGACGATGATGTTCACCGCGCCGGTGTACGCGCGCCTGTCCGCCCGGTACGGCCCGAAGGTCACCCTGATCAGCGGTCTGCTGATCATCGCGATCGGCTACGGCGGCGGTCTCGGCCTGATGGACGCGGCCTGGCAGACGGTCGTCACCTCCGTGATCCTCGGCGCCGGCATCGGTCTCGCCTACTCCTCGCTGCCCGCCCTGATCGTCGGCGCGGTCCCGGCCTCCGAGACCGGCGCGGCCAACGGCCTGAACACCCTGATGCGGTCCATCGGCACCTCGGTGTCGAGCGCCGTCGTCGGCATGGTGCTGGCCAACACCGCGCACCACGTGGGCGGGGTCGCGGTCCCGACCATGCACGGCTTCCGGGTCTCCTTCCTGATCGCCACCGCCGCGGTGGCCGTCGGCCTGCTGCTCGCGGTGTTCCTGCCGAAGTCCCCGCGCCCGGCCGCGCAGCACACGCAGCTCCGGGCCAGCAGCGAGGAGGACGCCTCGCTGGCGCGGGCCGAGGAGGTGCTGCGGGGCTTCAAGGGCCGGGTGCTCGGCGCCGACGGCGCCCCGGTGGCGCGGGCCAAGGTCACGCTGATCGACCGGCGCGGGCGGCAGGCGGGTGCCACCGTCACCGGCGAGGACGGCGGCTATGTCCTGCCGGTGCCGGCCGAGGGGGCGTACGTGCTGGCCGCGAGGGCCGCCGGACACGGGCCGCTGGCCTCCTCCGTCACGCATCCCGGCGCCGAGCGGGCCGTCGATCTGGACCTCTCGCTGCCCGGCGAGGCGGTGAACGCCTAGCCCGGCCCGCGGCCGCACCGCTCCGCACGCCCTGCACAGGGCACCGAACGCACCCCTGGTCACCTCCGTGGCCGGGGGTGCGGCAGCATGGGCGGCGTCCGCACAGCCGTACGACCGAAAGGCGTGACATGCCCGCCGTACCCCAGCCCGAGATCCTGGCCGCGTTCGAGGCGGCCAAGGGGTTCATGCCCGTGGACGAAGGGCTGGCGCTGTACGCGGCGGCGGTGGAGGCGGGCCGGCTCGGGCTGCCGCTGCTGGAGGTCGGCACCTACTGCGGGCGCTCCACGATCCTGCTCGCGGACGCCGCCCGCACGGCCGGGGTCACGGCGCTGACCGTCGACCACCACCGGGGCAGCGAGGAGCAGCAGCCGGGCTGGGACTATCACGACCCGGAGACCGTCGATCCCGCGCTCGGGGTGATGGACACGCTGCCGCTGTTCCGGCGCACCCTGCACCGGGCGGGCCTGGAGGAGCACGTGATCGCCCTCGTCGGCCGCTCCCCGCGGATCGCGGCACTCTGGAACCGCCCGCTCGGGCTGGTGTTCGTCGACGGCGGCCACACCGACGAGCACGCGGGCGCCGACTACGACGGCTGGGCGCCGCACGTGGCCGAGGGCGGGCTGCTGGTCATCCACGACGTCTTCCCGCACCCGGAGGACGAGTTCACGGGCCAGGCACCGTACCGGATCTACCTGCGGGCCCTCGGCTCCGGGGCGTTCACGGAGGTCTCCGTCACCGGTTCGCTGCGCGTGCTGCGGCGTACGGGGGCGGGGATCTGAGGGCGCGGTGAGAGCACGGCATCGAGGGTGAGGGTGTACGCCCCCGGCATCGTCGCGCCGAACCTGGTGTGAGGGGCCCGGGTCACCCGTGGCTCCTCACTGCTGTTGCTCGGGCGGCCGGTTGTACCGCGCGAGCGTCGCCTTGTCCGTGGACGTGTCCTGGAGACGCAACTCCCATGGGCCGGTGTTCACGTCGAACTCACGGCCGAAGCCGACCCACTTCCCGGCCATACGCCGGCCGGTCGGCTCGGCCAGCATCTGGAGCGCGTCGAAGTAACGGGCGCCCTGGTAGTAGCCGCTGCCTGCGGTCTGCTCCGTCCGGGTGCCCGTGACCGTGTTCCCGTCCACCTGGAGATCCAGGGTGAGCGGGCTGTCCGGGTTGAGGCTGCCGTTGGGCAGGCTGCGGGCAGACAGAGCGTCTCCGCACTGCGTTCACGGGCGGTCGGTGGCCGGCTCGGGTGGGCCGGCCACGCCGACGCACGCCTCGTTGCCCTCGGGGTCGGCCAATACCCAGTTCGACGGCGCGTCGGCGTCGTTGACCAGGCGGCCACCGGCCGCGAGCGCTGCGGCTATCCGGGCCTCGGCCTGGTCGTACGGCACCCACACGTCGACGTGGACCCGGTTGCGCTGCGGGCGCGGTGCGTCCATCTGCTGGAAGTAGAACGGTGCTCCACGACGGCGCGGGTCTATCAGGTCCTCGCCGCTGTTCGCACGGTCCTGGTAGCCGAGCAGGGCACGCCAGAACGCCACCACGTCGGTCCCTGCGAGGGCGTCGATGGTGACCTGGACGGTCTGCACGGCGGACGGCTCGGCCGGTACGTCCAGCGCGCGGGCCACCGCCGAGATCCGCCGGGCCAGCTCGATGTGCCGTTCGGTCAGCCCGTAGTAGTCGTCCGTGACCGTGATCAGCCGTACGATCACGCCCTCCTGCCTCACGTCGACGTCCGGATGATCGTCCCCGGCTCCCGGGATCTCACTGATCGCCTGCACGAACCGGGCGCCGACCGCGAACGACCCGGTGCGGAAATACGCACACGCGCCCTCGCCCACGACACGCCAGTCCTCCACGCCGGCGCTCTCGTGGAACCGCTGCGGCCTGATGCTCTCGATCTTGCTCTCTCCGTGGGTCATCCGCTCAAGGTAACGTGCAGGTCCGACAGCCCCCTTCGCCGCTGGCCGCTCGGCCTCTCCCTGAACCCGGCCGGCACTGTGTGGACGGGGGTGTGCGCATCGCCTGCACAGCGGAACGGATGGAGGGTTCAGCCGATCTGCGGAGCACGTGAGCGGCCTTTAAGGTGGCAGACGTGTCGTACACAGGCCCGGATTCCGATTCCCCGCAGCCCCGCCGGCCCCGGCGCGGGCCGTTGACCGTGGCGCTCGCCGCGCTGGTGCCCGGTGCGCTGCTCGGCTGGGCGGCGTACGAGGCGGTGGGCGACGGCGGCGCGGCCGCGTCCGCGCCGGCCTCGCGCACCGCGACGGTGTCACCCGCCCCCGGCGGTGCCAAGGCCGCCTCCCCGGACGGCGACGGCAAGGCGTCCGGTCCGTCCTCCGGCCGGCCGGGCGGCTCGGGGCCGCTGCGGGGCCGGGTCGTCCTCGTCGACCCGGGACACAACCCGGGCAACTTCCGGCACCCGGCCGAGATCGGCCGGCCGGTGGACATCGGCACGAACAGCAAGGAGTGCGACACCACCGGGACGTCCACCAACGACGGTTACACCGAGGCCCGGTTCACGCTCGACCTGGCGCACCGGCTGCGCGCGCTGCTGGAGCGGCAGGGCGCGACCGTGCGGCTGACCCGTGACGAGGACGGCCCGGCCTGGGGGCCGTGCGTGGACGAGCGGGCGCGGATCGGCAACGCCGCGCACGCGGACGCGGCGATCTCCCTGCACGCCGACGGCTCCGCCGAGGGCGACCGCGGCTTCCACGTCATCCTGCCGGGTTCCGTGCACGCCGGTGCCGCGGACACCCGCGCCATCGTGGGGCCGTCGCACGACCTCGGGGTGCGCGTCGCAGACGGCTACCGGCGCCGGACGGACGAGCCGCCGTCCAACTACCTGGGCGGCGGTACAGGTCTGGTCACGCGCACCGACCTCGGTGGTCTCAATCTGTCAACGGTTCCCAAGGTGTTCCTCGAGTGCGGCAACATGCGCGATAGCAAGGACGCGGCACTGCTGACCAGCGGCGCCTGGCGGCAGCGGGCGGCGCAGGGGATCTCTGAGGGAATCGTGAGTTTCCTGCGCGCTTCCTGACCGGCGGGCGTAACCGGCCGGACAGTCCGAACGTGCGGACGATAGTGTCTACCGACGACGAGACGACCTACGAAGGACCTGCTGAAGTGAATATCCGCTCCCTCACTAGAGGCGACGGCGTGGTGATCGGAGCAGCGGTGGTGCTGTTCATCGCGTCGTTCCTCAACTTCTACACCTACTCAGGCTTCGGCGGCGACCTCAGCCGGAGCGCGTGGGACAACCTGGGCACGGGCCTGGGCCTCTACATGGGCGCGGTGATCGGTGCCGTCCTCATCGTCGTCAACCGCTGCCTGCCGCAGCCGCGCAAGGTCGCCGGGCTCGACCTGTCCGCCGTCGGCACCGCGTTCGCGATCCTGGTGGCCTGGTCGCTGCTGTGGACGCTCATCGACCTGGACGGCGTGGACGCCGGCGCCGGACTGATCCTCGGGTTCATCGCCGCTCTCGCCGTGGCCGCCGCCGCCATCGCCACTCCTCTCGTCCCCGCCCTCCAGGCCGCCCTGGTCCCGGCCCCCAAGCCGGTGGCCCCGCAGCCCTACGGCGCCCAGCCGCCCGGCGGTTACGGCTACCCGGGCGCCCAGCCGCAGCAGCCGTACGGTGCCCAGCCGCAGCCGGGCCAGCCGTACGGGCAGCAGCCGCCGGCCGGTCCGGGTGCTCCGGCCGCGCCGGGCGCCCCGGCGGCCCAGCCGCCGGCCGCGGACTTCTCGCCGTTCTGGTTCGCCGTGCCGGTGACCCGTCCGCTGTTCGCGGAGGACGGTTCGCCGAACCCGATCGCCGAACTGGCGCCGGGCACCTGGTACCTGGCCGTCGAGCAGCGCGGTGCCGCGCTGGTCGCGCAGACCCAGGACGGCCGCCGCGGTGTGCTCCAGGACACCTCCGGCATCCAGCGCGGCTGACCCCGCGCAGACCGCCGCAGCGGCCCCTCGCCCTCCCGGGCGAGGGGCCGTTGTCGTACGGCCTTCTTCCCACCTGTGGGTGAGAGGGTGTCAGCCCTTGGCCAGTTCGGCGGCCGAGGGCACCTGCTCACGGACCGGGGCGCCGGCGCTCTTGCCCGCGTCCTTGACGTTGTTGATGATGTCGTCGAACGCGCCCGCCGCGCCCTCGTCGCCGCTGCGCAGCTTGCCCGACAGGTTCTTCAGGGCGTCGATGCCGGCGCCGAGCGGCGCGATCGCCTTGGCGAGCGTGGGATCGCCCTGGGCGTTCTTCTGGGCCGCCTTGAGCCGGTTGTAGGCGAAGGCGCCGGCGGCGGCGGCCTTGACCAGGGCCAGCTTGCGGCCCTTGGCGCCCTTCTTGAACTTGCCCGCCTTCCAGGGCTTGACGATCCACTGGTAGGTCGCGCCGGCGGCGAGTCCCGCGTTCGCCACGAACCGGGTCTTGGCGAACTTCTGGCGTTCGGCGGACGTGGACGGGCTGGGTTCGTCGACGGCGGGTTTGGCCTGGGCCGCCGCGGTGTCCTTCGTACTGCTCTTCTCGCTGCCTCCGCAGGCGGTGGCACCGGCCACCAGGGCGCAGCACAAGGTGAGCGCCACGAAGAGGCGCCGTATCGGTACGGGCACGAGGTCCTCCGGACGTGTCCTCCCCGAGCGGTCTGTTTTCCTCCGGCAGCCTCCCCCGGGACGGCGGGACGCGCCACTCGGGGGACGCCGTCCGAGGCCCCATGCACGTCCGGGTGCACGTCCGGTTCCCGGTTCGCGTCCGGGTCTCCGTCGGGGGCGTGTCGGGGGCGTTTCCGGGCTCCGTCCGGGTTCTCTCCGGGGTTTCACGGCCCGCCGCCCGGCAATCCGACAGGTATGTCCCCTCGATATCGCAACGGTGCGAACCAGGCCGGCACGGTCGTCGCGGTCGTCGCCGACATCATGGCGCTGATCCTCGGCCTGTGGATCCTGATGTACCTGCTGGACGCGAACCGGGCCAACAGCCTGGTCCAGTTCGTGCACGACGCGGCCTCCTGGCTGGCCGGGTGGTCGCACGACCTCTTCACCTTCGACGAGGCGTGGGCCCGCGTGGTGGCCGGCTACGGCCTGGCCGCCGTGGTCTATCTGTTCGCCGGCCACGCGATAGCCAACCGCCTGCACCGGCACTGAGCGGCAGGCTAACGTTGAGCGACGGGCCCTAGCCGTGCCGGCGACGGCTCAGCCGCAGCAGTCCGGGTCCAGGCCGGCCGGCAGGTGCTCGCCGCCGAACACCGCGCAGGTGGCCTCGTGGCCGCCCAGCGCGGCCACGGCCAGCAGCAGGGAGCCCGCCGTCCAGGTGGTCAGCTCGCGGGGCCAGACCACGTCGTCCCCGAAGACGTAGCCCGTCCAGTACAGGCCGGACTCGGGATCGCGCAGGTGCTGGATGGACTGGAGGATCTCCAGGGCCCGGTCGGACTCGCCCACCGCCCAGAGGGCGAGCGCGAGTTCGCTGGACTCGCCGCCGGTCACCCAGGGGTTCGGGACCACGCAGCGCACGCCGAGGCCGGGTACGACGAACCGGTCCCAGCCGGCCTCGATGCGGGCCTTGGCCTCCGCCCCGGTCAGGGCGCCGCCGAGGACCGGGTAGTACCAGTCCATCGAGTAGCGGTCCTTGTCGAGGAAGCGCTCGGGGTGCCGGCGGATCGCGTGCCGCAGCGCCCCGGCGGCCAGCTCCCAGTCCGGCTGCGGTTCCTCACGCTGCTCGGCGATCGCGAGCGCGCAGCGCAGCGCGTGGTGGACGGAGGAACTGCCGGTCAGCAGGGCGTCGGCGGTGGGCGTGCCGTCGTCCTCGCGGCGCCAGCCGATCTGTCCGCCGGGCTGCTGGAGCCGCAGCACCCACTCGACGGCCGCGTAGACGGCCGGCCACATCCGGTCCAGGAAGGTGTCGTCGCCCGTGGAGAGGTAGTGGTGCCAGACGCCGACGGCTATGTAGGCGACGAAGTTGGACTCGCGGGCGCGGTCGGTGACGTGGTCGTGGGCGCCGTCGGCGTAGGCGGCGTACCAGGAGCCGTCCTGGTTCTGGTGCCGGGCGAGCCAGGCGTAGGCGCGCTCGGCGGCCTCGTGTTCGCCGGCCGCGTCCAGGGCCATGGCGGCCTCGGTGTGGTCCCAGGGGTCCAGGTGGTGTCCGCGGAACCACGGGATCGCGCCGTCCTCCCGCTGGGCGGCGAGGATGCCGCGGACGGTCGCGGCGGCCTCCCCCTCGGTGAGGACCCCGGGCAGGACCAGGTGTTCCGTCCGGGGAGTGGTCACGTGGCGTCCGCCTCTGCGCCCAGCGCCGGGAGGTGCGGCTTGGTGGCGTAGACGACGAGGCTCTTGCCGATCAGCGGGTTCAGCGCCTGCTCGGCGAGCCGGGTGGCGAGCGGCTTCTTCATGATGTCCCAGACCAGCAGCTTGTGGTACGCCCGTACCGGCAGCGCCTTGTCGTTGTCGACGCCGAACGCGCACTTCAGCCACCAGTAGGGCGCGTGCAGGGCGTGCGCGTGATGGCTGCCGTACGGCCTCAGGCCCGCCTCGCGGACCTTGGCGACGAGTTCGTCGGCCTTGTAGATGCGGATGTGGCCGCCCTCGACCTCGTGGTAGGCGTCGGACAGGGCCCAGCAGACCTTCTCGGGGCCGTAGCGCGGCACGGTGATGGCGATGCGCCCGCCCGGCCTGAGCACGCGGACCATCTCGGCGAGCACACCCTTGTCGTCCGGGATGTGCTCCATCACCTCGGAGATGATGACGACGTCGAAGGAGTCGTCCGGGAACGGCAGGGCGAGGGCGTCGCCCTCCATGGCGGTGGCGGTGGCGCCCTCCGGTGCCTCCCCGGCCTCCTTCATCGCCGCGAACCACTTGGCGACCTCGCGGATCTCCTCGCCGTTCTGGTCCAGGGCCACGACCCGGGCGCCGCGCCGGTAGCACTCGAAGGCGTGCCGGCCGGCCCCGCAGCCGAGGTCCAGGACGCGGTCGCCCGGGGCGAGCGGGAACCGGGAGAAGTCGACGGTCAGCACGTGGCCCTGCTTTCGGAGGAGACGCTGGTGTCACTCGTCGAGGTCGCGGACGCGACGCCTGGCGGGGCCGCGACGCTCGCTGCGGCCGCGGAGCGGCCGGGAACCGGGGCCGCGGCGGAGGTGTCCGCGGGCGGTCCGGTCCGGGGGCGGGAGCCGCCGGGGCCCGCGGCGCGGGCGATGGCCTCGCGGTAGCGGGCCACGGTCCCCTGCGCGGCGCGCGCCCAGGTGAACTTGGCCAGCACCCGTGCGCGGCCGGCCCGGCCGAGCCGTACCCGCAGTTCCGGGTCGGCCAGCAGCCGGTTCAGCGCGGCGGCGAGCGCGTCCGGGTCGCCGGGCGGCACGGCCAGGCAGGTCTCGCCGTCGCGGCCGGCGACCTCGGGGATCGCGCCGCCGGTGGTGGCGACCAGCGGGGTGCCGGTGGCCATGGCCTCGGCGGCGGGCAGCGAGAAGCCCTCGTAGAGGGAGGGCACGCAGGCGACTTCGGCGGAGCGGATCAGGTCGACCAGTTCGGCGTCGGAGATGCCCTTGACGAAGTCGACGGCGCCGTCGAGGCCGTAGCGCTCGATCGCCTGGGCGACCGGGCCGTCCTGCGGGCGCTTGCCGACGACGACGAGGTGGGCGGCCGGGTGCTCGGCGCGCACCTTGGCCAGCGCCTCCACCAGGAAGACCAGGCCCTTGAGCGGCACGTCCGCGCTGGAGGTGGTGACGATCCTCCCCGGCACCTGCGGGACGGCGGGATCCGGCGCGAACAGGTCGGTGTCGGCGCCGATGTGGACGACGTGGACGCGGTCGTCGCGGACGCCGAGGTGGTCCACGATCTCCTGCCGGGAGCTGCCGGAGACGGTGAGGACCGAGGGCAGCCGGCGGGCGACGCGCTTCTGCATACGGGTGAAGGCGTACCAGCGGCGGACCGCGTAGCGGCGCTGCCAGGTCTCGGCCGCGTCCAGCTCCAGCCGCCGGTCGACGGTGATCGGGTGGTGGACCGTGGTGACCAGCGGCGCGCCGATGTCCCCCAGCAGGCCGTAGCCGAGGGTCTGGTTGTCGTGGACGACGTCGAACTCGCCGCGCCGGGCGCGCAGATGCCGGCGGGCGCGCAGCGAGAAGGTCAGCGGCTCGGGGAAGCCGCCGGTCCACATCGTGGCGACCTCAAGGGCGTCGGTCCAGTCCCGGTACTCGTCCCGCCTGGGGGTGCGGAAGGGGTCGGGCTGGCGGTAGAGGTCGAGGCTGGGCAGCTCGGTGAGGGTGAGGTTCGGGTAGCCCTCGTCCAGGACCGGATACGGCTGGGAGCCGATGACCTCGACCCGGTGGCCGAGCCGGGCCAGCTCGCGCGAGAGGTGCCGTACGTAGACACCCTGGCCCCCGCAGAACGGGTTCCCCTTGTAGGTGAGGAGCGCGATGTGGAGCGGTCGCTCTCCCCCGCCCCCGGCTGCGCTCGGGCGGGAGGGGCCCCCACCGGCCGCGGGTTCCTGGTCGGCACCCGCTTCCCGGGCCTCAGCGGTCACTCCGTGCCCCCTTCTGCCTGCACTGTCCCGCGAGACTACGACGGGACGTTAATCTAGAACAAGTTTCAGACTTGATCGTTCGAGAGGCTCTGAATCTACCGGCAGGTAGGGGCGCTGTGAGCAGTGGATCAGGTGATTCGCGCCACGGCGCGCGGGCCCTGTCCCGCTGTCCGATCACGAGCCCTGCGGACGCCCTCACCGACCGTCACGGGGGATCCATGCCTGCGGAAGCCAGCTCCTCGCGTCCGGCCGTCCCGGCCCTCACCGAGCGGCAGGAGGCCCGCCGCCGCAGGATCCTGCGCGCCAGCGCCCGGCTCGCCGGCCGGGGCGGGTTCGACGCCGTGCAGATGCGCGAGGTCGCCGAGTCCTCGCAGGTGGCCCTCGGCACGCTGTACCGGTACTTCCCGTCCAAGGTGCACCTGCTGGTCGCCACCATGCAGGACCAGTTGGAGCATCTGCACGGCACCCTGCGCAAGAAGCCGCCGGCGGGCGACACGGCCGCCGAGCGGGTCGCCCAGACCTTGATGCGCGCCTTCCGCGCCCTCCAGCGGGAACCGCACCTGGCCGAGGCGATGGTCCGCGCCCTCACCTTCGCCGACCGCAGCGTCTCGCCCGAGGTCGACCAGGTCTCCCGGCAGACCACCGCGATCATCCTGGACGCGATGGGCCTGGACGCTCCCACGCCCGAGCAGCTCTCCGTGGTCCGGGTCATCGAGCACACCTGGCACTCGGCCCTCATCACCTGGCTGTCCGGCCGCGCCTCCATCGCCCAGGTGAAGGTCGACATCGAGACGGTGTGCCGCCTGATCGACCTGACGGAACCGTCCCCCCGGGCGTGACCACCCGTACAGGCGTCGGCAAATGGTGGGAATTGGGCGGTTCCGTCACGCCTTGCCCGTTGTATCCTGAAAGCAGCCTACGAGGCGAGTGAGGGAGTCCAACCGGAGTAGCCGACTCAGGCGAGACGCGCAGGTGTCCGCCCGGGCCGACGGCGACGGTGGGGCTGAGAGGTCGGAAGGCAGTGGTCAGGCCGGACGACGACCCCCAGGACCTGATCCGGACCATACCGGCGAAGGGAACCCGTCTCGTAGGTTTTTCCGTGCCCTCATGCCGGACGAAGGCCCCGGGCCGCACCGGTCAGCGCGGCCACCCCGGTCAGGCGCCGGCCGCCCCGGTCAGGCACCCACCGCCTTGCGGGTGCTGTACTTCGTGCCGACGTAGACGATCTTCTTGAACGCCATCGCGGCGCCGCCCCCGAGGTAGCCGTCCCGGAGGCTGTCGTCGGGGTGGGTGAACTGGGCCACCGCGTCCGCGCGCCCGAGGCTGACGCACCGGGCCACGTAGCGCGGGGTGTACGGCTCGGGCGCGCGGCCCCGCTCCAGCCGGGCCAGGGCGTCGACCGCGGCCTTGGCCTGCGGATGGGCGGTCTGGCAGCCGAAGCGGGTGCCGGGCACGCCCGCGCAGTCGCCCACGGCGAAGACGTGCGGGTCGGTGACGCTGCGCAGGCAGGCGTCGACCACGATCCGGCCGCCGGCGTCCACGTCCAGGCCGCTGCGCGCGGCGAGGTCGGGGACGCCCGCCACGATCGCCCACAGCGTCAGGTCCGAGCCGGCCTCCCGGCCCGAGCGCAGCCGCACCACACCCGCGGCGGCCTCCTCGACGCCGTCGTCGACGACCTCGATCCGCAGCCGGTCCAGTGCGGCGAGCGCCCGTCGCCGGGCGCCGCCCGACAGGCAGTCGGCGACCGACGGGGCGACGATCCGCACCCGCAGGTCGGGCCGGGCCTCGGCCACCTCGGTCGCGGTCTCCAGGCCGGTCGGGCCGCCGCCGGCCACGGTGACGGTGCTCCCCGCGGGCAGCGCGGCGAGTGCCGCCCGGGCCTGCCGGGCGCCTTCCCAGGTGCCGACCGGGACGGTGCCGGGAAGCGCCCGGACCGTGCTGCCCACGGCCAGGAACAGGCGGTCGTAGCCGATACTCTCGCCGTCGCCGAGGAGGACCGTGCCGTCGCCGACCTTCTCGACGGTGCCGATCCGCGTGGCGATGCCGGGCCGCAGCATCGCGTCGAGCGGGGTCGCGGCCTCGGCCGTGCCGGCGACCTGCTGGTGCAGCCGGATGCGCTCCACGAACTCCGGGCGCGCGTTGACCACCGTGACCTCGGCGCCCTTGATCTTCCGGGCCGCCCGGTTCGCCGCGAACGTCCCGGCGTACCCGGCGCCCACCACCACAATCCTCATCCTGGTCTCCCCTCGAAGCGATTGCTCACACCCGAGACGAGACAGCCCGGCCCCCCGTGACACGCCCCGGCTGAGACCCGCGTCACACCAGAAGGGGCACCGGGAGCACCCGGCGCGTCGCGCTGCACAAAGCACCCGGCAGCACCCAGCGCGTCGCACCGTTCAAAGCACTGGGCGGGACCCCACACCTCGCGCCGCTCAGGTGCGTCCGGTGTCCCCCGCCCGTTCCGAGGCGATGATCATTTCGGCCAGGTCGGCCAGGGTGGCGAGCTGCCGGGCGTTCATCTGCGGGGCACGGGCGGCCAGTCGTATCAGACCGCTCTCACGCAGCCGCAGCAGCGGGTCCGCCTCGGCCTCCAGGCCCTGCAGCACCGGTTGCAGGGCCGCGTGCAGCGCCTCCGGTTCGTCGGCCGTGAAGAAGCCCGCGGGCAGGCCGAAGAACCGGCGCAGCCGGTCGGCGTGCTCCAGGCTCGGCATCCCGCTCTTGCGCCACTCGCTCAGCCACTGCCTGCTGGTTCCGGCGATCCTGGCCAGCTCGTCCAGCGAGTACCGCTTGCCGTCCGGCCGGCGCCGGGTCTCCCGGATGAAGTCGAGGCGGCGGCGCACGCGTTCGGCGAGGCAGGTCTCCGCGGCCCGGCCGCCGGAGAGCAGTTCCACCACGACGCCCACGGGAATGCCGGTGCGGTACGACAGGCCGGCCACGTCGAGCGCCTCCGGCAGCCGGCCGGGCCTGCACGTCAGCTCGCCGAGCCGGTCCAGGACTTCGGCCAGCGCGGCGTAGGCGTCACTCACCGAGGTCCCCCCTGGGCGCGTCTTGCATGCGGTGGCTGGCGCGAGGCTACCCGCTCGGCCCGTTCGGCGACCAGACGTGACAAGGCTCCCTGCCCAATTGCGCAGCTATCGTTGACAGTTGCTGGTGCGGTGGGTGAGGATCACTGCACGGAGAGCAAGATCCGACCCGCCCCGGGTGCCGCCGATGGGGGAGCGGCACCCGGGGTGTTCGACGACCGCCTTCCCCCGGGGGAAGGTCCGGCCATCCATGGCGTTGCCCGTCGTTCTCCTCGGGTCCGGCCGCCGCGACGTCTGCGGCGAGTTCCCGCTGGCCCGGATCGCCGCGGTCCGTCCGGTGCTGCTGGTCGACCCGGACCCGCCCGCCTGGGCGCGGCCGTATCTGACCGGTCATCTCGCGGCGGACCCCGCGCGCGAGGAGCAGACGGCCGAGGCGGTGCTGCGGTACGCGGCCGGACGCGCGGTCGGCGGTGTGCTCACCTGGTCCGCGGAGCATCTGCTCCCGGCCGCGCGGCTCGCCGGCCGGCTGGGAGTGCCGGGCCTGCCGTACGAGACGGCCGCGGTGTGCGCCGACCCCGTCGCGTTGCGGGCGCTGCTGGCGCGGCACCGGGTGCCGGTGGCCGGACCGGCGGACGGCGAGGCGGCCCAGGGCCCGCCGGTGTCCGTGGAGGCCGTCGTCCTGGACGACGAGGTCCGCATCGTGGCGCTCACCCGGACGACGCCGGGGCCGGCGCCCGCCCGCCGCCCGCTGCGGCACTGCGTCCACGCGCACGACGGGCTGCTGCACAACCGGTTCCTGCGCCAGTGCGTGGAGCGGACCGTGCGCGCCCTCGGCCTCACCCATACGGTCGCGCACCTCACCCTGCGGCTCACCGCCCGCGGCCCGCGCGTGCTGGGCGTCGCCCCGCATCCGCCCGGCGATCTGATCCCGCTGCTGGTGGAGCGGGCCACCGGTGTCGACCTGGCCGGGGCCGCCGCGGTGCTGGCGACCGGCGGGCTGCCCGACGTGACCCCGACCCGGCAGCGGGCCGCCGCCGTCCAGTTCGCCTACCCGGCCCTGACCGGCCGCCTCACCCACCTCCGGCTGGACCCCGCCGCCGCGGACGACCCGGCCGCCGAACGCATGGTCCTCACCCGCCGCACGGGCGACCCGGTGACGGCGGCCCCGCACGCGGACCTGACCGACCGCCTCGCCCACTGGGTGGCGACCGGCGAGAGCGCCGCGGAGTGCGAGGCGGCCCTGCGCCGCATGGCCCGCCACCTGACGGCGACGGTCACCCCGGAGCCGGACCGGTCCGCGGCGTAGCCCCCGCGCGGGTCCGGGGCCACGGCCGCCCCCGGACCCCGCGAGGGCGGCCGGTAAAGTGGCGGGGTCGTCACACCCGTACGGGGGGAAGCCGGTGCAATTCCGGCGTTGCCCTGTTTCACGTCCCGGAACGCTCCCGGGCGGGGCGTTGACCGGCTCGCGTGCGCCGGCGGTCCGCCGCGCACGGCACCGTCGAGGTTGACGGAGCCGAGCCGCCCGGGGGATCCCCGTGCGCCGCCCGGCTCCCCGCAGGAGAGGCAGTCGCCGACCATGAACGTCCGCCGCAGTGCCGCGGCTCTCGCCGCCGTAGGCGTGCTGGCCGCCGCCGCGCCCGCCACGGCCGCCGGCCCGTCCCCGTCCCCCAAGGCGACGGTCCCGTCGGGGCTGTACGGCAAGGGCGACCCGACGTACGACGGTGTGTGGCGGCAGTCGCTGACGCTGGTCGCGCAGCGCACCCTCGGCTACCGGCCCGCCGCCCCCGCCGTGGACTGGCTCACCGGCCAGCAGTGCGCGAACGGCGCCTTCGCCGCCTACCGGGCCGCCCCGGACAAGCCCTGCGACGCCAAGCTCAAGCCGGACACCAACAGCACGGCCGCCGCCGTCCAGGCCCTGGCCGCGACCGGCGGGCACGGCGGCGCCGTGGAGAAGGCCGTGGGATGGCTGAAGTCCGTGCAGAACAAGGACGGCGGCTGGAGCTACTACCCGGGCGACCCGAGCGACGCCAACTCCACCTCCGTCGTCATCGGCGCGCTCGCCGCGGCCGGCACCGACCCGGCGTCCGTCCGGGTCTCCGGCAAGTCCCCGTACGACGCGCTGCCCGCCTGGTCCGTGCCGTGCGGCCGGGACGGCGGCGGCGCCCTCGCCTTCCAGCCGGACGAGAAGGGCGAGCTGACGCCCAACGCGGACGCCACGGCGGCCGGCCTGCTGGGCGCGCTCGGCAAGGGCTTCGTGGCCGGGACCGGCAAGGCCCCGGAGCGGGACGGCTGCAGCGGGGCGGACCGTCCCACCCGGCGGCAGGTCGCCGACAACGCCGGTGCCTATCTGGCGGCGGCCGTCGGCACGTCCGGCCACCTCACCTCCACGCTGCCCGGCGCCAAGGACCAGCCCGACTTCGGCAACACCGCGGACGCGGTCGTCGCGCTCGCCGCGGACGGCCGCGGCGGACCGGCCCGCACGGCGTACGCCTGGCTGGAGAAGAACGCCGGCCCGTGGGCGGAGCGCAGCGGCCCGGCCGCGTACGCGCAGCTGATCCTCGCCGCGCACGCGCTGCGCGAGCAGCCGGGCGACTTCGGCGGCACCAGTCTGGTCGCCTCCCTGAACGCGCTGGGCCCGGCCCCGCACATGGAGGCCGGCGGGCACGACCCGGCCGCGCGGGACGAGAAGAAGGACTCCAAGGCCGGCGTGTGGTGGTTCGTCGGTGTCTGCCTCGTCGCCGGCATCGGCATCGGCTTCCTGCTCAGCGGCCGGAAGAAGCGCGGCGCGTGACCGCCGTCCGCCGTGCCGTGCCGCTGCTCGCCGCCGCGCTGCTGCTGCTCGGCTCCGCCGGGCCGGCCGGCGCCACCGGCTACCGCTACTGGTCCTTCTGGGAGCGCACCGGCGGCCACTGGACGTACGCCACGCAGGGCCCGGCGTCCGCCCGGCCCGGCGACGGAGCGGTCCAGGGCTTCCGGTTCGCGGTGAGCGCGGACTCGGCGGACGCGGCCCGGCCGCGCGGCACGGCGGACTTCGGCACCCTCTGCGCGGACACGCCCGCGCGGCCGGGGACGAAACGGGTGGCGCTGGTCCTGGACTTCGGCACGCGCGCGGACGCGCCGTCCGGCGAGACACCGCCGGACCGGCGGACGGCGTGCGCGCGGGTGGCGCCCGACGCGACGAGCGCGGACGCGCTCGCCGCCGTGGCCAAGCCGCTGCGCTACGACACCAACGCCCTGCTGTGCGCGATCGCCGGGTATCCGGCGCAGGGGTGCGGCGAGCAGGTGTCGGGGCAGGCACGGCGGACGGACGGGCCGGCCGGCGGCGGTGACGGCGGTGGTGACGGCGGGCCGTCGCTGGGGCTGCCGGTCGGCGCGGCGGCGGTGGCCGCCCTGGCGGCCGCGGCGGCGTGGCAGGCCAGGCGGCGGCGCGATGCGTCCGGCTGAGCCGGGACAGGGGCACGCGCGCGGGTCCGTGCGTCCGGCTGAGCCGGGACAGGAGCACGCGCGCGAGCCGGTGCGTCCGGCCGGGCCGGGGCGTTCCCGGTGGGCGACCGTGCACCCCGGTGCCTGGTGGCTGTGGGCGCTCTCGCTCGGCACCGCCGCCACCCGCACCACCAACCCGCTCCTGCTGGCCCTCCTCACCGCCGCCGCCGGCTACGTCGTGGCGACGCACCGCTCCGCCGCGCCCTGGGCCCGCTCCTACGGCGCGTTCGTCCGGATCGCGCTCGCCGTGGTCGTCGTCCGCGTTCTGTTCGCGGTGGCCCTCGGCTCCCCGATCCCGGGCACGCACACCCTGCTCACCCTGCCCGAAGTCCCGCTGCCGCACTGGGCGCAGGGCATCCGGCTGGGCGGCCGGGTGACCGCCGAGGCGGTCCTGTTCGCGGCCTACGACGGTCTGAAGCTGGCCACCCTCCTCGTCTGCGTGGGCGCCGCGAACGCCCTGGCGAGCCCCACCCGGCTGCTGAAATCCCTGCCGGGCGCCCTGTACGAGACGGGCGTGGCCGTGGTCGTCGCCCTCACCTTCGCGCCGCACCTGATCGCCGACGTGCGGCGGCTGCGCGCGGCCCGCCGGCTGCGCGGCCGCCCCGACCGGGGGGTGCGGGGCCTGCTCCAGGTCGGACTGCCGGTGCTGGAGGGCGCGTTGGAGCGGTCGGTGGCGCTCGCCGCCGCGATGGAGGCGCGCGGCTACGGCCGTACCGCCGAGGTCCCCGCGTCCGTCCGCCGTACGACGGCCGCGCTCACGCTGGGCGGGCTGCTGGGCGTGTGCGCGGGCACGTACGGGCTGCTGACGGCCGAGGGCGGCGCGTACGGGCTGCCCGTGCTGCTCGCCGGGGTCGTCGCCGCGCTCGCGGGGCTGCGGCTGGGCGGCCGGCGTTCGCTGCGGACCCGGTACCGGCCGGACCCCTGGGACGCTCGGGCCTGGCTGGTCGCGGGCTCGGGTGCCGCGGTGGCCGGGCTGCTGACGCTGGCCTCCGCGCAGGACCCGCAGGCGCTGCACCCCGGCGTCGTACCGCTCGTCGCCCCGACGCTCCCGCTCTGGCCCGCCGCGGCCGTGCTGCTCGCCCTGCTGCCCGCGTTCGCCGTCCCGAGGCCGCCCGGCCCGCGGACCGGCCCCGCGCCCGTACCCGCGTCCGTGCCCCGGCCCGTGCCCGGCCCCGCCCGGAAAGCCCCTACGCCCCGCCCCGCCCCCCGGTTCGTGTCCAAGGAGCCCTCGTGATCCGCTTCGAGGAAGTCAGCGTGACCTACGAGGGCGCCGCCGGGCCCACCGTCGCCGGTGTGGACTTCGAGGTGCCCGAAGGTGAACTCGTGCTGCTCGCCGGTCCGTCCGGGGTGGGCAAGTCGACCGTGCTGGGCGCGGTCAGCGGACTGGTCCCGCACTTCACGGGCGGCACGCTGCGCGGACGGGTGACGGTGGCCGGCCGGGACACCCGCACCCATCGGCCGCGCGATCTCGCGGACGTGGTCGGCACGGTGGGGCAGGACCCGCAGGCGCACTTCGTGACGGACACCGTGGAGGACGAACTCGCCTACGGCATGGAGTCGCTGGGGCTCGCCCCGGAGGTGATGCGGCGCCGGGTGGAGGAGACGCTGGACCTGCTGGGGCTGGCCGCGCTGCGGGACCGTCCGATCGCCACGCTCTCGGGCGGACAGCGGCAGCGGGTCGCGATCGGCTCGGTCCTCACCCCGCACCCGCGCGTCCTGGTCCTGGACGAGCCGACCTCGGCGCTGGACCCGGCCGCCGCGGAGGAGGTGCTGGCCGTGCTGCAACGGCTGGTGCACGACCTCGGCACGACGGTGCTGCTGGCCGAACACCGGCTGGAGCGGGTGATCCAGTACGCCGACCGGGTCGTGCTGCTGCCCGCGCCGGGCGCCGCGCCGGTCACCGGCACGCCGTCCGAGGTGATGGCCGTCTCCCCGGTGTACCCGCCGGTGATCGCGCTGGGCCGGCTGGCCGGCTGGTCGCCGCTGCCGCTGACCGTCCGCGACGCCCGCCGCCGCGCCGGGGAGCTGAGAGAACGCCTCGCGCACACGGCCCCGGCCCGGCGGGAGGACTCGCACACGGTCCCGGCCCCGCGCGACGGCTCGCACACGGCCGCGGACGGTCCCGCCCTCGGCACCGCGCCCGGCGCCGCGCCCGCCGCCGCTCCGGCCCGCCGCTTCCGCTTCCGCCGCCGCGCCTCCTCCCCCGCCCCGGGCACCGCGCCGCCCGCCGGGACGCGCCCGCTGGCCGAGGTCCGCTCGCTGTCCGTCCGCCGTGACCAGGTCCACGCCCTGCGGCAGGTGGACCTGACCGTGTCGCCCGGCGAGACGATCGCGCTGATGGGCCGCAACGGCGCGGGCAAGTCGACCCTGCTCGGCTCCCTCGTCGGCCTGCTCGCGCCCGACGCCGGAACCGTCACCGTCGGCGGTACCGCCCCGCACCGCACCGCGCCCCGCGACCTGATACGCCAGGTCGGCCTGGTGCCGCAGGACCCGCGCGACCTGCTGTACGCGGACACGGTCGCCGCCGAGTGCGCCGCGGCCGACCAGGACGCGGGCGCCGCGCCCGGCACCTGCCGGGCCCTGGTCCGCACGCTGCTGCCGGACATCACCGACACCACGCATCCGCGCGACCTGTCCGAGGGCCAGTGCCTGGTGCTCGCGCTGGCCGTGGTCCTCACGGCCCGCCCGCCGCTGCTCCTGCTGGACGAGCCGACCCGCGGCCTGGACTACGCGGCCAAGGCCCGCCTGGTCGGTGTGGTGCGCGACCTGGCGGCACGGGGCCACGCGATCGTGCTGGCCACGCACGACGTGGAGCTGGCAGCCGAGCTGGCCCACCGGGTGGTGCTGCTCGCCGAGGGCGAGGTGATCGCCGACGGTCCGACGGCCGAGATCGTGGTGTCCTCGCCGTCCTTCGCACCGCAGGTGACGAAGATCCTGGCGCCGCAGCGCTGGCTGACCGTGTCCGAGGTCCGCGAGGCCCTGGCATGACCCGCGCCCCCGGCCCCACGCCCCGTGACACGCCGCTCCGCGCACCCCGGCGGCCCGCCCGGCCGCACGCCGTCCGGCTCGGCCCGCGCTCGCTGGCCGCGCTGGCGCTGACCGGCGCGGTGGGGGTGGCCGCCTTCGGCTGGCCGTTCCTCGCCCCGCCCGGATCGCGGATCAGCGCCCACGCCCAGGACGCACCGTGGCTCTTCGCGGGCCTGCTGGGGCTGCTGGTGGCGGTGGTCGCGGCGACCATCTCGGAGTCGGACCTCGGACCGAAGGCCGTGGCCATGCTGGGCGTGCTGGCGGCGACGGGCGCGGCGCTGCGGCCGATCGGCGCGGGGACGGCGGGCCTGGAGCCGATGTTCTTCCTGATGGTGCTGAGCGGACGGGTGCTCGGGCCGGGCTTCGGCTTCACGCTGGGCTCGGTGACGATGTTCGCCTCCGCGCTGCTCACGGGCGGGGTCGGGCCGTGGCTGCCGTTCCAGATGCTGGCCATGGGCTGGTTCACGATGGGCGCGGGCCTGCTGCCGGGTCCGGTGCGGCTGCGCGGCCGGGCCGAGCTGCTGATGCTCGCCTGCTACGGCTTCCTGGCCGCCTTCGCCTACGGCACGGTGATGAACCTGGCCGGCTGGCCCTTCCTGGGGCCGGGCGCCTCCGGGATCTCCTTCGACGCCGGGGCGCCGGTCGCCGCCAACCTGGCCCGTTTCCTCGCGTACTGCCTGGCCACCTCGCTCGGCTGGGACCTGGGCCGGGCCGTCTGCACGGTGGTGCTGACCGTGGCGCTCGGTCCGGCGGTGCTGCGGGCGCTGCGCCGGGCCACCCGGCGGGCCGCTTTCGAGACCGCGGTCACTTTCGACGGTCCCGCACGGTGACACCTCGCCCGCGCCGGGTGAGCGGGACGGTGAAGAGGCCCACATGACGCACGTCACCTACGATTCCGGGCCGTAGACCCATTTGCCCGGTTCGCCCTCGGGTGCACCCTTGCTGACCTGGGGATTGAGACCCACGCCACACACTCGGCTTTTCCGGCGGATCCGGCCACCACTAGTAAAGGGGGTCATTGCGGACAGCTGCCGGGGCTGCTTATCTGAATGACGTCGCCAGGCGCCACGAGCCCACAGCGGGCCGCGGCGCCGACGCATGCGGCCACAGCGTGTGGCCCGTCCCATGCCGGCGATCCCCCGTCCCCGAGGCAAGAGGTTCTTTCGTGTCCGTCTCCTTCATCCGTCGCATCGCTTCCCCGAAGAAGGCCCTCACCACCGC